>JAPLGT010000043.1:0-45600 GCA_026390035.1 Chloroflexota bacterium
GTTTCGGTAATTTTTGTGATGCTGCGCGGTGCTTCTGTGTTGTAGCCTTTAACCGTCGTCAGGTGGCAGGCAAATAATTGAGCCGCGACGATTGTGACAATAGGAGTCAACCATTCAGGCATACCGCCGGGTAATTTAATGGTTGACTGGCCAAGTTCAAGGGCACGTGGATCATCAGAAATCACCACAAGCTCAGCATTTTGATTTCTGCGCAAACGCGTAAGCATTTCAAGCATTGAATCAAAGACTTTGCCTTGCGGCGATACCGCCATTACAGGAAATCCGCCCTCGACCATGGCAATTGGCCCATGCTGAAAATCTGCAGAAGAATAAGGTTCAGCAACCACGTAGGTCAGTTCTTTCAATTTCAGCGCCCACTCAAAAGCAGTCGCATAGTTATAGCCGCGCCCAAGTACCACACACTGGTACATATATCGGAAACGCTCGGTCATGCGCGCTATGCTGGCATCCTGCTGGAGCACTTCTTCGATCCAACCAGGCACTTTTGCCAGATCAGCCCAGGCATTTTCATCGCCACGCAATGCGACAGAGATCATTGCCAGTGCCATTAACTCAGCAGTATAAGTTTTGGTGGCGGCAACCGCCTTTTCAGTGCCGGCCTGAATATCAAGCACCAGCTCAGCGGCTTCGGCTAATGGAGAATCGGGAGCATTGGTTACTGCCAACGTCAGGCAACCCTGTTTGCGACCTTCCGTTAACACGCTGACAATATCCGGCGACTTACCTGATTGTGAAACACCCACCACAAAGGCTCCATCCAGGCGTGGCGGCTCGTTGTAATAAGTAAAGAGCGAGGGAGTCGCTAATGCCAACGGTAAGTGATTGTGCGCACCCCATAAGTAGTTGGCATAACGCCCGGCGTTATCTGATGTGCCACGCGCTGCCAAAAAAACATATTTTGGATCATGTATGCGGATTTTATCGGCAATCTTTATTACTGTCTCCCGTTGTGATTGCAACAACTGCCCCAGACGCTGGGGCTGTTCAAAAATTTCTTCGTGCAATGACATAAACACCTCTCATATTTTTTTATTATGGCTGAATAATCAACATACAAAACAATTAAAAGACGGGTGGCAAGTAAATTACTCTGCCTGCCAACGCGCATAAACCGCCTGGGATAATAACCGCCCGGCGCTTTTTTCCCGGGTTACCAGTTCACCTGCATCTGTGCTGCCCTTGAACGGCATCATCATTTCTTCCAGGCTTTGGTAAAGATGGACTCCTGAAGCACGAACTGCATAAGCCGTCAGCGCAATAAAGAGTGGCGTATCACTCAAGATCAAGCGGCATGCTGTCAGGAGAGCCGGTAGAGACTCATATACTTCCCAAACTTCGCCTTTCGGTCCTCGCCCAAACTTGGGCGGATCCAGAATAATGCCATCATATTTTGCTCCGCGCCGGACCTCACGCTCAACAAACCCGAGTGCGTCATCCACGATCCATCGAATGGGCTTTTGCTCCAACCCAGAAAGGATCTGGTTGTCACGCGCCCAGGTTACCGATTTTTTAGAAGCATCCAGATGTGTTACCTGGGCTCCGGCTTTTGCCGCCACCAGGGATGCCAGACCAGTATATCCAAATAAATTGAGAACTTTTAACGGGCGATTTGCTTTTTCGATCAAAGCTGAATACCAGTCCCAATGAGCTGCAACTTCGGGAAACACACCCAGATGCCGCCCAGGGGTGGTCATGGCCCAAAATTTTATACCAGCATAAGACATGATCCATTTGTCATCAACTTGTTTCTTTAGGGCCCAGTGCCCACCGCTTTCTTCACTGCTAGGTTGAAAAACAGCATGAACATCGCGCCAGTTTGATTCCGGATACCCAGGTTTCCAAATCGCCTGGGCTTCAGGACGAGAAAACCGGTATGGCCCAAACCTTTCAAGTTTTAGCCCGCCCCCACTATCAAGCAATTCATAATCTTTCCAATTGGACGATTCAAGCAAAGTAAGATTCATACGAGTCACTTTCACCATAATAAGTACATTTTTTTTGCAAGAGCGAATTGCTACTGTGCTAATTTTCCCCAACCAGACCAGCTTTTGTATAGATAATCTGCGCCCAAACGGGGTAATTCCATAAAATAGCTTTCACTTTTGAAAGCGCGTAATTAACATACGTGTAGACATCTATTTCCTCTTGAATTTAAAATTTTTAAGGTGTAAAATAAGCAAGTAAGTGGGAGAAAGTGGGACGAAGTGGAACGTCGGGACAAATCCCGGCGTTCTGTTGATTAAAGGAGAGTTAGAACTAATGTTCTTGGGCCAGTATCAACATTCTCTCGACGATAAAGGGCGACTGACAATTCCGTCAGCGTTCCGTGATGCGTTGGGAGCTGGCGCCTATATCTCTCAAGGGTTCGACAAAAATCTGATGGTCATGGGCACTGCCTATTTTATGCGAATTTATGAACGGCTCAATTCCATGAACATCACCGATCCTGCCACTCGCTTACTAAAACGCCTGGTACTTTCAACTGCCTACCAGGTGGAAATTGATAAAGCCGGGCGCATCCTGGTACCTCCGAAATCGCGCCAGCTCTTATCACTCAGCAATGAAGCAACTCTGGTTGGTCAGGGTGAGTATTTTGAGATTTGGACACCAGGCGATTGGGCCTTGCAGGTCGAAAATCTCCTAGATACAGAAGCCAATGCTCAACGCTTCGCAATGTTAGATCTTTCGACAAAAAACTAGTATGTCAAACGCACCGCATTTACCGGTACTCTTAAAAACTATTATAACCGCATTACAACCCAAACCTGCAGGCCGATATATTGATGGCACACTTGGTGCAGGTGGGCATTCAGCCAGTATTTTGGAAGAATGCGCTCCGGACGGCGAAATCCTTGGCCTTGATTTGGACCCACAAGCACTTGCACTCGCCCAGGAACGGCTGGCTATTTTTGGAAAGCGAGTGCACATCATCCAGACTTCCTATTTGATGATGAAGATCGAGGCAGAAAAGTTGGGTTGGAATACAGTGGACGGGATCTTGTTGGATTTCGGAGTTTCATCTATGCAGCTGGATACACCCGAACGAGGCTTCTCCTTTCTGCATGATGGCCCATTGGATATGCGCTTTAGCCCGGAAGCATCCCAATCTGCTGCCGACCTGGTAAACACTTTACCAGAAGATGAAATTGCAGCGATCATATTCCAATATGGGGAAGATCGCCTTTCACGCAAAATCGCCCGCATCATCGTCAACAACCGGCCGATCCACACCACCAAAGACCTGGCCGACTTGATACTGAAATATATTGGAAAAAAAGAACGTATCCATCCGGCCACTCGAACCTTCCAGGCTCTGCGGATTGCAGTAAACAATGAGCTGGAATCCATCGAAACAGTAATTCCCCTGGCAGTAAGTCTGCTCAAGCCAGCCGGCCGCCTGGCAATTATATCCTTCCATTCGCTGGAAGATCGTCTCGTCAAAGAATATTTTCGCCGTGAGAGTACCGACTGTATATGCCCTCCGCGCCAGCCTGTCTGCACCTGCAGCCATCGCGCTAGCATCAAGGAGATCAATCGCAAGCCTATCGAAGCTGATGAAACCGAAAAGCAAGCGAACTCGCGAGCAAGAAGCGCAAAATTACGGATAGCTGAGAAACTATGACAATCCTAACGAAACTTTTAGCCCCTGGATCTCGCCCCGATCCCACTTCAAAGAAGAAGGTCTCACATACGTATAAAGCCGTAGCAGAGGCAGTCGGCAATCTGCGACAATATCAAGATATTCCGCAGCGTTTCCAAAAACAATGGATTACTACCTTTCTCCCGATCGTGACAGTGATCGGCATTGTTGCCGGGTTGTATCTGAATGTTGTATCACGCAGCGCCATTACTGGTAGAGAAATTCAGAATCTACAAGTTTTGATAACTGCCAATCAGCGTACGAATGCGGATTTACAAACCCAAATTGCAACACTGCTTTCGAGTGATTCCCTGCGCAGTCGGGCTATAGCAGACGGTTACGTCTTTTTGAAAGGCCCAGATCTGGAATATATTACTGTTCCCGGGTATTTTCCTCAACAGGCTCTTTCTTTGGTTTCCCCCGTACCACAAACTGGCGACATCGTCTTATCACCAGAATACTCAGAATCATTACTGAGTTGGATTAGCCGCCAGATTGAAGCAGCTTCGCAACCACTTACCCAGGGTCAGTAAAACAAAATGAAAAAACAATTCCAGGGAAGAGCAAATTTTATCGCCATACTATTCTTTACTGGCTCAGCCCTTATCCTTTTCCAGGTAATCCGCATTCAGTCAATGGCTAAATTGTTTCAAAAAGGGATTGATGCTGGTGGAACAACGCCATTGGTTCTTGAATCTGAACGCGGAAAAATCTTTGACCAGCACGGTCACATGCTGGCCGGCAATGAGACCATTTTCGAGATTGGCGTTACTCTGCCACGTATAAAAGATGAGAAAACGATCGCGAAGTATCTCTACGACTCTCTGGGATTGGATTATCAAAAAACCCTTAATAATATTGACGGACAAGATCCCAATCAGGTCTACCTGGTTTTGGCAAATTATGTGCCTTTAGAAAAAGCCCTCAAGCTTCAAAAGCTAAAGAAAGAATTGGAAGATAATTATACTGGACCTAATTCAGAGAGTCTGGCCGGGCTGGAATTCGTGCCGCACATGATGCGCTCATATCCCGATAAACAATTGGCATCCAATGTCATCGGCTTTGTCAACCAGGACAAGGTTGGAAATTACGGCGTGGAACAAAAATATAACAGCCTGCTGGCCGGTGTTTCAAAAACGGTCCTGGTGCCCCTGGACCCAAACTTGGCCGGGGAAATTCCAAAAACACCGGTAGGCTCAGATCTAATTCTGACAATCGATCGTGAAATTCAGGCGATGGTGGAGACTGAGCTAAATAATAACTTAATAGAGACCGGCTCTGAGGCCGGCACCATCATCGTTATGGATCCGCATACTGGCGGAATCATTGCCATGGCTTCCACCCCTCAGATGGATTTGAACCAATATTCAGACCTCGGCAAGATTTTCCCGGGTGAGACCCCCTATAATCGTGCAATTTCTTTAGATTACGAACCCGGCTCGGTTTTCAAGATCCTGACAATGGCTGCCGCTATTGATATCAACCTTGTCTCCCCAGAAACCACCTACCTCGACTCTGGTTTTTATACCATTGGTGGTGTAAATATCTATAACTGGGATCGAAGCGCCTGGGGCGTACAGAGCATGGTTGGCTGTCTCCAAAACTCGCTAAACGTATGTATGGCGCGTCTTGCGGATTTGATGGGCGAAAACACTTTTTACACTTATATGCAACGCTTCGGTATTGGACATCCAACCGGCATCGATCTCTCATATGAAACCGGTGGACGCTTAAAAGTCCCAGCTGATAGCGATTGGTACAAGGTTGATCTCGGCACCAATGCCTTCGGGCAGGGTGTCTCGGTTACTCCCATCCAGATGATGACCGCTGCTTCGGCATTGGCAAACGACGGCAAAATGGTATATCCACATCTGTTATATGCCATGGTTACCAACGGCGCCCAGCACAACACTCCGCTTCAAACCCTCGGATCACCCATTTCGCCACAAACCGCTCGCACCGTTAGCGGCATGCTGGCCGATGCGCTGGACGGATCGAAATCGGTTGCCCGCGTGGACGGTTATAGGATCGCAGGAAAAACCGGGTCTGCATCCATTCCGGTTAACGGGGTCTACCAATCTGACCAGATCAATGCTTCCTTTATTGGTTGGGGGCCGGTCGATGACCCCAAATTCATGGTGTATGTCTGGTTGCAACGCCCAAAAGCAGACTGGGCTTCATATGTAGCATCGCCCCTCTTTAGTAAAGTCGTCGAAAAGCTGGTGGTATTAATGGACATTCCCCCAGACAACATTCGCAAACAACTCGTTGGACAGTAAACCAAGTGCTCACATTCTCTGACCTGATTGAAGCCCTGACCAATTTCCGCCCTGAAACACCACTTGTTTTTATTACAGAGGCGGCGATTGATTCACGACAGGTCATACCGGGCGGTTTGTTCGTCGCCATTCAGGGTGAGAAAGTAGATGGGCACAACTATGTTACCCAGGCATTTCAACGTGGTGCCATCGCAGCCCTGATCGAACATGAGATCGAGGAACCAGCCACGATTAATAATGAACCCGCCTATGCGCTGGTAGATCTCCGCAATGGACCACCGTCTGGCGGGATCAGCCTGGCTCACCCAGGATTTCCCGTTTGTTTCCTGGTAGAAAACAGCATTACAGCCCTGCAAAAAATTGCGGCTTTCTGGCGTCGAAAACTGGATATCCGGGTTATCGGCATCACAGGCAGCGTCGGAAAATCCACATCCAAAGAAGCGATTGCCCAGGTGCTCAGCCAGCGCTATATCACGCTCAAAAGCGCTGCGAACCTTAATAACGAAATAGGATTGCCCCTCAGCGTCTTAAAACTAACCCCTGGGCACAAGCGCGCAGTACTTGAAATGGGTTTTTATCTACCTGGCGAGATCAAGTTGCTCTGCGACATAGCCCTGCCCCAGGTTGGCGTCATCACAAACATCGGCACAGTACACGCGGAACGAGCCGGATCTCAAGAGATCATTGCTTCAGGCAAAGCCGAGCTGGTTGAGGCATTGCCCTCCGCCCCTGAAGGTATCGCAATTCTCAATTACGATGATCCCTTCATTCGCCCGATGAAATCGCGCACAAAGGCACAGGTCTTTTATTACGGTATGAGCCCTGAAGCTGATTTATGGGCCGACGAAGTGGATAGCAATGGGCTGGAAGGTATTCGATTACGCATACATTACAAAAATGAAACTCTGCATCTGCGCGTGCCCATGATTGGCCGTCACTCTGTTGAAACCGTTTTGCGGGCAGCATCCGTCGGCTTGGTGGAAGGGCTAACTTGGGATGAAATCATCCACGGTCTGCAAGAGAGCCAGGCGCAACTCAGGCTCTCAGCAGTCCGCGCCGAAAGCGGCGCGCTGATCATTGACGATACATACAATGCTTCCCCAGAATCAACACTGGCGGCACTCAACTTGCTGGAAGACCTGAATGGGCGCAAGATTGCTGTACTAGGAGACATGCTGGAATTGGGACAGTACGAACGCGAAGGACACGAAAAAGTGGGCCTCCGCGCCGCGCAAGTAGCAGATGTGCTGGTAACAATGGGCCAGCGTGCGCATATGATCGCCAAGGCCGCTCATAAGGGCGGTTTGGATAAATACTCCATCCTGGAATATGAGGATGTAGCCGAGGTTGTGGACTGGCTAAAACGAAATCTGACTGCCGATGATGTTGTATTAGTTAAAGGCTCTCGCGGTCTGCGAATGGAACGAATCATTGCAGCCCTGGAGGTCGTCCAATGAATTACACAACCCTGGCAGTGAGCCTGGCGGGCTTGAGCTTTATGCTGACCATCATTTGGGGCGGACCGCTCCTGCGAGTTCTTCGCCACTTTAAAATTGGAAAGCAAATACGCCTGGAAGAACCTGGCAAACACATGGTAAAGATGGGCACCCCCACCATGGGTGGTGTAATGATCATTTTGCCAGTTTTACTGCTGACGGTCTTGTTGAATGCAGCTGCACTGATTGGTTTCAAACTCAGCGGCAAATCAGTATTTGTCCCGCTGGTTACCATGCTCGCTTTTGGCATTCTAGGAGCCATAGACGACTGGGAAGGTATTCACGGCAAGCGTAAAGGCGATGGGATGCGCGCCCGCACCAAGTTTATTTTACAATGGCTGATCGCCGGCATCGTAGCCTGGGCGCTAAAATTCGTTCTGGGCGCACCAGACCTGTATATCCCCGGTGTTCAGGCCCTGATCGACCTGGGTTGGTGGTACGTGCCTATCGCGGCCTTTATCATCGTAGCCGAATCAAACGCCATTAACTTTACAGACGGCCTGGATGGCCTGGCAGGCTTGATCTCCGTTACCATTTTTGCGGCTTATGGAGCGATCGCCCTTATCCAGGGACAAAATTTTCTGGCACAGTTTTCCTTTACTCTGGTAGGCGCCCTCTTTGGGTTCCTGTGGTTCAATGTTCACCCAGCCCAGTTATTTATGGGCGATACCGGATCACTGGCACTGGGCGCAACTGTTGCGGTAGTAGCCCTCATGACCGGTCAATGGGCAATTTTGCCACTGATCACGATCATACCGGTTAGCGAAACATTGAGTGTGGTGATCCAGGTTTTATACTTTAAACGCACCAAGGGCCGCCGCTTCTTCAAAATGGCGCCAATTCATCTTCATTTTGAACTTCTTGGATGGAGTGAGACCCAAATAGTTCAACGTTTCTGGCTTATCGGCCTGCTAGCCGCCCTGATCGCGGTTGGATTAGCGATGTCGTAAGGTCTAAGGATATGATGCAAGCTAATTGGCAAGGTAAACGGATTATTGTTATCGGTGCGGCGCGGCAAGGCTTGGCGCTGGCCCGTTACCTTGCGCGCCACCACGCCGTGGTGATAATCAACGACCAGCGCACAACTGAACAACTTACATCCGAAATGGAAAGCCTGGCAGGTTATCAGATCGAATGGGTCACCGGTGGACATTCACCCGAGATCCTTGATCCACGGCCCGACCTGGTCTGCGTTTCGGGCGGCGTCCCACTAAACAATCCAATCGTGGTGGCTGCCATCAACCAAAACATACAAATTTCGAACGACACCCAAATTTTCATGGATGCGGTGCCCTGCAAAACGGTTGGAATCACAGGCTCAGCCGGAAAAACGACCACAACAACCCTGGTTGGGCGCATGGCGCAATCAGATGACAACCATAAATATCGACGCATCTGGATTGGCGGTAACATCGGTGACCCTCTGCTCAATTATGTCGATGATATGCAGCCTGACGATCTGGCAATTCTTGAAATTTCCAGCTTTCAATCTGAGCTGATGACATCCTCGCCGAATGTGGCCGCAATTCTGAATATCACACCTAATCACCTTGACCGTCATGGCACGATGGAAAATTACATCTCTGCCAAAAGGCGGGTCATCAATTACCAGTCAGCCAATGATTGTACGATCCTCGGCCGGGATGATCCGGCTGCCTGGGCATTGGCAGGCAACACCCACGGGCATTTATTGTCCTTCGGTAACAGCCCCCTGCCAAAGGGACAGAACGGCGCTTTTATTGATGATGGTAAATTCTACCTTCGCGAAGGTGCAGACAGCACGCGTTTACCAGTTGAGCAGCAGATTCTTCTGCGTGGAGAACACAACCGCCTGAATACCCTGGCGGCCTGCACCATCGCGCACGCAGTTGGGCTAAGCCCCGCAGCCATGCTCGCCGGAATAATGGATTTCAGAGGCGTACTCCACCGCTTGGAATATGTCCGAACCTACAAGGGAGCGGAATGGTACAACGACTCGATTGCCACCGCTCCTGAGCGCACCATTGCTGCCATCCGGGCTTTTGACGCCCCGATCATCTTACTGCTTGGTGGGCGCGATAAGGATCTGCCCTGGGATGAACTTGCCAAACTTATCCACGAACGCGTTGACCATGTAATCATTTTCGGCGCAGCGGCCGAAAAAATCGAGAATGCAATTGGCCAGCCTGTTCAGGGCCAAAAGCCTTATAGCGTTACGCGCGTCGTAAAATGTCAAGCTGCGGTAACCGCAGCAGCACAGCTAGCAAAACCGGGTTTCATCATTTTATTCTCCCCCGGCGGAACAAGCTATGATGAATTTAAAGATTTTGAAGAACGCGGAGAAAGGGTTAAACAATGGGTACTCGAATTTTCAGAGACACCAGCACGCTAAATCTAGATCCAAAAAATTCGGCATCCCGGCTTTCTGCGCTCATTGCAAAAGGTCCGGCTGATTTTCAGCTGCTGCTGGTCGTCATCATATTCGTTGTGTTTGGATTATTGATGGTATTCTCCGCATCCTGGGACTATTCCCTGATCTGGTACGATGATGCCATGTACCAGTTTTATCGCCAGGTTCTTTGGATGGCGATTGGGATCATAGGCGCCACCGTGATTTCATTTCTGGATTATCACACCTGGCGCACATTTTCAATTGGAGCAATGATATTCACAATCATCATGCTGATCCTGGTTTTGTTTGGCAAACAAACTGGTCGCACCGTGTTCCAGGGCTCCATACAGCCATCCGAGCTGGCAAAGGTCGTCAGTGTAATTTATCTTTCGGTCTGGATGCACTCCAAGCGTGATCAAATCCATGATATCCAGTGGGGTATCATCCCGTTGGGCGTCATTATTGGGTTTATCTGCGGCCTAATCTTCCTCCAGCCCGATAATTCGGCTGCTTTAACGGTCTTCATGCTGGGAGGCTTAATTTTCTTTTTAGGTGGTGGTGATATGAAACAAATCATCACCCTCCTTATCCTGGCAATCATCGTCATTGCCGTGATGGTCAATGTCAGCTCAACCGGTCAAACACGTATCCTGGAATTTATTAATGGTCTCCAAGATCTGACAAAAGCCTCAGACCACGTTACCTTTTCGTATAGAGCCATCATTAATGGTGGTTGGTTTGGAGTTGGGATTGGACTGGCAACCACCAAATTGATCGGCTTGCCCTTTGCACCCACCGACAGTATCTTTGCTGTGATTGCCGAAGAGCTCGGACTGGTAGGCGCGGCTTTTACTGTGGCACTTTACGGAATTTTAGTTTGGCGCGGAATACGCATCGCCTTCAAAGCCCCCGACATGCTCGGAAGCTTGCTGGCTGGAGGCTTGACCCTCTGGATTGGGGCTGAAGCGCTGATCAACATCCTGGTGATGG
This sequence comes from Chloroflexota bacterium, assembly GCA_026390035.1. GTDB lineage: Bacteria > Chloroflexota > Anaerolineae > Anaerolineales > Villigracilaceae > UBA5195. The sequence continues at coordinate 10,798 of JAPLGT010000043.1, forward strand.
TGGGGCTGCTGCCCTTTGCAGGAAATGCACTGCCCTTCATTAGTTATGGCGGCTCAAGTCTGCTGTCCACCTTTTTAGCAATTGGAATTTTACAGAGTGTCGCGCGGCAAATTCAACCGCAGGCCCAAAATGAAGAATGGAGAAGTCTAGGTGCAAGTATTGATTTGCGCGGGCGGAACCGGCGGCGGAGTTTATCCCGCACTAGCCGTCCATAATGCCCTAAAGGCTGCCCGTCCCGATGTAGAGATACTCTGGGTAGGCGGCGAAGGTGGCATGGAAGCCAGGCTCGTCCAACGAGCCGGTATTCCATTTAAGACCATCCCTGCCGCCGGCATTCATGGTGTCGATCTTCGCCAATTACCAGAAAATCTGTATACCCTCGCGCGAGGAACAAAAATTGCGGCCAACATTCTGAATGAATTCAAACCTGATGTACTATTTTTTACTGGTGGTTACATAGCTACACCCATGGCAATCGCAGGAAGAAAAATCCCGGCATTGTTATACGTGCCAGACGTTGAACCTGGTCTGGCGCTGAAAACTCTGGCGTATTTTGCAAAATGTATTACGGTAACAGCTGAGGAATCAAAACAATATTTTTCACAACAGGCAAATATCATCGTCACAGGTTATCCGGTACGTGCAGAACTATCAGCCTGGGATAAAGCCAGTGCCCGCGAACACTTTGGGATCAAAGGCGAATTACCTGTTGTCCTGGTCTACGGCGGTAGCAAAGGCGCTCGCTCCATTAATACTGCCTTATTGGCGCACCTCGCCAAGCTGCTGACACATGTCGAAGTGATCCATATCAGCGGTGAACTCGACTGGCCCGAAATTGACAAAAAACGTACGGCGCTCACCAAGGACCAGGCCGAACATTATCATGCTTTTCCTTATTTGCACGAAGACATGGGTGCAGCCATTGCGGTCGCCGACCTGGCAGTTTCACGGGCAGGCGCTTCAATTCTGGGCGAATTTCCTCAATTTGGCACACCTGCCATCCTTGTCCCATATCCGCATGCATGGCGTTACCAGAAAATCAATGCGGATACCCTCACCAAACGTGGCGCGGCCCTGATGATCGAAGATTCCAGGCTGATCAGTGGTCTTTACATGACCATAGAAATGTTATTGGAAACTCCCGAGAAACTGGACAATATGCGGAAGGCCATGCTCACCCTGCGCTCGCCAAATGCCGCGATTGATATTGCAGCTCAGTTGTTCAAATTGGCTGGAGACAAGAATGATCAGTCTTAATTTCGCATTCTGGATGCTGGTGGTCTTGTTTGGCCTGATCGGTATGATGCGTGGCTGGGCAAAAGAATTACTGGTATCTTTTAGCGTGATCCTGGCATTGGCATTCAACAGCTTGTTGATGCGCTACGTACCGGTAGTTAAATCGCTACCTATTGACGATACACCTTTATTCTGGATCCGCATCACAATCGTGACAACCCTGGTATTTTTCGGTTATCAAACAGTCGGTCTGCCTCGCTTCGCTTCGAAGGCCAACCGCGAAAAACTACAGGACAGCCTGCTCGGGTTTGTGCTCGGGGCGATGAACGGTTTTCTGGTAGTCGGAACGATCTGGTATTACCTGGCTGAAGCCAATTACCCATTTTCCGGCTTAATCACCCCACCCGTTGCTGGTACTCCCATGGGCGAAGCCGCCATGCACCTGATCCCAATCCTGGCTCCGCACCTATTGGGTGAACCTACAATTTACTTCGCCGTAATGTTATGCTTCATTTTCGTTTTGGTGGTATTCATCTAATGACACACGTTCATTTCATTGGGATTGGTGGTAGCGGTTTATCAGCCATTGCGCGGTTCCTGCTCGAGCAGGGCTACCGGGTAAGCGGCTCTGACCGCACGCTCTCGCCCCTTGCAACCAATCTCACCAAAGAAGGTGTTACCGTTTTCGTTGGTCACGCACCTCAAAACGTGACTGGTGCAGACTGGGTGGTACGTTCTTCCGCCATCCCGGATGACAATCCTGAAGTTGTGGCAGCCCTGGCAATCGGTATACCGGTTTATAAACGGGCGGATTTTCTCGGGCGCATGATGGCTCAACCTGATAAAGATGGCATTGCAATTGCCGGAACCCATGGCAAAACCACCACAACCGCAATGATCGCCTGGACTCTTGACCAACTCGGGGCAGACCCATCCTTTATTATCGGCGGTGTCTCAAAAAATTTCGGGGTCAACGCCCGGGCTGGCAAAGGCCGAGCATTCGTCATCGAAGCCGACGAATACGATCGCATGTTCCTGGGTTTACAACCACGCTACGCAGTCGTGACAAACGTCGAATATGACCACCCGGATATTTACCCAACCCCGGCCGAATTCTTTGGCGCTTTTCAGGAATTCACCCGGCTGGTACCTGATAATGGCGCTTTGATTTTCAGCGCTGATGACACAGGTGCAAGCAAGTTGGCCCAGGAAGCTCAACAGATGCACAAGCGCGTGGTGGGCTACCAGATTGCCAGTGATCAAGATCCGGGCAGCGCTGAGTGGCTATTGGCACAAGATGTGATCGCCAATGATCTTGGTGGCTACAGCTTTACCACCACCACCCATTTGCTATCCAGGCCAGATGAGCTCACCAAAGTTCAGCTGCAGGTTCCCGGATTACACAATGTTCGTAACGCGCTTGCCACCCTGGCAGTGATCAGTTTGATCGGCTACGCCCTCCAGGATGCCGCAATCGCATTAAACAAGTTCATGGGCACGGGACGCCGTTTTGAAGTCATTGGTGAGGCCAAGGGCGTCACCCTGATCGACGACTATGCGCATCATCCGACCGAGATCCGAGCAACTCTGGAAGCCGCGCATGCACGTTTTCCATCCAAACGCATCTGGGCCGTCTGGCAGCCGCATACTTACTCACGCACCCAGGCACTTTTCGCTGAATTCGCGGGTTCGTTCAACCAGGCTGATCAGGTTATCGTTAGCGAAATATATGCGGCCCGTGAGCCAAAACAAGCTTTCTCTTCGGAAGAAGTGGTCAAGGCCATGCATCACTCAGCCGTCCACTTTATTCCGGCTCTGCCGGATATCAGCAATTACCTTGTTACTCACATCAAATCCGGCGATGTTGTTATCGTCATGTCCGCCGGAGATGCCGATCTGGTCAGTGCGGAAGTACTGGCTCGCAGGCAAGCTGAATAGCGCATCCGCCAACGACCGGAGGTTCATCATGACAGACAAGAAACATGCCTATCAATCCGATATTATCGCTCTTCCGCCCCTAAGAATGGTACTGGGAGATGTTCCAGATCCGAACACGGATGATAAACATCGTCTTTCGCGAGTTTTAGGCAAAGATAAACAAGAGCTTGAAGCCAGAAAAATTGTGACAAAGTTGATCGGACATTTAAAGAACAACGAAAAGTAAAGGAAGGTTGGTTGTGGATTCTGTCTTAACTGCTAATTTGCGCGACCGGTTCAGTAATCAGGTCCAGGAGAAGGTCAGCCTGGCGCCTTATACTTCCGCGCGCATCGGCGGTCCAGCAGATATATTAGTCACGGTCCGAACCAGCAAAGAACTCAGCGATACTGTTCAGGCTTGTTGGGATGCCAATCTGGGCTTTACCCTGATTGGATGCGGAACAAACGTCCTGATCAGCGATAAAGGTGTTCGCGGAGTGGTGATCCTGAACAAATCCAAAGCATCAGAATTCCGTTTGAACCCTGAGCCAAGCGTTTGGGCAGAATCGGGCGTGGTTTTATCGAACCTTGCCCACCGTTGTGCGGCCCAGGGATTGGCCGGTCTGGAATGGGCAGCTACTGTCCCTGGAACAATTGGCGGAGCCGTTTATGGTAATGCTGGCGCCTTTGGCAGCGATATTGCTCACAACTTGCTGCGTGCAGAGATATTAACAGAATCTGGGCGCACATGGTGGTCTCTGGGCAAAATGGAATATGGCTACCGCAGCAGCAACCTGAAACACAACCATCAAAAAGCCATTATCCTCTCAGCTGAGTTTGGATTAAATTATGCCCCAAATGAAACAATTAAGGCTACAATTGACCAATTTACAGCCCGTCGAAAAGCTAGCCAACCAGCCGGCGCCAGTATGGGCTCCATGTTCAAAAATCCGCCCGGCGATTTCTCTGGACGTTTGATCGAAGCCGCAGGATTAAAGGGCACACGCATCGGATCTGCTGAAATTAGCACGGTGCACGGGAATTTCTTTATCAACCATGGCGAAACCCGCGCTGCTGATATAAAAGCGCTTATCATGCTGGTCCAAAAGACTGTTTTGGATAAATTTAATGTCAAGCTGGAACTCGAAGTTGAACTGATTGGTGAATGGGAATGACAACAACACCGCGTAAACTCTGTATTGCAATCCTTTTCGGAGGCCGTTCTGGCGAACATGAGGTTTCTCTCATGTCGGCCCGCTCTGTGCTATCCGTGCTGGATCCCGCCAGGTATGACGTGGTTGAAATCGGCATTACTCACGACGGCACCTGGTTGACAGGCCATAATGCCCTGGCAGCGTTTGAACAGGGAAAAACCGACCATCTTTTCCCCGCCAGCCTGCTTCCTGACCCTACCAGGCCGGGGCTCTACTTTATAACCAATTCTGGATCCAGCCTTGCGGGCGATGGCAAGTCAGATGGAAATACCATCAACGTTGATATTTATTTTCCCATCCTGCATGGCACCTACGGAGAAGATGGCACCATCCAGGGACTGTTCGAAATGGCAGACGTGGCCTATGTTGGATCAGGCGTCATCGGTTCATCAGTAGGCATGGAAAAGGGTGTATTCAAAGACATTATGATCGCGAATAACATCCCGGTCGTCAAATCCATCGTCGTTCTGCGGTCTGAAATCAAAAAAGACATCAATGGCACCGTAAAACGCGCCGAAGGTGTTGGACCTTACCCGCTCTTTATTAAACCTGCAAATCTCGGGTCATCTGTAGGCATAAGCAAATGCAGCACACGCGCTGATATTGCTGTAGGCCTGATCGAAGCTGCCCAATACGACCGACGTGTGCTCATCGAACAAGGCGTTCGGAACCCACGCGAACAGGAAGTCTCTGTCCTCGGTAACGATAACCCCGAAGCATCCGTCCCAGGTGAAATCATCCCTGGCGCTGACTTTTATTCTTACGAAGCCAAATATGTATTGGGTACATCTGTGTTGCAAATTCCAGCCGGCTTGAGCACTGTGCAAACCGCCCAGATCAAAAACCTGGCAGTCCGCGCTTACAAAGCCATTGATTGCTGCGGTATGGCACGGGTCGATTTCCTGCTTGACCCACAAACAGAAGAAATCTTTCTGAATGAGATTAACACCATACCTGGTTTTACGAAAATCAGTATGTACCCTAAACTTTGGGAAGCCAGCGGCCTGCCTTACGCCGCACTGGTAGACCGTCTTATTGATCTCGCGTTGGAACGCAAATCCGACCGCGATCAGACTGTCCACACACTACGGAGGGAAAAATGAGCCAGGACCGAACAACCATCACTCGTGCCGAAGCTATTCGACGTCGAAAAGAAGAAGAGCAAAAGAAACGGGATAAATCGACATTTAAAAATGTCTCAACACCCAAATCTACCTCCGCGCCGCAAACTTCAGCCAACCCACGCAAGGGCTGGGCCCCACAAGCCACGCACAGTGCCACACCTGTTTCTGCCAGCCGCTGGCAGCGCCGTAATGATATCGCCATGAGCTTACCCTACAGCCAAAATCGAGGTTACCAAGCACCAAAAACTCCTGGTATTTCTATTTCGATGCCACAAATCAGCTTCGGACCACGCTGGATCTCATTATTAATTGTTATCATTTGTTCTACTGGCCTGTATTTTATGCTAAATCTCGATCCATTTATCGTACATACGGCAGAAATATCCGGAAACGAACGCATTAATGCCGAAGAAATCCAAAGTGTATTGGGCATAGTCGATAAACCAACAGCCATCATCGAACCGGCACAGATTGAGGCAAATATTCTGGCTGCTTTCCCCGATATTTCAAAAGTGCAAATCGGCGTAAACTTCCCAAATAGCGTGGTAATATCTGTGACTGAAAGAATACCCGTGGCTGCCTGGCAACAAAATGGCCAGACTGAATGGGTCGATGCATTGGGGTACTCATTCCAACCTCGCGGAGAGATCCAGGGACTTCCAACTGTAATTGCTAATGGAGCACCACCAACCCCAATCGTTGACCCCAAGCAAGTTGGCGGACCAAAACCTTTTTTACCAGCTGAGTTATCCCAGGCAATCAGCACTTTATCATCTCAATTGCCCCAAGACGCAACCATGATTTTTGATCCGCGTTACGGTCTCGGTTGGAATGATCCAAAAGGCTGGCAAGTTTTCTTTGGCCGTTCTTTGGTAGATGACAACCTTAAATTGAAGGTCTACGAAACAATGTTGGCATATTTGACCAAGGAAAACATTCAACCCACCATGATCAGCGTTGAGTACCCAAACGCTCCGTTCTACAAAGTGGAGCAATAAAATTATGGATGAAAATATCGTCGTTGGAATTGATGTAGGAACAACAAAAATTTGCACCCTGGTAGCACGGGTGGAACCAGATGATTCCTTGCGTATCATGGGGGTGGGCATTGAACCATCCGAAGGGATACGCAAAGGTGTCATCGTAGATTTGACCGCCGCATCACAGGCGATTGCCCGTTCGATTGTGCAAGCCGAACAAACTTCGGGGGTCAAAATCGAGACCGCCCTGGTCAGTCTGGCTGGCGCACACGTAGCTTCCATCAACAGCCGCGGTGTGGTGGCTGTTTCCGGGCATACTGTGGAAGAATCAGATATCGAACGAGCCATGGATGCTGCCCGGGGCGTGGCCATCCCCAACAGTCGTGAAGTCATTCACGTCATTCAGCGAGGCTTTTCGCTTGACGGACAGGACGGAATTCACCAACCAATTGGCATGCATGGCTATCGCCTGGAAGTGGAAGCCCACGTGATCACCGCAGCAACTGCCACGGCAGAAAATCTCAGGCAGGCCATGGGGGTCGCCGGGGTTCATGTAGCCCAATTTGTCCTCAACCCACTTGCCTCAGCTGAAGTGGTCCTGACTGACACAGAGCGGAATATGGGTGCAGTGGTGTGCGATATAGGCGGTGGTACAACCGACCTGGCCATTTATGTAAATGGTGACGTATGGCATACCATGGTTCTGGCCGTCGGCGGCAACCACATCACCCAGGACATTGCGCATGGGCTGCGCCTACCGATCAACCATGCCGAGGATGTCAAAAAACAACATGGACATGCGCTTCAATCCGAGGTAGGCATGGATGAAGCCTTCAATATACAGCCTTTTGGTGCTGAGAATCAAACTCGCATGAGCCGCCGCGACCTCTGCCTGATTATTGAGGCGCGCGTGGAGGAAATGTTCGACCTGGCCCTCCAGGAAATAAAACGTTCTGGTTATGATGGCCTGCTGCCCGCAGGCATGATCCTGACTGGCGGTACAAGTCTGCTGCCTGGCATACGCCAATTGGCAACAAGAGTACTTGGTATGCCTGTTCGCACGGCTCAGCCGGAAAAATTACTGGGATTGGCCGATAAACTCAATTCTCCGGCCTATTCCACCAGTGTGGGCCTGCTTGCCTGGGCAGCTGCCATGCAAGCCCTTCCGGTGTCCTTTCGAGATAATCCCAAAAAAGGGCGCAAAGTACAAAAAGGAGATGGCGAAAATTGGAATACTGTCAAAGACTTGCTCAAACGCCTGCTCCCATAACCAAGATTTATCGACTTCAAAGGCCAGATTTGCCCTGCAAATCGCCTTCACCCCTTAATCAACTTTAGATGAACCGCTAATCACCGGTACTCAGAATAGGAGAAAATAATGGATATCAAACCTGTGGAAACTTTTGCCCGTATAAAAGTCGTTGGTGTCGGTGGGGGCGGCTGCAATGCTGTCAACCGTATGATCATTGAAGGTATTCAGGGTGTCGAATTTGTTGCCATAAATACCGATGCTCAGGCTCTCCTTTTGGCCAAGGCTCCCACCAAGGTACGCATCGGCGACAAACTGACCCGCGGCCTGGGTGCCGGCGGTAACCCTGAGGTTGGCCGGAAATCAGCCGAAGAAACTGCTGAGGAGCTTTATTCGGTGCTGAAAGGCGCCGATATGGTCTTCGTCACAGCAGGTTTGGGTGGCGGTACCGGCACAGGAGCTGCCCCCATTGTGGCGCAAATAGCCAAAGAATGCGGCGCATTGACGATTGGCGTTGTAACTCGCCCCTTCACCTTTGAAGGCGGACGCCGGATGCAATCTGCCGAATCTGGCATGGAAATGTTGAAAGAACACGCTGACACACTGATTGTCATCCCGAATGACCGGCTCTTACAAATCGTGGACAAGAAAGCCAGCCTGAGTGATGCTTTCCGCATGGCGGATGATGTTTTGCGCCAGGGTATTCAAGGTATTTCTGAACTGATCACTGTGCCCGGCCTGATCAACCTGGACTTTGCCGATGTGAAGGCGATCATGTCTGAAGGCGGCGCAGCACTCATGGCAGTCGGCCACGCTGAAGGCGATGACCGTGCCCGCCTGGCCGCTGAACAAGCCATTTCCAGCCAACTGCTCGATATCACCATCGATGGCGCCCGCGGTGTACTGTTCAACGTAACCGGCGGTCCAAACATGACACTGTTCGAAGTGAATCAGGCCGCCGCCATCATTCGAGAAACCGCGCACCCGGATGTTAATATGATCTTTGGTGCCGTCATCGATCCAAACATGGGCGACGAAATCCGTATTACCGTAATTGCCACTGGTTTCGAACGCGCTTCCATGCGTCCTAGCATTGTTGCACAGCGTCCGCAAACAAATAACAATCGCCAGCAGCCAGACCGGCAACAGCCCACCCCTGCTGCCCCCCGCCCGCAGCCTGTACAAAACATGCCACAGGAACAGCGGGGTTACGAGCCCAGCACCTTAAGCGCCCCGCCATCTGTGCCTCCGGCGAACATAAACCCGCCAGAGTTTAAGCCCCAACCTTCATACCAGGAAGATCTGGATATCCCAACCTTCCTTCGCAATCGCCGGTAACACTAAACCAGGGGGCGCAGCATGCTGCGCCCCCTGTGATTCTTATGCATCCCAAAACGCCCCCCCATCCCGGTGAAATCCTCATCGCCGAATATACATACATCGCTCAGACCGCTTTTCAGGCGAATGAAAAAAGCGCCCGGGTAACATCCTTCGATATCACTGCGATCGGCAGCCTGATTGCGCCCCTAATTACCACCCAATTTGCATTCACACCCGATAAACTCATCTGGCTTTATTGGGGCTTTGCAGGTCTATTCCTGGCGCTAGCCCTGCGTGGGATCCTAACGATACTGGAGCTAGCCAAGCTGCGCAGCACCTGGTTTGAAAGCATCATCGCCATGAACCAGATCAAAGAATATTACTTCAAGCACTTTGAAGAAATTGAAGAGGCTTTCGCCTGGCGAACGGAAAACACACCCAAAAAGTTCAAGATAAACAGCGTGGGCTTTATGTTGGTCACGCAGGTGTCCATTTTAAGCGCAGCAGCGCTGGGTGCATCTGTGTTTTTCTCTCTGGAAGCGATTTCAGGAAACATTCTTTGGCTCCCCGCCCTGATCGTTGGAGTATTTTTTTTCGTTTTCCAATTGGCGCTGTATCGAAACAACTTGAGATAACCTAACAAGGCTGCCAGAATTAAGCCAGATTGGTTTCACCCCATAGGCGACAATTTCTTTGCAAAACAACCTGCTCCATGCTTTTTTAATAAAATTTTGCACAAACAGTCCAGCTACTGTGGAAATAAAAAATCGCTCGATATCTTTTCAGATATCGAGCGATTTTTATTAATCCTGCCATTCCAATTCGTAATCCCCAATCATTACCGTATCTCCATCCCTGATGCCCGCTTCTCGCAAGGCTGCTTCAATTCCAAGGAATTCCATTAGCTTTTGGAAACGACGCAGAGAACCGGCATGCTCAAAATAGGTCATCTTTGCGGTACGTTCAATCCCTGCCCCAGCAACCCGCCACTCTCCAGAGCCCTCATGCGAAATCACAAACTGCTTGGGATCATCTTTTGGACGATAAACCGGCAGTGGTAATTCTGTATCTGCCAATTCAGGCGTACTGGCCAATTTACCCACAGCAGAAAGTAACAATTCGCGAATATCGGTACGAGCCATCGCAGAAATAGCCATCAGCTCATAGCCGCGCTTCTTAAGCTCTTCCTTCAGATCGGGATAAAGTTCTGCCGCCTCGGCCTGGTCCATTTTGTTTAATGCCACGATTTGCGGCTTTTTAGAGAGGTTTGGGTCGAATAGCGAGAGTTCACCGTTTATCTGGCTAAAATCGGCCAAAGGATCGCCGGATAGGCCATCCAGAAGATGGATCAGGACCCGCGTGCGCTGAATATGTCGAAGAAAATCGTGTCCGAGCCCGGCACCCTGGCTGGCGCCTTCGATCAGTCCGGGAATATCTGCGAGCACAACCGTGGTTTCAGCATCGATCCTGGCTACACCCAGATTAGGCTCCAGGGTTGTAAACGGATACGGTGCAATCTTGGGCTTGGCATTTGTCAGAACAGATAGTAAGGTGGATTTACCGGCATTAGGAACGCCAATGATACCGATATCGGCGATGAGTTTCAATTCGAAGCGTAACTGCTTCTCTTCACAGGGCTCACCCTTTTCACCAGTACGAGGCGCCTGGTTACGTGATGTGGCAAAATGCTGATTGCCCCGACCTCCGCGCCCGCCCTTGCAAATGATCAGGCGCTGACCGGGATCGGTCAGATCCCCAAGCAGTTCACCTGTCAGGTTATCAAAGATCACTGTTCCGGGTGGAACAGGAATAATCAAATCATCCGAACCATGCCCAGACATATTATTCGGACCACCACCTTTGCCATCCTGGGCAAGAAAACGCATATTATGGCGATAATCTGACAGGGTATTCATGGTCACTCGTACTTCAATGACAACATCACCGCCCTTGCCGCCATCGCCGCCATCCGGACCGCCACGCGAAACAAATTTCTCCCGATGGAAATGCACCATCCCATTGCCACCATTTCCAGAGCGTACGTAAATTTCTGCTTGATCAATAAACATGTGCTTACACTTCTCACTCATCTGACTGTTCTGACAGTCGGGAACAAAAAAAAGGATTGAAATTATACCCCAATTTATGATTGTACCATTATGCCCGGCCGTCTGGCAAACTTCGTCCGGCAAACTTCGCGGGGTTGAATATTTGGCTCATTCCCGCCAGCAAATTTAGAACGGGACGGCAGATTGCCGTCCCGTTCTAAATTGCCCTTCCAAATCTGAATTACAGATAACAATCAAGCCAGGTTGGATCTGCTCAATTACAGTCTTGACAGCTGGGAGCTATTGCGCAATTGGGCGCAAAAATACCCACAAATAAATCTTCTGCCGCATTTTCGGTATCCCTTATTGACGTTACTTCGGCTTCGACCAGCTTACTTTTTCATTCCGAACTTCTTCATAAGCAAATCTGCCAATGTTGGCTGGCCAATCTCCTGAAGTTCATAGCGCACACGCTGGTAAGGCTTATTAATCTTGATGATGCGTGTCAGGTCAATCGGTGTACCGATGATGACAAGATCCACGTCAGAAGCGTTTATAGTGGCTTCCAGATCCCGGGTTTGCGCTTCGCCATACCCCATAGCCGGCAGAATGGGGCCAGTCCGAGGATATTTGACATAAGTGGCAGCGATGGATCTAACCGCGAATGGACGCGGATCAACGATTTCAGCAGCACCAAAGCGGCGGGCAGCCACATAGCCGGCTCCGTAGGCCATTTCGCCATGAGTAAGTGTGGGGCCATCTTCGACCACCAGCACGCGTTTGCCCTGAATGGCAGCCGGATCATCCACGAATAATGGGGATGCGGCTTCAATCACCACTGCATCCGGGTTTAGGCGGCGAAGGTTCTCGCGCACCTGGATAACTTTTTCAGGATCAGCAGTGTCGACCTTGTTGATAACGAAAACATCTGCCATCCGCACGTTAGTCTCACCGGGATAATAGGTGCTTTCGTGACCGGCACGATGGGGATCGGCAACTACGATCTGGTAATCAGAGACATAGAAAGAAAAGTCGTTATTGCCCCCGTCCCACAAAATAATATCAACTTCTTTTTCGGCCTGGCGCAAGATTTTCTCGTAATCGACACCGGCATAAACGATGACACCGTTATCAATATGGGGTTCATATTCTTCACGCTCTTCAATGGTGCACTCATGCTCATCGAGATCGCCATAATCGGCAAAACGCTGCACTTCCTGGCGAACGAGATTACCGTAGGGCATGGGGTGACGAATGGCAGCCACTTTATAGCCCATCTCGCGCAAAATAAGGGAGACGCGCCGTGTGGTTTGCGATTTTCCTGAGCCGGTGCGCACTGCACAAACCGAAATGACCGGCTTGGTAGATTTTACCTGGGTATATTTTGTGCCCATGATACGGAAATCGGCACCCAAGGCATTCACCTGTGAAGCCTTATGCATAACATACTCATGAGGCAGGTCAGAATAGGCAAATACCACCTGTTCAACGTTGTGTTTCTTGATCAATTCCGCCAGATCAGATTCAGCAAAGATCGGGATACCCGCCGGATAAAGATCACCAGCGAGCTCTCTGGGGTATAGGCGTCCTTCAATATCCGGGATTTGTGTGGCGGTAAATGCTACAACTTCGTAATCCTTGTTCCCACGGAAGAAGGTATTGAAATTGTGAAAGTCGCGTCCAGCGGCTCCCATGATGAGGGTTTTGATGGGTGACATGCAAATTCTCCTGTACAGAAAAGATGAATTTCAGTAAAGTCCTTGCAATTATCACGGTAGCTGTATTTGAATCAAAACAACAAAGATACTCCCGCGCTTCAATGGAGATTCTTCGCCCAATTCAGGGCATCCTGTGACATTCCAAAAAATTACTGACTTTCGCAACAAACTTTGTCTGTTACGTCACATCACTTCTGGGGCTGTGATGCCCAAAAGCGCCAAGGCATTGGCGATCGTTTGTTTTGCGGCTGCAACCAACCGCAAACGAGCAGATCTAACCGACTCGTCATCGGTTTGGAGAACCGGCACTGCATGGTAAAAACTATGGAAGGTATTTGCCAGATCATAAACATAGGCCGCGATGATCATCGGGCGATACTCATTTGCAGATTGCTGAACCAGCGCTGGGAAACGTGTGATCTGTTCAATTAGCTCAATCTCATGATTTGTCAAAATATATTCGAATTTTGCAGAAGGCAGCTCAGCATCTTCAGGCAACTGCTTTTCTGCTCTATATTTTTTCAGAATGGAATTTGCACGGACAAAAGCATTTTGGATATAAGGACCCGTACGGCCATCAAAGCTAAGCGCTTCGTTTACATCAAAAACAATATCCTTGTTATTATCCACTGCCAGCATGGAATACGCCAGCGCACCCAATCCAATTTTCCTGGCAACGCCTTCACGTTCAGCCTGAGGCATTCCCGGATTCTTCTCCGCAATGACTGCAAGCACGCGTTGGATGGCCTCGTCATAGACTTCCTTGAATAGGACCACCCGCCCACGACGCGCAGACATGGCACCTTCAGGTAAGCTGACATACCCGTATGAAAGATGGTAACACTTCTCTGCTTGAGGAAAACCCCAGAGTTTGAGAATGGCAAATGTCTGCTGCATATGCAGCGACTGGCGTACGTCAATCACATATATTGAGCGATCAACGTGATATTGTTCAAACTTCACCCTGGCCAAAGCCAGGTCTTTTGTCAAATAGAGAGTAGTTCCATCTGAGCGCAAAATAACATTCGTGCGATACTTTTCCTTGGTCAGGCCCAGCTTCTCATCTATCTTGACAATTACTGCGCCACCGTTGGGTCGCTCATCGGTTGCAATATCCCTTGCAATCAATTCATCGACGATCGCCTTGGATGGTTCATCCACTTCACTCTCAAAAAACCAGACATCAATTTTCGTATCCAGTAGATCCAGGATGTCACGTAATTCCTGCAAGCTCCACTCGCGAGTTTCCAGCCAAAGCTTGCGCACCTGCGGATCGCCAGCATCCCACTTCCTGTACATTTCACGCCGTTCAAGATCATATCCTTCCCGGCGGCTCTTTTCTTCTACGCTTTCAGCGTCCTTGGCTTCAAGCAGGCGGGTGGCTTCAACATAAATATTGGCAAGCCATTGTCCACGCTCATGAACACCAAGCGGTTCTTTTCCCCGATAAAATTTATCGTAAGCCCATATAACAGTAATGACACCCAGACCAATATCGCCCGGGTAGGAAGCGCGGATGGTCTCGTACCCTGCAAACTGTACGATTCTAGCCAACGACTCGCCTAACATGGTGTTGCGCGCATGTCCAATATGAAAAGAATGGTGTGTGTTCGGCTGTGCATACTCCACCATCACACGCTCGTTTTTTTTCTCGCCGGCTCCAAAGCACATCCCGTCCGCTAAAACGGTGTCGACCACTCTCGATGCGTATTCTGGCGTGGAAAAGTAAAGATTCAGATAAGCCTTAACCGCTTCTATATGGTTGATATTTGGAATGGAGCCAATATAAGCCCGAACCTGTTCTGCCATTTCCGCTGCACGCTGCGGCACAGGCAGACCTTTACCCTTGCCCGCTTTGGCCTCATTGGCCGCCATCTGAAAAAATGAGACAGATATGCCCCATTCTCCCATAAAAGGAATGGGGGCCCATTTCAGGTCTGTCTCGGGGATGTCATTATCGGCACAAAAGGCCTGGATTTTTGTCTGGATGGCGCGTTGCTCTAATTCAAACATACTTCACCTGTAGGAATGATTTCTCAATGGCGATTATAACATCCGTAAAGAGCTAAGCGCGGACTTATGACCTTTGGAAAAACCAAATAGTGACTTTCGACATGACAAAAGCCCTGGTTGGCCCGGCTATCCCACCAGCGCCAACCCACAGAAGCCTGCCCACCGCCCACGATGCTAGTCAATTGGAAAGTCTGGTCCACCCGCCTGGTTGGTTTTATTTGCAAACAAATTACGGTTTGCTATCCAGGACTCCAGACCCAACCCTGGGAATCACAAAGGCGGAAGCGCAAAGCTCCCGCCATAAGTGACAACAGAAATAAGTGAACTTACTTCGTCTGTGCCGCAGCCATCGCCTTCATCAGGCGACTCTTGCGACGGGCAGCATTGTTCTTGTGAATAACACCCTGCACAACTGCTTTATCCAGGCGGCTAATGGCTGCGACAACAACTGCCGGATCAGGCTTGCCTGTTTCAATAGTGGCGCGAGCATCACGAACGGCAGCACGAGCAGCACCGCGAAAAGTACGGTTGCGCAAGCGGCGTTTTTCATTCTGGCGATTGCGCTTAATCTGAGACTTAATGTTTGCCAAAGTATTTCCTCCGAAAATGATTCCAGTACAACGGGGCTAAATTCTACACGAGAGACGGGTTTTTGTCCAGTCCAAAAACATGCCCAAAAACATGGAAACCTGCCACCATTTCTGGCGGCAGGTAGTTAACTATTTGGTAGGTAAAGCCGTCACGGTTGGCGCTGCAACTCCACCGGGTGGAGTTGGGGTAAAGGGGGATGGTGGTGTTGGAGATGCCCCAGGAGTGATGGTCGGTTGAGGTGGATTGGTCGGGGTTACCAGGTTGGCGCGCACAACAACTGCCTGCCCAACAAAGATCTTGTTCGCATCGGTGATCTTGTTCTCTTTGAGAATATCTTCAAAGGTACTATTAAACAAGGATGCAATCCCAGCAATCGTATCTCCCGCCTGAATAATGTAATTGATCTTCGTGCCAATCGGTAAATTGGGAGGAATCGGCGTGTTGGTCGGCAGTTGATAATCCGGATTCGGAATCTTAATCTTCTGGCCAATGCTGACATTGGCTGTGGATGGATCAATTTCTGGATTCAAAACAAACAACTTTTGAATACCAAAGTCTCCCAGACTAAACTTTTCCGCAATTGTGGAGAGGTAGTCACCTTCCTGAACTGTATATTCAAACGGTTCGCTCGGAGTTGGTGGGATCGTCTGGGTAGGCGTCTGTGTTTCGGTAACAGTTGGAGTAAATGTTGACGTACTGGTTGAGGTTGGGGTAACTGAGGTCGTGGGAGTCTCAGTCGCAAACAAAGTGATCTTGGGCCCGTTACCATTGGCCAACCAGACCACCAACAAAATAATACCGGCAACCAGCATCAGCACGACCAGTCCCCAAATAACAAATGGGCCCACTTGTTGACGCTTACGATAAGATGAAATCGTTGATGCCGGATCTTTGGATAATGATGATGCCATGGGTTTCAGCAGCACCTTGGATGGTTTCTTGGGAGGAGTCGGATTGTCGCCTGTCATTAGGTTTACCTTTCATTCACAGTAAGAAGGCAGGTTGCACCCTGCCTGTCAATTGTATTCTACCTGAAAATTGTCTGGAACGGGGCAATATACATCAAAGTGCCCTTGGTTTGGAAATTTTTGTACTTCTTTATAAATTCACATGAGCCTTTAGGAACTGGCCTGTGTAACTCTCTTCGACTTGCATGATCTGCTCAGGGAAACCTTCGGCAACCAACATACCACCGCGATCTCCACCTTCAGGGCCAAGATCAATAACCCAGTCGGCCACCTTGATAATATCCAGGTTGTGCTCAATAATCAATACTGAGTTCCCAGAATCTACCAGGCGCTGAATAACTTCGATCAGCTTGTGAACATCAGCTGCATGCAAGCCCACCGAAGGTTCATCCAATACATATAAGGTCCGGCCAGTTGCCCGACGAGATAATTCCTTGGCCAGCTTGACACGCTGTGCCTCTCCACCCGAAAGCGTCGTGGCCGGCTGCCCAATTTTGACATATCCCAGGCCCACTTCCTGCAGCAAGCCAAGTTTATTGACCATATTGGGAAATGCAGAGAACAATTCCACGCCTTCTTCCACGGTTGTATCCAACACATCGGCAATTGACTTACCTTTGAAGTGCACCTGCAGCGTTTCGCGATTAAAACGAGTGCCATGGCAAACATCACAGGGAACATAAATATCCGGTAAGAACTGCATCTCAATTCGCAGCATACCCTGCCCCTGGCAAGCCTCACAGCGTCCGCCGTGCACATTAAAAGAGAATCGTCCAGGTTTATAACCACGGATCTTGCTCTCCGGTAGCTCTGCATAAAGTTTACGGATCTCGTCAAAAAGGCCGGTATACGTACCCGGATTTGAACGAGGCGTGCGCCCAATGGGAGACTGGTCGATATCGATAATTTTATCCAGGTATTCAACCCCATCGATCCGGTCGTGCTCTCCAGGCGTTGTGCGCGCTCCGTTCAGTTTGGCGGCCAGCGAGTTATACAAAATTTCGGTCATCAGGGTCGATTTTCCCGAACCTGAGACACCTGTGATGCAGATTAATTTCCCGAGCGGGATATTAACAGTAATGTTCTTAAGGTTGTTTGCGCGCGCGCCTACGATGGTCAGCAACTTACCATTTCCGGCACGGCGCTCCTTGGGAACCGGAACCCTTAACCGACCAGAAAGGTATGCGCCGGTCAACGATTTCGGATTAGCCAGAATCTGTTCTGGCGTGCCTTCTGCAACAACCTCACCACCATGCGCGCCCGCAGCTGGGCCAAGGTCAATGACCCAATCAGCCGTACGAATGGTTTCATCATCATGCTCAACAACCAACACCGTATTGCCCAGGTCCCGTAAACCCTTCAGGGTGGTCAGCAGGCGATCATTGTCGCGTGGGTGCAGGCCAATGGAAGGCTCATCAAGCACATACAAAACACCAACCAGACGCGAACCTACCTGGGTTGCCAACCGGATGCGCTGTGCTTCTCCACCGGAGAGCGTGGCCGCCGAACGATGCAGAGTCAGGTAATCGAGGCCAACATTTACTAAAAAACCCAGCCTGGAAATGATTTCTTTCAGTATCCGTTCTGAAATAGCCATTTGCCGCGCTGTCAGCGGGGAATCTTTCCCTGCAAGCTTCTCCGCCCATTCCAGCGAATGTAAAACTGGCCATTCAGTTATCTTTAAAATGTTCGCATCGGCCACCGTGACGGCCAGGGCCTCAGGCCGTAGTCGTTTGCCCCCACAAGTAGGGCAAGGACGGTTGGTCATAAATTCAGAAATCTTATTGCGAATAAAATCTGAGTTCGTTTCGCGGTAGCGGCGTTCCAAATTACCAATCATGCCTTCAAATGCAGCATCGAAAGTAGCCGAGCGCCCTTCCCGATTGTGATAGTGGACGCGGACTTTTTCGCCATTAGTGCCACGCAATACGAGGTTTTGGTGCTCCTGCGATAATTCTCTAAAAGGCTTATTCATGTCAATGTGATAATGGTGCGACATGGCCTCCAACATCTGCCAATAATAACCAGGGTTACCATCTTCGCGAACGTTATTCCACTCCATCGCGATTAAGGCACCATCCGCCAGCGATTTTTCCGAGTCGATAACCTGGTCTGGGTCAATCTCCAGCTTTGCGCCAAGGCCCTGGCAGTCTGGGCAAGCCCCATGTGGAGTGTTGAAGGAAAAGGTGCGCGGTTCAATTTCAGGCAAAGAGACGCCGTGTTCAGGACAGGACAGATTTTCCGAAAAGAACAAATCGTGAGTCGCCACATCTGTCTCACCTGCGCTCTTACTCTCACCCTTCTGCTTCTGACCCTGCCCATCCAGCACTTGAACGGTAACATACCCTTCGCCAAACTTAAGCGCAGTTTCAACCGAATCTGTCAGACGCGTACGAGCACTTTTCTCATCTTCTTCTGTAGCCGGGCGGCTGATAACCAGGCGATCGACCACCGCATCGATATTATGGATTTTGTAACGATCCAGGGTGATCTCATCATCAAGGTTGTAAGCAACGCCATCCACGCGCACCCTGGTAAAGCCAGACTTACGTACTTCTTCAAAAACGGCCTGGTAGGTTCCCTTGCGGCCTCGCACGACTGGCGCAAGCAACATGATCCGCAGACCTTCTGGTAGATTTTCGATGGCATCTACAATTTCCTGCGCAGATTGTTTGACCACTTCCCGCCCGCAGATGGGACAGTGTGGAATTCCAACTCGCGCATACAATAGACGCAAATAATCATAAATCTCGGTTACAGTTCCAACCGTGGAACGTGGATTATGCGAGGTTGATTTCTGGTCGATAGACACCGCCGGAGACAGTCCCTCAATATAATCCACATCCGGTTTGTCCATTTGCCCAATAAATTGTCGCGCATACGCAGAAAGCGACTCAACATATCGCCGCTGGCCCTCTGCAAAAATAGTATCGAAAGCCAGTGACGATTTACCAGAACCAGAAAGGCCTGTAATAACGACGAACTTATCACGCGGGATTTCAACCGTGATATTTTTCAAGTTATGTTGGCGCGCGCCAACTACACGAATAACATTATGAGTCATAGGGAGTTTGAGATAAAGGAACGGAACGAAAACAGGTCAGGATATTCTGCTTGCACAAAATATCCAATCACGAATCGATATGCTGCTGCGATTTTCTAACGATAGTCTTGTCGGAAATGCTACGAGCTCAGATAAGATAAAAACAAGTATATTTGTAGACAAATCAATTGTAGCACATTTGTTTTGTTTTTTACCTCACAAAACTCTGTCAATTCAGACTTCGACAAACAATAATTATACCAGCCGCGAAAAAATAAATCCGCATTTCATGACTCTGCCATAGCCCCAGGTCACAAATGCCAAACCCCAGCTTCTTGATATCGGGATGACCCTAATTTTTGGGCTATACGGATCATTCAGCATGTTATACTCGCAATATTGAAACTATTTTTCACCGGCAGGGTTAAGATATTTGTAACCTGCCTGAAATTTTTCCTTCGAGGCAGTTATGGATCTCACTGATGAAGAAGTTCTCACACGCGCGGCACAAGGCGACAGGGACGCGTTTGGGTTGATTTACGAACGCTATATTGATCGAATTTATAACTACGTATATTACCGAACCGGTAATGTAAACGATGCTGAAGACCTGACGGCCCGCGTATTTCAGCGGGCGATGAACCACATCGTCAATTATACCGATCGCGGTGTTCCGTTTTCTGCCTGGCTTTATCGCATTGCTCACAATCTGGTGGCCAACTGGCACCGTGACCGCAGCCGCAAGCAAGAAATCCCCTTATCGGAGACACCGCTAATCGCCAAAGGGGACGCGCCAGAATCCAGCCTGGTGCATAACCAACAGCAGGAAGCCCTGCTTAAGTTAATCCGTGGCCTACCAGCTGAACGTCAGACTTTACTGATCCTTAAATTCGTTGAACACATGTCCAACGCTGAAATTGGAGAGATTATGGGGCGCAGTGAAGGCGCGGTTAAAAGCCTGTACCACCGCACCCTTCTGGCCTTGCGAGATGAAATTGGCAATGTTGATGATTACAGCGACTAGTTTTTAATAATCGAGCATTCGAGTTCGATCAAATACTAAGCCCAAGGAGAGTAAGATGCTGCGTATCGTAACAGATGGAGCTGCAGACGTACCCCAGGAATGGCAGAATGAATACGCCATAGATATTTGCCCCATCAACATCCAATTCGGGGAAAAAACCTACCTTCAGTATGTCGAACTTGACAATGAGGGCTTCTATAAGCTGGTTGATGAAACCAAAAAAATCCCAAAAACATCTCAACCCACCCCACACCAATTTAGCGAATTCTACAAAAAGATCGCACAGCCTGGTGACACAATTCTTTCCATTCATGTCACCAGCAAACTCTCTGGCACTTATGCTTCTGCAATAGCCGCCGGACGTGACATGGCCGGCACCTATGATGTTATTCCTTTCGACTCTGCCACAGGCTCAATGGCGATTGGTTACATGTGCCGTGCGGCTCGCATTCTGGAGCGATCTGGAAAAAGCACCGAAGAAATCATTAAACATCTCGAAATCATGCGCGATACCGGCAGAATCATCCTGGCCCTGGATACACTGGACTATGCCCGCATGAGCGGTCGTGTTGGGACCATGCAAGCTGCGCTGGCTTCCGTTCTCAATGTCAAACCGATAGCAATACTCAAAGACGGCCTGTTGTTGATGACCGAGAAAGTACGCACTCGCAAAGCCTCGCTTGAACGATTGCTAACCATCGTGAAGGATGAATTCGGCAGCAAACCGGTCATGGTAGCTATTTTGCACGCCCGCGACCCCAAAGCAGGCCAGGAATTATTGGAACAGGCCCGTCTCAAACTTAATGTTAAAGAAATTTATCTGGTCGACCTTTCCATCTCGCTCGCGGCCAATTTCGGCCCAGGTACAGTTGGAATCGTAACTTTCCCCGTGGAGTAAGCCAATGAAAGAAACACCCAGCGATTTCAATCCTTTTGAAGCCCGATTGGAAGCTGCCTTTCGCCCAGTTCGCCCTTCTAGTAAATATGTTCAGGTGCTCCGACAAAGAATTCAGCTTAAAGCCCCGGTGGAAGTTTCCCGGCGACTGAATGATCCGCCATCCTTATTATTGATCCTGGGCGGGGTGCTTTCGGTTAGTTTGTTAATAATCACTTTCGTCAGGGCACTCTTTTACCTGACAAACCGCTCAAAAATTTGAATAATAAAAAATGACCAGCTGAGCTGGTCATTTTTTATTATTCAACCAGGCTTGCGCCAGCTGAGGCCCGGCAGATATAAATCTCCGGGTGAAGTCCACATTCAGCTTCATACCTGGTTGAAAGTTCTTTTGCAAAGCTTTCAGCCTGGTCCCGCGCAACCAGATTGACCGTACATCCGCCGAAACCTGCCCCAGTTAACCGAGCGCCAAAACAACCCGGAAGCGACTGAGCCACACGCGCCATCACATCCAACTCCAGGCAGGAAACTTCATACAGATCGCGTAAACTGGCATGACACTCATTCATCAACTGGCCGAAATGAACGAAATTAGCTTCCTTCAACAGAGGTATGGCTTGCTGAGCACGTTCGATCTCCTCGACGATATGTCTGGCGCGTTTCTCCACTACTTCCGGAAGCTTAAACGAAAGCTTGTTGAATGTTTCAACATCAATATCCCGTAGAGCTGTCATCCCAGGCAAATCAGTTTTTAAAATTTTAACAGCCGCCTCGCAGGCATCCCTGCGTTTATTGTATTCACCTGAAGTCAGTTTGCGCCTGATGGTCGTATCTGCCACCACAATCGACACTTCGGGCGAAAGCGGGACAGTCTGCCAATGAAGCGAACGGCAGTCCAGATACAACAACCGGTCGGTCTCCCCACACGCCGAAGCGAACTGATCCATAACTCCACAATTTACACCCACGTATTTATTCTCGGCCTTCTGCCCCAGACGTGCCAACTCCATTGCTGAGAGTTTCCAGCCTGCCAATTTCTGCCAGGCCACGCCAAATGCCATCTCAACCGAGGCGGAAGAACTCAAACCGGAGCCACGCGGCACATCAGATGAAAAAACTGCAATCATCGCAGGCGCGACCAGGCCCGCATCAGAAAACGCCCACATTACTCCCGCCGGGTAATAAGCCCACTCAGGCATGGCAGAGCCATCGGACTGAGTTTTTGTTAATAAAGTCTTCAGAGAGAAAACCGCTCTTTCGTCAAAATCAGCGGCAACCAGGATCGACTCGTCCGAATCTACAGGCGAAAAGGCGATATAAGTAGCCCGGTCGATGGCTGCGGGCAGAACAAAACCATCGTTATAATCCACATGCTCCCCCAGCAAATTAACCCGTCCGGGTGCGCGGGCGACGAAGGCAGGTGCTACGCCAAATTTTTCGCGGAAAGTCTTTAAGACAACATCTTTTGGGTGCATCGGAGCCTCTTCCTGAAACGACTTTTTTTATCGGCCTTTATAGTGTACAGCTGATACAGCGCGCAAGCGCTCTACCGCCGCTTCTGGCGTGATATCACGCTGCGGCATTGCCAACATTTCATATCCAACCATAAACTTACGTACACTGGCCGAACGCAGCAGCGGTGGGTAAAAATGCGCATGCAAGACCCATTCCGGATGCGGCTGTCCATCAGCAGGGGCCTGGTGAAAGCCCATCGAATAGGGGAAGCTTGTCTCAAAAAGGTTATCATAACGGATCGTAACCTGTTTGAAGACATCTGCCAGGGCCGTGACCTCACTGGATGTCAGGTCACTCAAATACGCGCAGGGTCGGTGAGCAATGATCATCACCTCAAACGGCCAGACCGCCCAAAATGGAACCAATGCGCTGAAATGCTCATTACTGACCAGGATGCGCTGCTGACGTTTTTGTTCCTCTGCTAGATAATCGACCAACAGCGGGCGCCCATTACTATTGAGATAAACCGCCTGGGTGGCCAATTCTTTATTGATCTCGTTGGGCAGTTGTGATTGCGCCCAAAGCTGACTGTGCGGGTGCGGGTTGGAACAGCCCATTGCCACGCCCTTGTTCTCGAACACCTGCACATATCGGATAAAATCCAGGGCAGCCAGGTCAACTGATTCACGCGTCCAGGTTGAGATTACATTCTCAATTGCGGGAATATCCAACTCAGGAATGGTCAGGTCATGACGTGGTGAAAAACAAACCACCCGGCAGACTCCTCGCTCCGCTGTGGCAGTTAGCAGCGATTGAGGCCCAGCTTCAAAAGGAACCTCCCCCGCCAGGCTGAGCCCATCCTGATTGGCTGACTCTTGCGGCAACAAAGATGCAAAATCATTGTCGAATACAAACGTTTCAGTATATTGGGGATTATGGAAACCGCCCGCCCGATCATTCCCAGGACACAGGTAACAAGCCGGATCATAATGTGGCAGGTTGTCAACGGCCGATTTTTCCACCTGGCCTTGCCAGGGACGCTTCGCGCGGTGAGGCGAAACCAACACCCACTCACGGGTTAGGGGATTAAAACGACGATGCGATGAGTCAAACATATTTATTCCTTGACCATGATATGAAAACACAATCATTATAAAATGTTTTTGCCCATGGATGACACCACTTCTCGCTAATTGGGAATTTCGTTTCATGGTGTGCTGAACGATAAAAATTATCCCCGCGCTTGGTTAAACAATTTCGGCACTAAATGCGCTATTTTCCGCTGCCCATGGCCAATCTGCACATCAAATATTCAAGCCAATCCCGCCCGCGCAGGCTGCCCTTCATCGCTCAACATCCCCAAAATAAATCTAGCCTGGACCTTCCATGAAGGATGACCCAGGCTTATGCTCATCTCAGATATTGAGATGCGTTTCCAGCCGATGGTTGGAAGTTGCTATTCTAGTTTCTTTCTAAGAATGATGTAGTTCGCATGCGACCAGAGCAATGGGGTTGCAATCGCGCCCCAGCGCTCAAGCCAGGGTTGATAATATTCAGGGTCATTCAACATCGTTGGCACCTGCTCCGGCATACCCCCAGTTTCACTCGCAGAATTTTCCATCCAGGTTAACAAACTCTGGGCCTTTGAAATCTGACCGCTTTCGGCATAATACCACCCCAGCCAGCCAGCCAGAAGCACCCATTCACCGCCGCCATAATATGTATCAGCAGCATAGCGATGGACACCCCCACCCTGATGCAACAATCTTTCAATCTCGCTAATGGTTCCAAGCATGACTGGATGTTGATGGCGAACCAGGCGGTATGGGGTGCAAAGTGCCAGCAAGCTGGCATCCACCGTCTCAGAACCTGCAAATTTGGCGAAATGCCCATTCACAAGACCCTTTTCAAATATAAAGATCTCAATCTCTGCCAGTGTGCTCGAACGATCCTTACCATCCAAATCCTGGCAGGCCCGTAAACCACCGTAGATTGCCGCCAACGTGTGTGGATGGACCTTATCAGGAAACTCTTCCCAACAGTCATAGCACGGCAGTCTCCACAATGCTTCCAGGTAGCTGGCTACTGCGCTGGCAGCCTGCACCCATTCAGCTGGCAGATCAGCCCTGGAGCGCATGCGGTGTTCGTTCAAAGCCCACAACCAGGTCCCAAACCCATCCAGCTGAAAGTTTGGCCATTCTTCGCGTGTACCATCCTGACCTTCCAGAGTATAGCGTGTATGTAGTACTTCAGCTTCAGTAATTTCCCTGCCCACCGCTGAAGATTCAAGTGCCTGTTTGATCACATCGATCCGCTGGTTAACCGCTCCAGCAGCCCAGGCGTGAAAACGGTGCGCAGATTCGAATTGGTCAACCAGGTCCATGGAATAAGCAATAAAAGAACCATCCCGGAACCAGCAGTATTGATAGGTAGGGAAGTTTGGACAAGCCACGTATGCGCCACTGGCATGCTGGTGCTCTAAAATAATGTCAATACTGCGTTTTAGAAAATCCATCCTACATTTACTCCTACTATGAATTGGTTACGAATTAATTCAGTCGGCCTTCAGAAACAAGACACCCCAGTAATCCAAGCGGGGAATGGATATCTTGACGATCCCCGCGCTTTGCGTAAACACCATTTGCTCTGCCATTAACGACTCTCCATCCGGAGAAGCCCAATATACATTTTCGATTTCTTCGGCAATATCTAATTCCAGCATAAATTTTTCAACAGCCTGGGGTGCCGGGTGAACTTCATTCCACTGACTGCTCTGCAATCCAACCAGATTTACAAGGCTCAGTGACCACCCGTCTGGAATTTCCCGTACAAAAGCTTCAACACCCAGGGGGGTATGCACACAAATCCGAGCGGTCTCGGAGATGACCGGGCCAATCCAATCCGAATAACGCACAACAAAATCTGACGATCGGCGCAGCGCAGTCCGCAGCTCTTCAGAAAGTGCTTCGTGCTTGGGAAAGTAAGGATCAGATAGCAGACGCTCGTTTTCGCCAAGTTCAATCCGCGAGCCACCAGCAGAATGAATAAGCGCATTTGCGAGACGAATATTGCTGGTCCGCTCAGCAGGAATGTACAACGCGATCACCACGGCTTTCCCACCTGAAAGAGTCCTGGCATTCCGAACGATCCTGACAAGATCAAGATAAGCAGTATCTGGCGGCCAGACTTCAATATAATTAAAAGCGGTTGGCGCTGATGCCAATGATTCAATCGGCCAGTTACCGACCGCATTAAATAATACCGGCTGGTCAGGATGCTCGCGCACTGCAGCTTGCACGAAAGCGCCAAATGCAATTGGTAAATTGACTGGCTGCCCATCATGGTCATAAACTTCCCTGGGCTCCCCGTACTGGTCAATGTGCAAACCATCAAATGGCAGGCTTGCCAATACCTTCCCGCATTCATCCAACAAATGCCGCTGCCAAGCTGAACCGGGTGCCGGATTCATCAATCCCAGAAAATCATCTCCAAATGGGATTACCTTTCTATCCCGGTCATACAGCGCCCATTCTGGATGGCTGCGCCAGAATACAGCTGATGCGGCATAGACAGCCAGATATGGCATGGCAGCCATTCCATGCGCATGTGCCTCATCCAAAAGGTCACGAATCGTAACCAGCGACAACGGGCGTCCCAAAGGATCGATAAATTCATCCAGTGCAGGAACCAGGCTATCGTGGCGATATTGCCAGTCATAGAACTGCAACCCATTTATGTGATATTTTGCTAGTGTCTGCAAAGTTTCCGCAGCATTTTTTCGATTGGGAGAAAAATCGCACAGAAACCCATAGCGCGGAAAGACAGTCCAGGTTTCCAAAACGTCAAAAGCCGTCTGGATGCTGTCGCACAAAAAAGCGCGTTCATCAGGCGATTGCTGAACCTTTATTTCTGCTCCATACCCACCCAAGCCCGGATACACGGGTTGCCACTCCCATTCCATCCGGTTTACGCCACCCGATAATTCGACTGGTCTGACAATTTGCTCGACAACACTGACTCCACGGGTTATCGTCAACTGCAAGTTAACTGAACTGAGTCCAGCCGCTTCCAGATTCAGGATCAACTTTACCGCTTGATCAAGCAGGTAACACCCACGGTCCGGATAAAAATCGAGAAAAATCAATTTTGGGTTTAACGACGGCATAGGAAGCTATCCTTTAATTCCAGTAGTAGATATACCTTGGACAAAATAACGTTGGAAGATGATAAATATGATCACCACAGGTACAAGCGCGATCAACGCGGCAGCAAATACCTGGCCCCACTCGGTCAAATGTTCGCTCTGAAATAATGCAATCCCAATCGGCAGGGTCCGCTGAAGCGCATCCCCGATATTGACATTGGCCCAGGTGTATTCTTCCCATGAGTATAGAAACGAGTTAATTACCACCACAGCAATCCCTGGCCCGGAAAGCGGCAGCACAATTTGCCAAAAAATCGTCCAGGGGCCGCCGCCATCAATCAAGGCCGCTTCTTCGAGATCTCGAGGAATATTTTCAAAGACCCCACGCAAGAGAAAGGTCTGCATGGAAATATTCATCGTTACATAAACCAGGATCAAGCCCCACAGATTATTATATAGATCAAGCCAGTGCGCCACGATGAACTGAGGAATAATCAACATCACCGGAGGCACCATCATCCCAAGCAGCAGGATGTAAAACAGGTTCTCTTTACCAGGGAAATCCAGCCGGGCAAACGCAAACGCCAGCATAGAGCTGACCAAAACAGTCAACACAGTGCTGGCAAGAGCTACTTTGGTGCTGTTCCAAAAATACAACCCAAACTTGTCCGTGGTCAGCGCTTTTACAAAATTATTAAATGTGGATGGGACCGGCCATAGCTTTGGAGGCATTTCAAAGATCATTGTCTGTGGTTTGAATGCTGTGGAAACCATGTACCAGATGGGTACCACAACCAGCCCCAAACCGACCAATAAAATAATATAAGATATGACATTCACCGAAAATTGCGAGCGTTTCATATTATTCTCCCGCCGGCTTTCTCAGTAGTTTTAGCTGAAACAGACTCAGCCCGAAGACGAAAAGTGTCAACATATAACTGATAGCCGCACCACTACCAAAGTCAAGCCTGGAAAAAGTAGCCCGAACCATCAGGGTCAGGATCGAATGGGTCTGATCCATCGGATTTCCGCCATGCGTGATGAGCTGGAATGGCACATATGCGTTTAAACCACCCAACAGCAAAACCACCAACAGAAACACCAGCGTCGCCCTCAGCATTGGAAGCGTAATATAGCGTAATTGCTGCCAGCGGTTGGCGCCATCTACTGCGGCGGCTTCGTTCAAATCCACGGGAATGTTTTGCAATCCTGCCAGAAAAATAACTGCCGCCCAACCAACACCCTTCCATATGTCCACGAGAACCACAGGAACCAACGCCAAAACCCCATCTGCCAACCACATGATATCGTGGTCAACAATATGCAAAATATCATTCAAGAAGTAATTCACCAAGCCTGACTGCCCACTGAACATATAGGTAAAGAGCAGGGAAACAATCACCCAGCTGGTGATTACCGGCAAATAATAGGCCACCCGAAAACCTGTGCGCCCACGGATTTTCTGGTTAAGCAGCACTGCCACGATAAAACCAAGGACCATCTTTACCGAAACCGTAATGATGGTGTATACGCTCGTATTCAAAACCGCCCGACGGAAAACCGGGCTGGCTAATTGAGCTGCATAATTACTCAAGCCAACCCACACAGATCGTTCAGGGTGTGCGAAATTCCAATGAAAAAAGCTGATGCGCAGCGAATAAAGCAACGGGCCCAAAAAAAAGACCGCAAAAAGTACAAATCCTGGAAATAAAAAGATTATGGCAGGTATGATCTGGTTGCGAGTACGGGTTGAGAACATTGGATTCCTCATGGAATTTCAAATATTTTAAAAACGGAATGATATTTTCAAATCTTAAAAGACCAGAGGATTTTACCAGCGGTCAGCGAGCGATATACTCACTGACCGCTGATGTTTAGTGCGAAACTTTTTTGATTGCCTACTTTAACAGAGCGTTGATCTCTTCAGCAGCCTGATCGAGAGCCGCCTGCACGCTCTGGTCACCCTTCAGCATACGCTGGTAAGCATTGCTGATGGCACCATCCATATCGCCCCACTTGGGACTTGGGACGCGCGCCTGGGCAGTCTTGAGCTGATCCATGAAAACTGCGAAATGCGCAGGCAGAGCGGGGTCACCCGCCAGGCTGGCAATAGTCGGCATGACACCAACTTCAGCCATGGTTTTCTGTGCTTCGACACTCATCAAATAGGAGACCCATTTCGCGGCTGCTTCCTTATTTTTTGAAGCATCCATCACAACCACATTTTCGCCACCCACAACTGAGCTGGTTCCAGACTTGCCAGCCGGAACTGGCGCAAAATTGACCTTAAAGTCAGGGTAGTTACCCTTGTAAATATCAACCATCCAGGGGCCATCAATGATCATGCCATAGATACCGGTTGCATGCCCGGCGTCAGTCGCAATCCCGCCGCCCAATAAGTTGGGAGAGAGACAGCCCTGATCGTACAGGTCTTTCAACATGGTAAAGGCAGCTACGCTCTCGGGACCATTGACATAACCAGTTGCAGTTGTGATGTTTTCATCCACAACCTTACCGCCCATGGCATAGAATACTGGTGCCGGCGCCCAGAAGTACGTGCCGCCTTCAGCATAACCATAAGTCTTCTTAGCTTTATCGCTCAGCTTACAGGCATCCGCGGCAAATTCTTCCATGGTGGCTGGCGGAGCAGAAATTCCGGCTTTATCAAACATATCCTTGTTATAGAGCAAGACCTGGGTGTTTGTATCCTGAGGCAGACCATAATAATGGCCATTAAACTTGTTCGTTGCCAACGGGCCGGGGAAAACAGAGCCCGATATTTTGTCGAAATCTGGCATGGTTCCATCCAGTTGCATAAGAGCACCCTGGCTGGCAAATTCTGAAACCCAAACGATATCCATACGAGCAGTATCAGGCACATCACCACCGGCAATGGCAGTCAGGAGCGCGGTCTTGAAATCATTGTAAGCATAGCGAGTAGCTTCAATCGTTACACCCGGATTAGCTGCCTGGAAGGTATCGATCACCTTCTGGAACTGGGCAGTCTCGGGATCGCTCATGGTGTGCCAGTAGCGAATGGCAATTGGGGCGGCAGTCGGGGCAGCAGTTGGGGCTTCAGTGGGTGCCACAGTCGGGGCATCAGTAGCCACAACCGGTGCCATGGTAGGCGCGGGTGCTTCAGTTGGAGTGGGTGATGCGCAGGCAGACAGCAGCATGCTGATTGCGATCAGCAGTCCAACGAAAATGAAGGGTTTGTTTCTCATTGTTTCTCCTTGTTGAAAATGGTCGATCAAATTAGGGGCCTGTAATACTTGATTGTTTCTTTAGTGAATAAATGAACTTTTGTGTAAAAAAAACCTCCTTATTGTTTTTTAATTTCGTGAACAGGCGACTCAAATAACGAGCGCAGCACCAGGCTGGCAGCCCCTCGCGCCCAAACATCATCGCCCCAGGATTCAATACGCAAATCCAGATCTGCGTATAAATCTGGCAGCGCAAATTTTCGCACTGATGATTTCAATGCCTCAAAGAAAACAGGCCCACGTGATAGCCCTTCACCACTGATCAGGATACGCTCAGGATTAAACAGATTGACCAGATTTGCAATCGATTGGCCGAGCACTGAGCCTGATCTGCTCAATATTTCAATAGCCGTCGGGTTGCCTAGTTCAGCCATCTGGGCAATTTCCCCAGTTTCTTGCGGCATGAAAACCAGCTTACCTTCTTCATAGGCCGATCTTGCCTGGCTCAGCAACCCGTGGTCACCAACCATGGTTTCCAGACAACCTCGTTTGCCGCAATCACACAGTATGCCATCGGGATCGATCACTGTATGACCAAATTCTCCGGCACCCCCACCCACCCCTCGATAGAATTGGCTGTTGGTAACAATACCCAGGCCAACGCCACGACCAATTGTGACAGTCAGAAAGTTTTCAATCCCCTGCCCACAGCCAAACCAGACCTCTGCCAACGAAAGAGTATTTACATCATTATCAATGTAAACATCGGCTTTGATTTTTTCAGACAGCATTTCCCGGACCGGCAAATTGCGCCAATCTAGATAAGTTCCCTGGCGCAGAATACCTTTCTGAAAATCGACAATCCCTGCCAGGCCAACTCCCACGCCGATCAATTTTTCTGCCGGCACGCCCGCTTCCAACAGCAGCTCATGCGTCAGCTCAGCCATGAGCTCCATGGCTGACTCTGGATCAGAACCGGTCAACCTACTTGAACGTTTTACCAGGACTGTCGCTTCCAAGTCTGTCAGTGCGGCAATCGCATGCGTTTCAGTCAGCTTAATCCCAACCACATAAGCACCCTGCGGATTAATGGCCAGTAAGATCGGCCGGCGACCTCCACGCGAATCACCTGGTTCTTTTTCAAAAACTAATCCTTCTGTAATCAAGTCTGCCGTAATTGTTGTTACCGTGGCAGGCGATAAGTTAATATGGCGGGCAATCCGGGCACGGTCAATCAGCCCAAACGTTTTGATCGTATTTAGAACGATCGAACGATTGAGCGTGCGCATTAAATCTCGGTTACCTAAGGGTGTGATCGGCATAGTTTATTTATTCAGTGAATAAAGATAATCAAATTATAGACGCTTTCCGGACAATGTCAAGGATAAAATAAACATTCGGCACTTTACTGATGGCCGCGCTGATTACGCTGACATCACCCTATCGTCAGCACCTTTCTTACAATCAACTGATGGCCCGAAACCGGCATACAGCCTGATTACATATCTCGTTTTTCCCCGAAGAATCGCCGTTGGGGCAATCTCTGTTTGAGATTGCCCCAACGTTTATTTCAAACTACTAAGTTCTTTCTGTGCCGATTTAATTCCGAATATTGGATAACGGAACTCCAGCAGCTGGTGAAGAGCCTCCCAGGTTGGATCTCACAACCAAAACATTGATTGTGCACGGATTAGTGTTGGAGGCATTACAGGCAGGCTGAGGAGCGCCAACCAGGGTGATGGAGTAGAGACCAGCGCCAGTGTTGGTGAAAATCGCTCCCAGTGTAGCAGGATTAAAGATGGTGCCTGTTTTGGTCAGGTATGGCTGGAGGGTCATGACCACATTCGGACTGACAACATTGGATGTGACCGTAATATCCAGCCTTAGCTTGGATGTACGGTACTGTCCAGTGGTGATCGTGACCACGTCAGGCAGCGGGTTGACCGTTACAGATGTGAATTCGGGAGCCGAGGCCACGCCGGCCGAGTTGAAGGTAGTTACTCTGAAGTTCAAAACATCCGGGGTCACCTGTCCAAGTGGCAGTATTGGCGCGGTGAAACTGATTGTTGCGCCGGTTTTTGGATTGGGTACCAGGACGATCGGCCCGGTGCTGGCAGTCTGCAACCAGGAGAAGCTCAGCGGCAGCAGCCCGCCCGGATCTGTACCGGTGGCAGTCATATTCACGGGTGCTCCGGAATAAACGGTCAGCGGGACGATATGATTAATGGTCGGCGCAGCCGGGGCATTGATAGTCACCGTGCTTCCGCCTGTATTGGATCCGCAGGCATTCGTGGCAGTGACTGCCAGGTTTACGACTGTATTAACCGCCACAACCGGCGCAGTATAAACGGGCGCAGCACTTGAAGTACTGCTGAGAGTCCCGATAGCCGGCACAGTCCAGGTCAGTGTGATCGGGGTGGTACCAGTGGCGCTGCCAAGCAGGCTGACCGTGCCACCAGAAGCGACCGTATAAGGACCACCCGCATTGGCTACAGGAGCATTGCAAGCTGCAGATGGAATGACATTGCTGGGCCAGGGATTGAGCTGACCGACGATTGTACCTGCCGCGGAGGTGTACCCACCCTTGGTAAGAAAATCCATGGTATTGAAGTTGTTCTCGACGATTGGGGAACCGGGGACATTTTCCGGGAAGATATATTCGTCGATGGGCGCGTGGTACTGCCCGGCAATGATACCGTTCGCATAAGCAGTTGTCTGTCCGGGTACCCAGGCACCTTCAATCACGGCGCGAACTTCACGCGTTGGGGGCAGGAATGTGCCAGCAGGAGGAGGTGTGCATAGTTTTTCTGTCGCAACTGAGGAGGTGCACGGTGGGCGGAACCGCCAGCGGCCTTTGACTGCACCGACAATCGGACCCGGGTCAACACCAATCGTACCCCAATCCCGGTCAACATTCGCGCCAGTCAAAGGATCAAGGTCAATGCCATACAGGTGAATTTTGCGGCTCGGGTCGGTACTCATACCTTCAAATTTGGTCCGAACGGCAGCTTCACCCAAGCCTACAGCCGTCAAACCACCAGTACCGATAATACCAACTTCGATCGCAACATAAGCAGGATTCGTTCCAGGCCAGGTGTAAACTGCCACATTGTTACCAATGGTGTGAGCAGAGATATAAGGCCCACTTCCATCCGAAAGCAAGGTGCCCGCAAAGGTGACGTAATCGCCAACTTCAAAAGGTGCCTGCCTGGTAGCATCCGGGAAAACTCCCGCCAGTGCGATAGGATCGTTCATTTGGATCGCCATGGCATAACTGCCCGTGGCCGGATCGATCGGTCGGTTGCCCTGGGGGCAAAGAACATCATCGGCAACTGCCGGGTCTGTGCGAGGGAAGCACATCGGGAAACCAGTTCCCGCGGCAATTGTCGGATTATCGGCATCAACCGTGAAACGAGGATCAGGTGACATACTCCGGCCAAAACGCCCAGATGGGTCATTAAGCTGTACGCGGGCGCCAGTGGTCGAATCATTAATTACGCCGCCCACTCGCATTTCGCCAGTGTTGTAATCCATAAAATTGATGTATCCCGCACCGGTATTCAAATCCTGCTGTGAGATATTGATCATTCCAGCAATATATTGATTTCCAACACGGTTACCAATAACATGCGCCTCATAAGTGCTGGCTGGCACCGGGACATCCGCCATAGCCATGCCAGTCGCGCCACCAGTATATGGCGCGGGAGACTGTGCAAAGAGTTCTTGCCATGTCAGCGCATTCGCCGGCAGGATCACGATGGTTTCTTTTGGCACAGTCACGACGTGACCATTGAGCACAAGCACGCCACCGCAGTGGGCGTCACCTGCACAAGCTGGATCAAGCGTGGCGCTCTGGATGAAACCAGTCAGGTCGAACTGTGTACTGGCAGGCAGAGTCAACACAGCAGCTGGAACAGCGGCATTCCTGGGCGCAAACGCCTGTGCGGCAATATTATTGCCGGCAGCCAGCACCAACCCCAAATTGCCTGGTGTGGCCGAAAACAGCAGCGCCAGGATGATCACAAATGACCCCAGGCGCTCCATCCATACTTTGTAGTTTGTAGATTTTTGAACCATGATCTTTCTCCTATTAATATTCCGAGCCTATGTCCGTACAGTTGGCAGTACTACCTGATAATGGTTTGTTATTAGCGGTGGAGAATGTTCATCAGCATACACAGCCTCTTTCCTCAATTTATAAATAACCGGGACAGGCTTACTCATGGCAAGGCCTCAAAAGCCGCCACAAGATCAGCGTAGCAGCCAATGTCATATTTGGTGCTCAATAATTCCAGATAAGCGCCATCAGGGTAAGCATACAACACAGAAAAATTGGCATGTTTTTTTACTAATCGGCCAGATTCCACTTCGCCAAGCCTGTCGTCAGCTGCAATCATCAGAACATCCAGCTGACCTTTTGCTAAAAAGGACTCTACTTCTTCGATCAAATCAGAACAGCCTACAATTTTCACATTCTGGTTGGTTGCCAATAATTTAACCAAACCTTCTGAGAGCAGGTTTTTACCAAAAATAAAAAGCCGGTGCTGTTCTATCATGATGATAGGATAGCACCGGCGCAGGGTGAATTTCCATGCTTCCAGATCAGTTTTTCGAGTGAGAAAAGAGTGATTTAGGCCAACTCAGAGAGTTAGTACCCCATA
>JAPLGT010000206.1:0-3533 GCA_026390035.1 Chloroflexota bacterium
AGCCAAAAGCATGCTTATCACTGGGCTGCCCCGCCAGTGGTGATTTTGGGGAAGCTCCAACCCCACAAATCACCACAAAAAAAAATATGGCTCTCATCAGATTAGTGGGAGACAATCGATCAGCGCTATTCCGGGGCGTCAACTTTAACCCTGCACGCCTCACCACGCGAGTTTTTGGCAGCGCTTTTGCGCGCTATTTTCCAAAGTAACTGCGTGTCATTCGTCCATTCGGCACTTATTCGTGATAAAAAACACCCATAATCGTCCCTGCAAACCCTGTGCTGTTGCACAAGCCACAGACAGCGCAAATTATTATTTTCCCCCCCGCTACTCTGGGGAGAACCAAAAATATTAACAATCATCTATCTGGGATGGCTCCCGCCATCCGCCATCACCATCACACCCCGCACCGGCCAAAAGCATGCTTATCACTGGGCTGCCCCGCCAGTGGTGATTTTGGGGATGCTCCAACCCCACAAATCACCACAAAAAAATATAATCCTCATCTATCTGGGATGGCTCCCGCCACCCGCCCGGCCACCTCGCCAGCAGGCCCGCCTGGCAGGCTGATCGTAAAACGACTGCCTGAGCCAAAAATACTCTCAACACTGATGTTGCCGCCTTGCAGATCAACCATTTTCTTCACCAACGCCAACCCCAAGCCAATCCCGTTATACTCACGCGACAACCTGGCATCCAGCTGAATGAAGGGCTGGAACAAACGCGGGATATCCTCAGATTTTATCCCGATGCCTGTATCCCACACGGTAATCCGCACCAGGTGTTCGGGCTCCAGGCTGGTCACCTCAATACCCAGGCTGCCACCCTCCGGCGTAAACTTGATGGCATTGCAGAGCAGGCAGCTCAGCATTTTCTTCATGTAATACAGATCTGCTCTAACAAACACAGCCGCCGGGCTGATCACCAGGCTGGTCTGCTGATGCTTTTGGGCCGCCAGGGCACCCACAGACTGCAGGCTGCTCTTGCAGACATCCGCCAGGGCACACGACATTAAATTTGGCAGGAGCTTGCCCGATTCCAGGCTGGCATACTCAAGGATATTATTGATAATATCCAGCAGCTGCTGCCCGCTGTTCTGGATATGCTTCAAA
Source organism: Chloroflexota bacterium (assembly GCA_026390035.1). Classification (GTDB taxonomy): domain Bacteria; phylum Chloroflexota; class Anaerolineae; order Anaerolineales; family Villigracilaceae; genus UBA5195. Next base: position 1,113 of record JAPLGT010000206.1, read on the forward strand.
GCCGTCAACTGCTTGGCGCTCACCTCACCATAAGACTGCAGCTGCAGCACCTCAGAAAGCCCCAGGATACCCGTCAGCGGCGTCCGCAGCTCGTGACCCATGCTGGCCAGAAATTCATTTTTCAAGCGCGAAGCCTTTTCAAGCTGCAGGTTGGCAGCCAGCAGATCCGCAGTCCGCTCAGCCACACGGTGTTCCAACAGGGTTTGGGCTTCCTTCAACTGCTCTTCGGCCCGCTTGTAGGCCGTAATATCATAAGCCGATCCGCGGGTTCCAATAGTCTGGCCTTGCTCATTCATACAATATTTTGCATTAAAGATCAAAGTCACAGCCTGGCCATTTTTAGCCAGGTAGATGGTTTCATACTTGCTGATAGAACTACCTGTCAGCAAGCGTGTATGCTCGGCAAAATCCTTATTGGCCTTTTGCGGGTGCAGGAAATCTGTAAATTTTCTAGCCAACATTTCATCCAGCTTGTACCCCAGCACATGCTCCCAGGCGTGGTTCAAAAATATAAACCGGCCATCCGTATCACACTGCCAGATCAGATCCTGGGCAGTCTCAACCAGGTCATGATAAAGCTGCTCGGAGCGCTGCAGCTCTTCCTGAGCCTGCTTACGCCTGGCCATTTCCGCATTCAGCTCAAGCGTGCGCGCCGCCACCAGCTCTTCCAGATGCTCCTGGTAAAGCCGCATGCGTTCGTTTTGCCAGATATTCTCCAGACGCACGGCCACCATATTAATGAAATTTCTGAGCGCCGGACGAAAAATATCCAGCACCTCGTCATCGTCAAACCGGACCAGCACATACCCAAACTGGCGCTGGGTGGTCTTCAATGAAAATACTTCCACCTGCGGCTCAAAAGGGATCAGGATTGGGCTAAATTTCTGGTCTTCCGGAACCGCATTCAAACCGGATAGCAAAGCTTCGGCGCTTTCGAATGGCGCACCAATACCTTCAGACTGTCCACGGATAACCAGGCAGGTTGCCAGCACACCCGGCACGCTGCGCACAGCCTGCACAATAAATTCTCCCAGCTTCCGGATATCCGGAAAAACACTCAGCATGCTCTGTGCTGCAAACAGCTGGTTTAATACCCTGCTTTCATTCACCATACTGGTATCCCCATATTTACCATATCGTGCTCAGGAAAAACGGCTGTTAGCGCGGTACCCATGCTCCAAACGGCCCACGCTCGGATTGCTTCAAATATTCGTCTGGAGACAAATAATATGGGTTTTGCACAATCTGACCCCGGACGATCATGTAAGGGTGTACCTTAAGACATTCCAGGATCGTGGCACCATCAAAACGGCGGGCGTCATACTGGCAAATCGCATTCACCGGGTAATCTACAACAACCTGGTTGACTTTCGCCTCATACTCCATCAGGTGTTCCGAACCGGGAATGCCCTGCAAGGCCCAGGCCATTTCGCCGGTCACCCGCGAACCAGTATAGTTCTCGGCGGTTGCCGTGGTATGAAAGCCTTTCAACGTTTCCAGCATTTCGCCGGGGTCAAAGCGCCCATGCGGACAGTAGGTAGCAACTGCCGGCTGGATGTCAAAATGTTGTTCATCCCAGACCGGCAGGTCTGCCAGCCCATATTCATGCAGCCAGGTTCTGATCTGCACGGGTGTCCGCTCTACGAAAAAATACGCCACCTTTTCTTTCCGGGCCAGGCCGCTCTGAATGTATTGAGCGATGACTCGTTCCCGTTCATCTTCGCTGTTGTAGATCAGGCACATGTGCGTGCCCGCCGGGAACTGTTCCTCGCAAAAGCCAAAATCCACCTTCGATCGTTTCGTATTCATAGCACACTCCTTTCGGTCAGTTACACGGGTGTTACCAATAAAAGTATCTACATTGACCAGCTCAGATGACATATTCATGCTCTCAGCTGGTAAAAGGCTCCCGCCAAATCACCAATCACCATCGCACCCCGTGCCAGCCAAATGCATCATCATCGCTGGGCTGCCCTGGGATTGCTGCCTCAGACAGGGCAGAAGGGGGTTTTTGTGGTGATTTGGCGGGACGGTTGTCCCGCCAAATCACCACTTGCGGGGCAAACCTTAATTAGCGCACTCTGCGCACCAAAATAATCTGCATGGCGAAAAACAAAACCCCGCCACCCGCCAATCACCATCACACTCAACGCCAGCCAAAAGCGCGAAAATCGCACCACAAAAAATATAATCCTCATCTATCTGGGATGGCTCCCGCCATCCGCTATTAATCACCATCGCACCCCGCGCCGGCCAAATGCATGATCATCGCTGGGCTGCCCCGTCAGTGGTGATTTTGGGGAAGCTCCAACCCCACAAACCACCACAAAAAATATAATCCTCATCTATCTGGGATGGCTCCCGCCACCCGCCAATCACCATCACACTCAACGCCAGCCAAAAGCGCGAAAATCGCTGGGC
>JAPLGT010000014.1:0-2498 GCA_026390035.1 Chloroflexota bacterium
TGCAGAGATGGCTGCCAGGCGGCGGTTGACAGTACTGGCCTTGCGGCGCTCCACAAGCAGCAAATGCTGCTTGTAAGCCCTGACGTCGGTGGGCGTCAAATGTTCGGGAGTGAGCTCTTCGCCGTTGGTTTGCTGAAACCAGCGCGAGAAATGTCCCAGATCCATAAGATAGCCGCGTTTGGTGAGTGCCGAAAAGTCACTCTGTTCGAGATGAGCCTGAAAGCTCTGGTAGATATCCATATTATTGTTTGCATCCTTTTGGGACCCAGAAAAGCACACTGGCTTTCTGGGTCCCATTTATTTGAGAAAATCATCGATGGCAGAAATCAGGTCATCATCTGAACTGTCATCATTTGTCAGGCCAAAGCCCGTTCCACCGTTACGCAAGGCTGACTTGATGGTTGAGGCGCGCCTGCGTGCTGGCAGGGTGTTCAGGAAGGCGATCAGGTCATCATCCTCGCCCACCCGCAAGCGCAGGTGGATGTGACACTCCACAGCCAGAAGTGGGGAAACCGGGCGTCCGTGCTTCATCTATTTGCCCTTGCGGTTTTGCTGGAGCAGGGTCAGGCGATACAACCCGCGCGCGATAGCTTGCACCGGTTCATCCGGCATATACGCGCGCCCGTTAAAGCGGTGTGGCAGGCTATCCTTGAGCAAAATCGCTCCGCCACCCATGATCAACACCGCTGCGAAGCGCTTCCAGGCCGTGCCCCATTGTTTTTCAATCACACCGGTCACTTCGCGCTCCCAGACTGGCAAAGCGGTGGAGATATCCAACTGTCCGGTGCGCAGCTGCATGTCCATTTCACCCAGCGAATAAAGGCGCTGGCCGTTGATAAGTTCCAGTAGGCGGCGCACTCCGGAGGCTGCGCCCGAAGTAAAGCGTTGGACGATCTCGCGATTGCGCACCGCCATCAATTCCACCGTCCCAAAGCCAATCGTGATGATGCCGACTTCGCTGTTGAAAGCACCTTTACGCTCGGAGATGAAGCGGCCTTCACCATCCAGCAGGTAATCAAACAGCCCGCCGGTCACCTGGCTTGCTGCTTTGACATCGGCGATCTCCACGCTGAAAGGTTCACCATCCGTTGACCAGGTATGCGTACCGCGCACCCAGCGTTTGACATTTTCGATATTTTGCTCGGCCAGATCGCCGGTGAGCGCTTCGTTGGGCAGACCTACCACCACCGAGAGTGGCGCATTGAACTTGCCGTAGCGCTGCTGGTAGCGGGTCAGCGAGCCGTGCAGCAGCGCCTTCATTTCGGGCGTGCCATTGAAGCGGTCCACGTCCAGGTTCTCGACCGAGCGGCCAAAATCGTGAGCACCTGTGCCAACATAGAACGAGCCGCTCTCGTTGTGAATGGCGAGCGGTGCCTTTGATTTGCGAAGACCCAGGGTGGAGAGCACTTTTTGCGTGCCGTTGGTGGCAACCTGCGAGACAAGCTCCAGGCCGCCGGGTGCGCCGTACAGTTTGAAAGCGCCGTTTCCGGCGTCGATGCCGAGAGGAATAAATGTATTATTCATGACGAAATTCTCCTTGAATATGATGATCGCAACCTTAACAAAAGGTTGATGGATAAAGATCCCGACATTGTTGGCATGTCGGGAATATGGTTTGGCGTAATTCGAAACGTGGTGGGTTTGTTTGACTTGGTATGAGAAAATTTCCAATCTTGGCTAAAAACCTAAAAATCCCCCGATGCGGTATAATCAAATTGTTCGATTAAAATGCTTACCAATCATTGTCGGGCTGGCCTGAACCTATCATCGTCGGGCCACCCGAAAAACACGAGCTTTATGGTCATAGGTTGCGAAAACGGGCGAGAGTCTCATAACCCGGAGGTCGCAGGTTCGAGTCCTGTCCCCGCAACTGTATAATCCAAACGTCCAGAAATGGGCGTTTTTGGTTTAAACATGCGTTTGTGACTTGGCTATTTAATTTCGCATCATGTTACCAGTGTGAGGCGGTAATCACAATCTATTAATTTCTATAGGTTTTCCAAGAGAAATATAGCGAAATGGATAGGTTGTAATCGCCCAAAGGCAGATGAGAAAAATCTTCACACGCACGATCCATTTTTTTTAATAGCTTTCATAAGCCGTATTTGACGGTATTTATATCAGGAACTCATAATCTTTGGGTCACGGGTTTGAGTCCTTTCACCGTAGCCAAACAGCTTCCACGGTCTATCAGTCAAAATATATTATCCAGAATCGTTTACTATACTGATGATATTTTGTAATTAAGATTATTTTGTTGATGTGGAAACTATTGGGGTGGGCAGGTGACGGTATAATAATGTTATTATGACTACCCCATCATCCTTCACTGGTGAACAACTCACAACTGCCCTGCATGTATTGGGCGTAGATTTCATTATGGGGGAGAATCTTGGGCAAGGATCTTTATATAAAAAACCAGTCAGCCTGATTGCTGCTTTGGCAAAAAGCCCTGAAGCCCGCTTGAGATTATCGCTGATTCCATTGTTTCTTGAACA
>JAPLGT010000281.1:0-10936 GCA_026390035.1 Chloroflexota bacterium
CTTTCCCGGATGCTGCTATGTCGTAGATCGTTTGCCCGGAAACAGAGTAAGTTTTGGACAATTCGGTCACCAAGCCGTGTGGCCGGGACGGAGGCAAAACTTGAATCGCAATCTGTGCTCGTTCCATTCCTATGATATTATCCATGCGTGCGCCCATTTGGCTCCTCTTATACGCTCGGTCTTCAGTAAACCAAGTATCGCATAAGAGTGCCTCTTGGGCCACATTTTTTATGTCAATCTAATCTGAACCATGCCAAACGCCCAAGTACAATTTTCGCCCAAACATTGATTTTCGAATCTGCGAATTCGGCGATAATTCGAACAAAACATCCTCGCGCCATTACAAAAAAGGGTAATTTTTGAAGTTTCATAGGATTTCCCGATAAATATTCCAAAACTGACACGGGGTATCCACCTATTGCAAAAGACGTCAGGGATGGTAAACACCAAGTAACCCGGGGCAATAATAAAAAGACACTAATTGTGAAAATATTCTCTAAGTTGTATAATCAATTTACGGGATTATTTTTCTATTATTATTATCGAATAATCATTCGTCTCCTACCGGAGCGACTAGTTTTACAAAGATTGATTTCTATGTTAATTCATGGAGGTTAAAATGGTAAGACCCTTTTCTGTTTACCTGGTAATTGCATCCACCTTACTAATGCTTGTTGGATTATTCTTACCCGCGGGAAGAGGTTTGACAGTTCTAGAGTTTGGAAACGGGCAAGTTACTGAAGTCGGCCAACTACAGGCGGAGGAAATGGGGTGTGCTCCCGACACTAATCAAACAGCGAACGCCGTAAGGCCAGTCTTTTTAACAAAATTCGAATCCTTTTTCAGTACAACCGGTGTTTTATGTGGAAAGAGTTCGCTTTCGATGCTACTAACAGGGAAATATTTGTGGGCGAATATACTGTTAATTATTCCCCTTTTTCTATCCGGTTATGCCATTTTTAGGTTATTTATTCAACCATATGCGCGCAACCACGATCGAAATCTCATGTTGCTAAGTGGCTTATTAAGTCTTATGGCGCTTTCCGCATGGTGGGGATTCTGGGTAAAATTTCGGGCCTATCCTGGAGTAGGATTCTGGATAACCTTCATCGGGGCAATTATGCTATTTGTTGCCGGTCTGATTGCGCCACAAATTGATGCGTTCAAAGAACGTCACCACCCACACCAGGCCTGAGAATTTTGCTTCATGCCACTAAACCGCTTAGACTGCCTACTCTCCAGTCAATAATTTAATTCGCTCCCGGGGTGACAACCTCTCGTCGTCCATGAGAATAGATTTCAATTCATACATTTCATCTCGGATTGCAGCTGCTTTTTCAAATTGTAGATTCTTTGCAGCCTCTTTCATTTGTTTTTCCAGCTCTAAGACCACTGCTTCGAGTTCTTTTCGGTTGGCAGCATCCGCCTTCTTTCCAGAACGGTACGTACCTTTTTCCTCTCCAACAGCCATTGCTCGTTCACGCCCTTCCACCGAGAGAGAATCAGTAATATCGCGAATTGCCTTGTGAATACTAACTGGCACAATCCCATGGTCTAAATTATATTTTGTTTGCTTTGCCCGGCGGCGATTTGTTTCGTCGAGTGCGAATTTCATCGAATCGGTCATCCGATCCGCGTACATAATTACCTTACCGTTTGAATGTCGCGCAGCCCGACCAATTGTCTGGATAAGTGCAGTACCAGACCTCAAAAACCCTTCTTTGTCCGCATCGAGAATTGCTACCAATGATACTTCGGGCAAATCGAGCCCTTCTCGAAGAAGATTAATCCCAACAATAACATCATGGATCCCTAATCGTAAGTCTCTTAAAATGGCTATACGCTCCAAGGTTTCGACTTCGGAGTGAAGATAGTGAACTTTAATTCCAAGCTCTTTTAAATAATCCGCCAAATCTTCAGACATGCGTTTCGTTAAAGTTGTAACCAGAATTCGTTCTTTTTTTTCTACCCGGAGACGTATTTCCGCAACTAAATCATCCACCTGACCCTGACTTGGTCGAACATCCACGATTGGGTCAACCAATCCAGTTGGGCGAATAATTTGCTCGGCAACTTGTTCTGCGCGTTCCATTTCATAAGGTCCGGGAGTTGCAGAAGTATAGATAGTATTGCCCATTACATTCTCAAACTCCGAAAATTTTAGAGGACGATTGTCCATAGCACTCGGAAGGCGAAAACCATATTCAACAAGAGTTTCTTTGCGTGATCGATCTCCGTTATACATACCTCTAATTTGAGGTACTGTCATATGGCTTTCATCAATCACAAGCAAATAATCTGATGGCAAAAAATCAATCAAAGTCCAGGGTGGGGTTCCTTGGGCGCGCCTGTCTAGATGCCGCGAATAATTTTCGATACCAGAACAATAACCTACCTCTTTGAGCATCTCCAGATCATACCGAGCACGCTGCTCGATCCTCTGAGCCTCCAAAAGTTTCCCCTGCTCATTAAATAGTTTTACCCGATCAGCCAACTCGGATTCTATATCGACAATTGCTTCTTTTAATAAATCCCCTGGCGCCAGGTAATGCTTAGCCGGATAAATGGATATCTCATCAGGTTCAGAATATATCTCGCCGGTTAACGGATTAAACTCCATAATACGTTCTACTTCGTCCCCAAAAAAGCCTACTTTATAACCGCGATTATCCTGGTAAGCTGGGATAATTTCCAGGGTGTCACCTCGCACTCGAAACAAACCAGAGCGAAGCTCCATATCGTTCCGTTGGTACTGACTTTCTACTAATTGACGGATAAGCGCATTTCGACGATAAATTTCACCTTTTCGGAGAGTTACTGTTCCCTTTCCAAATTCTTCAGGATTACCCAGCCCATAGATGCAGGATACAGATGCAACAATAATGACATCTTTGCGAGATATTAGTGAAGTTGTCGCTGCCAGTCGAAGACGTTCAATCTCTTCGTTAATTTGGGTTTCTTTTTCAATATAAAGATCGTTTCGAGGCACATAGGCTTCTGGCTGATAATAGTCGTAATACGAAACAAAGTATTCAACCGCATTTTCTGGAAAGAATTCCCGAAATTCCGAATACAGCTGTGCCGCAAGCGTCTTATTATGAGCCATAATAAGTGCCGGCTTCTGTAATTGTTGAATAATAGATGCAATCGTAAATGTTTTACCAGTAGCAGTGGCACCCAACAGCACTTGATGTTTCATACCACGATTCACGCCATCAACGAGCTGACGGATCGCTTCTGGCTGGTCACCGGTCGGAATAAAAGGGGCTTGAAGTTTAAATTCCATAAATTAGGGGGGTGGTTTAAAAAAGGAAAAGAGAATCGAGACGAACAAGAGTTCTATTTTACTCTAATTAGTGTGAAATAGCCAGTTTAAAATCATTTTATCCAAAAAACTACACCGAGTATTACAAATCTACATGACTAATCGACCAATTTTCAGGAATTGCCCACGCTTTCCACCTATCAATTTTTTATTAAACCCAAACTATTGATTGTAATTTTTATCACAAAAACCTATAATAAATATAATAAGTTATTCAGCTCGGTTTTATTATCCGCCGTTTATTCGCTAAATTTTTCAAATATAAACCAACAGTTTCCGGACAAACCGGTCAATTTCCCAGAGTTGCTCCTTACAAAGGAGGGGCTATGGCAACAAAAATAAATACCGACCAACAAGGGGCTGGGTTACGCAAACAAGAAGATCTGACTCTTCTTAATGAAGTAAGCATTGCGACCGCGGGGGTTTCACGCCTAGAAATGTGTATTCAGTGCGGTTCCTGCGGAGGTTCTTGCCCTTCCGCAGCAGATATGGATCACACACCGCGCATGTTGTTCGCGATGTTGCGAGCAGGAATGCGCGACGAGGTCCTTCACAGCAACACCCCTTGGATTTGTGTCTCCTGTTATCACTGTGTAGTTCGTTGCCCGCAAAAAGTCCACATACCAGACGTCATGTACACTCTGAAAGGAATGGCAATTACAGCCAAGCTCTACATAGACTCAAATGCACCAGATTTTTCTCAATCTTTCGTGGGGTTTATAGAAAATTACGGCCGGAGCTTTGAATTTGGGCTAGCAACTCGCCATTACTTAAAACATTATCCACTGCGCTTACCCGGAATGGCTACTATGGGGCTAGGAATGCTTACATCAGATCGTATGAAGGTAATTCCAAAACGAATTAAAAATATGGATCAACTCAAATCCATACTCAATAAAGCAAAGTCCCTGGAGCTGAAATCATGAATACGTACATATTTTACCCGGGATGTTCGATGGAAGGCAGCGCCAAAGCATATTACGATTCTCTTAAAGCCATCAAAGACGTGCTCGGAATGAGCTTAAAGGAAATTGATGATTGGAATTGCTGTGGTGCTACCGAGTATGTAAGTATGAACCTGATCCCAGCCTATTCTTTGATTGCTCGTAATCTGGCGTTGGCTGCAAACCAGAGCGATAGCTCCAAGACTTTACTTGCTCCATGCTCAGCATGCTACCTGAATTTGGAGAAAGCAGATTACTACATGTCAGAACGACCATCTCTTGGGCTAAAAGTGAATGAAGCACTGGCAGCAGGCGGGCTACATTACGATCCAGGCTCAATCCAAATTCGCCACTTGTTGGATGTCATCATCAACGATATCGGATTGGATTTCATAAAAAGTAAAGTAACAAACCCATTAACTGGTTTGCGTATTGCGCCGTATTTGGGCTGCATGGTACCCCGTCCAGACTATCAACATCGCTGGTCTGACTATGAACAGCCTACAGAGTTAGACGATGTATTAAAAGTCCTCGGCGCAGACGTGATCGATTTTCCTCTCAAGACTAACTGTTGTGGTGGGCATATGACTCAGATCGGCCCAGAAACTGCGTATGAGCTTATTCGCCGATTGATTTCATCTGCAGAAGAAAACAATGCGCACATTATGGTAACAGTCTGTCCAATGTGTCAAATGAATTTGGATGCCTACCAGAGTGAAACCAACCGCTATTTTGGTACTAATTACCACATGCCAATTGTTTTCTTCACTCAATTGATGGCCCTCGCATTCGGAAAAAGTCCTCAAGAAGCCGGATTTGGGATGGAATTAACCAATGCCCGTGACGCTTTGGCCAAGATCGGGATTGAAACTCCCATCCCAACTGTAAAAGCTAGTCCGAAACAAAACGGTCTACCGATGCCCATTCGTAAGCATAAAAAATATGCTAGCGGTCAGGAAGCCAGCGAATAGGAGAGTAACATGACTGACAACACTCCACCCAAACCCAAAATAGGCGTTTACGTGTGCCATTGTGGCACGAACATTTCTTCAATGGTAGATGTAGAAAAAGTAAAGGAGTGGGCACAGGAACGACTCGGCGCAGAGGGGGTCGTTATTTCACGTGATTATAAATTCATGTGCTCAAGCCTCGGGCAGGAATTGATTGAAAAAGATATCGCTGCACTCGGCCTTGACCGTGTGGTTGTTGCAGCTTGCTCACCTCACTTGCACGAAAAGACTTTTCGCACCGCGGCAGAACGATCAGGTTTAAATCCATATCTAACCGAATTGGTATCCATTCGAGAACAAGTATCCTGGGTACATACAGATAAAATTATTGCAACCGAAAAAGCCAAAGCCCTCATTGCCGGCACAGTGAAACGGATCGCATACAATGAAGCACTAGAAAAACTAAAAGTTCCAATAAACCCCAATACAATGGTTGTAGGAGGTGGGATTGCCGGTATTCAAGCCGCCCTCGAAATCGCCAATGCTGGCTTTCATGTTTACCTCGTGGAACGCGAACCTTCCATCGGTGGGCATATGGCTCAATTCGATAAGACGTTTCCCACGCTGGACTGCTCAGCTTGTATCCTTACACCTCGCATGGTGGAAGCTGGGACACATCCAAATATTACTTTGCTAACCTGGAGTGAAGTTACTGGTGTTGCGGGCTTTGTAGGATGCTTTAATGTCACTATCAGGAAAAAAGCACGCTACATTAATGAAAAGGATTGCACAGGTTGTGGAATATGCTGGGAAAAGTGTCCCAAAAAAGTAATAGATGATGTCTATGAAGCGGGGCTAGGGTATCGAAAAGCTGTATACACATCCTTCGCCCAGGCCGTACCAAAATATCCAGTGATAGATCGAGCTAACTGCACTTATTTTCAAAAAGGCACATGCAAAGCCTGCGAAAAATTCTGCCCGACAAACTCGATAAATTTTGACCAACAGGATGAATTTATTACCATAGAAGTTGGTAATATTATTTTAGCCACCGGCTATGACCTGTTTGATGCTGGTCGCATAAGTAATTATGGCTACGGCAGATTGCGTAATGTTTTCACCAGCCTGGAATTCGAACGTCTTTCAAATGCATCAGGTCCAACCTCTGGAGAAATTAAACTCAGGGATGGCAAAACACGTCCCCAAACAGTTGGAATTATTCACTGCGTTGGTTCGCGTGATAAAAATTATAACAACTACTGTTCGACTATCTGCTGTATGCAAAGTCTCAAGTTTGCCCACCTCGTAAAAGAACGTACCGGTGCGGATGTCTATGAATTTTATATTGATATGAGAACAGCAGCAAAATCCTACGATGAATTTTACCAACGGGTCATGGAAGAAGGCACCCTATTTGTACGGGGAAAAGTTGCAGAAATAACCGATGCTGCCCGCGCTCCCCATGAAAAAGGGAAACTTATCATACAGGTGGAAGACACACTCATCGGCAAGCAACGCCGCATCCCAGTAGATATGGTGATTTTATCAAATGGCATGGAGCCGCGATATGACGCAAAGGAAACCGGCAAGTTATTCGGAATATCATGCTCAACGGATGGCTGGTTCATGGAACGTCATCCCAAACTTGATCCAATCTCAACAATGACAGAAGGTATTTTTATTGCTGGTTGCGCCACAGGGCCAAAAGATATTCCGGCTTCCGTTTCCCAAGGAGCTGCTGCAGCCGCCCGAGTATTGGATAAAATCCTCCAAAAAGAAGTTGAGCTCGAACCTATTCGAGCTAGCGTGAATGAATTAATCTGTTCAGGATGCCGTATTTGCAATAATATCTGCCCCTTCAATGCCATTACATATATCGGAAATCTTGCTGTCACCCGCATCAACCCGGCGCTTTGTCAGGGATGTGGCACTTGTGTGGCTGCTTGCCCAGCAGGAGCCATCAATGGCACTGGTTTCAGCAATGAACAAATATTCGCCCAAATTGAAGGCATCTTAATGGGTACATAGGAGGACGGCATGAGTGAACAATTCGAACCCGTCATCGTAGGCTTCACGTGCAACTGGTGTTCATACCGAGCAGCTGATACTGCCGGAACAGCACGTATAAAATATGCACCAAACATCCGGCTTATACGTCTCATGTGTTCAGGACGTCTGGATCCTGCGTTTGTATTAAAAGCATTAGCCGGGGGTGCTGATGGTGTCATGATCACTGGTTGCCATCCAGGAGATTGCCATTACATTGAACAAAATTACAAAGCTTTGCGACGGTTTTTACTACTTCGGCGCACACTCAAAGGTCTTGGTGTTGAAGGTGAACGTATTAAACTGATTTGGGCTAGTGCAGCTGAAGGTTTAAAATTGGCACATGAGATTTCTCAATTTGTTGAGGAGGTTCGTGCGCTGGGGCCTTTGAACTGGCCACATTGGAAAGATGAGATGGTTTTATCCAATTCAGGAAAGGAGGTGACATGAGTGGCAAGCCAAAGTTCGCAATGTATTGGGCAGCGTCATGCGGCGGATGCGAAATTGCCGTTCTTAATATTCACGAAAAGATTCTGGATATTGATGCCAATTTCGAGATTGCATTCTGGCCTGTCGCAATGGACGCAAAATATAAAGACGTCGAAGCCATGGAAGACGGTTCAATTCTTTTGACTTTTTTTAACGGAAGCATGCGCAACAATGAAAATGAAGAAATTGCTCACCTGCTCCGCCGTAAATCAAAAATCATGGTTGCTTTCGGCTCGTGTGCAATCGAGGGTTGTATTCCCGGATTAGCAAACTTATTTTCCGCCAATGAAATTCTCGATGTTGCCTTTCATACCATCACAACTGATAACCCGATCAATATAATTCCGCAATCTACAACCGAAGTTCCCGAAGGAACACTAACAATTCCAACATTAAATTCGAGGGTAAAAACACTTGCTCAGGTTGTGGAAGTCGATTACTTTATGCCCGGATGCCCTCCGGAATCCCATCAAATTGCCACAGTAGTTGACCTGATCATCGAAGTCTTGCATGGCAAAGCTAATTTACCTCCGAAAGGATCAGTTATTGGCGCTGGTCAATCCACCGTCTGCGATGAATGCCCTCGAACGCGAAACATCAAGTTAATAAAAACATTCCGCCGAATCCAAGAAGTTGCCCCGCTCGATCCCTTCCTTTGCGTACTAGAACAAGGCGTGCCGTGCAATGGTCCGGCAACTCGTTCTGGTTGTGATGCACGTTGCCCACGAGTGGGGGCACAATGCATTGGGTGCTATGGGCCTGCTGAAGGCGTCTCCGATTATGGGGCGCGTCTGGTGAGCGCCTTTGCCTCAGTATTCGAAGCAAAAGAACCGCAAGAAATTGAAGCCATTCTTGATAGTATTCCCGACCCAACTGGACAGTTTTATCGTTTCAACCTGGCTAATTCATTACTCCGCGCAGGTACTTCTAACTGGAAAAAGAACGGGTATTAGGAGGCTAAATGGCAACCACAAACCGAATTACCATCGATCCGATTACACGTCTTGAGGGCCATGGCAAGATAGATATTTTTTTGGATGCAAATGGTAATGTTTCCAATTCCTACTTTCAGATTCCTGAATTGCGGGGTTTTGAAAGATTTTGCGTTGGCCGCCCCGTGGAAGAAATGCCGTTATTGACAAATCGCATATGCGGAGTTTGCCCAGAAGCCCACCATATGGCAGCTGCCAAGGCAGCAGATGCCGTCTATCATGTTGACCCACCACGTACAGCAAAATTACTCAGAGAACTGCTCTATATGGCATTCTATGCCACTGACCATACCACGCACTTTTATGCCCTTGGCGGTCCAGATTTTATCATCGGACCGGAAGCTCCCGTTGCGGAAAGAAACATCCTGGGAGTAATCCACAAAGTCGGGCTGGAAATTGGCAGCAAAGTTATTCAGATGCGTAAATATGGCCATGCAGTAATTGAAATAATTGGTGGGCGCAAGATCCACCCCGCTACATCCATTCCTGGCGGAATAACCAAAATTCTATCCGAAGAAGAGCGCAAACAGATTGAAGAAATGGGAAGGTGGGCAATTGACTTCGCGTTGTTCAGTCTTCAAACCTTCAAAGACATTATTCTCGCAAACCAAAAATATCTGGATTTAATTCTAGGCGATATCTATACGCATCGCACCTATTATATGGGGCTGGTCGATGAAAATAATCGAGTTAATTTCTACGATGGAAAGGTTCGTGTTGTCGACCCAGATGGTAAAGAATTCGTCAAATATGAGCCAAAAGACTATTACAATCATATTGCCGAACACGTTGAAACCTGGTCCTATCTAAAATTCCCCTACCTTAAGAAAGTAGGCTGGAAGGGATTTGTCGAGGGAAAAGATTCAGGTGTATATATGGCCACACCTTTATCGCGCCTCAATGCATCAAATGGGATGAGCACATCCCGAGCACAGGCTGCTTACGAAGAATTTTATACCACTCTGGGAGGAAAACCTGTCCATCAACGCCTTGCCACCCACTGGGCACGCCTGATTGAACTGCTTTACGCTGCTGAACACTGGGTAGAACTTGCCACCGATCCAGATATCACATCGCAGAATGTTCATAAGATTCCAACTGAAATACCAACTGAAGGCGTTGGTATAGTTGAGGCGCCGAGAGGCACATTGACCCATCATTACACAACCGATGAACGCGGTCTATTAACAAAGATTAATCTAATCGTTGGCACAACAAATAATTACGCCCCAATCCAAATGTCGACAAATAAAGCTGCGCGAAGTTTAATCAAGGACGGCAAAGCTACGGAAGGTCTATTGAACATGGTTGAGATGGCTTTCCGCGTTTACGATCCTTGCTTCGGGTGCGCTACTCACTCTTTACCCGGACAAATGCCCCTTGAAATAAAAATTTATGACCACAATGGAAAAATCACTGAAATTATCAAGCAATTTACAGACTAAACACCCCGGACTTACGGAGCCAAAGGCGATAATTCCAACACTATGAAAATCCTAATTGCCGGTCTCGGAAATCCAATCCTCGGCGATGATGGGGTTGGCTGGGTCATCGCTCAAAAAGTTGCCCAAATACTCAATTCATCCGATCAAAGCATTACAGTGGAATGTTTCAGCCTGGCTGGTATTTCCCTGATGGAACAAATGATTGGGTTTGATCGTGTAATCTTGATTGATTCATTCAACTCCAACCAACTCATTGAGGGTGGCATCACTTCATTTGCCCTGGACAGCCTGGCTGATCTCACTTGGGGGCATAGCGCTTCAGCTCACGACCTGTCAATAAAAAATGCGCTAGCCTTGGGCCGTAAACTGATCCCCAATATTCCTGATGACAGGAATGTGTTCATTGTAGCCATTGAAGCCCGTCATGTTTTTGAATTTGGAGAAACTTTGACACCCGAAATTGAAGCTGCTGTACCGATGGCAATTCAAGAAGTTTTCAAGTTATTGGGTGCCATTACGGGACGGAAATTACCAATCGAAGGTTACTGGAATCCTGTAGTAAATTAGAATCTGGGAAATTGGGCATTCAGGACCTCAGCCTTATAATTTTCCTGGTTCTGATGTTTTTTGTGGTCATTGCTTGCAGCCAGACATGGAGGTCGCAACCAGCAAATTGTGCAACCAATTTGAATGGTAAACGAATCCGTTCATTCTATGAGCTGGCGAAGAATAGGTCTTACTGATC
>JAPLGT010000296.1:0-9104 GCA_026390035.1 Chloroflexota bacterium
AAACCGGACGAAAGGTCGCTGATGACTATAAAGATACCATGCACATTGTTTTTGATGATTACTTGAGCAGATGGAACTACCGAGCCATACCATCGGTAGCACCACTTTGAGGTAACTTATTCTTTCGACTTTCCTTAGTCAATTTATCAGAAAACTTATCCGAAGGTTAACCATTGCCTCATCGAACTGCATTCAGGATCGCATCAATTCCCAGTTGGGCCAGTTCAATATCTTCCATCTCAGGTAAGCCGCTGACACCCACGGAACCAACGACAACACCATCCAATTCGACCGGCAAACCACCGCCCCAGCCGACGATTTTCGGATCACCATAATAAGAAATATCAAAACCCTTCTGGGGGTCACGAGATGATTGGCCAATCTGCCGGGATGGTTTGCGATCGCGAGCTGCGGTATAGGCCTTATTGGTTGCGATCTGGATCGAAGTAAATGGTGCGCCATCCACGCGCAGCAATGCAATCAACTCGCCATGTAGATCAGCGACAGCGATAACGGCTGCCTTACCACGGCGAAGAATTTCTGTTTTGATGACCTCAATGGCGAGTTGTGCATCATTTTGGTCAAGTGTGATGGTTTGTTTCATTTTTCTCCTTGCGCATTATGCAACTTCAAGATTCTTATAACACAGCGTGTAACTGGACGGGATAAATCGTCAAATAATATTTGTGTCTACGCCTGATAATATTCAGCAAATTTGACATTATCGATTGCACAACTCCCGCAGTTCAGCCTCTCCAATGACTGGCACACCCAACGAAACTGCCCTGGTATGCTTTGATCCAGGGTTTTCACCCAGGACCAGATAACTGGTCTTTTTACTGACTGAATCTGTCAATTTTCCGCCGTTTGATTCGATAAATTCTTTAACATCATCACGAGACATGGATGGTAATGTTCCCGTGACCACAAAAGTCAACCCATCCAGGGCACCCTTCTTGCTTCCATAACCTGAGTTTAACTGTTCGGGCCAAACCCCAGCTGTTTTGAGTTTTTTCAAAATTTCTAAATTTTGTTCTCGCGAAAACCAGTCGACAATCGCTTCAGCAATGTTCGGACCGACACCATCGATCTCCTGTAACTCTTCAGCCGTAGCCTTTGACAAAAGATCCAGAGATGAGAAGTGTTGTGCCAGGTCTCGAGCAGATACTTCTCCAACTCCTCGGATACCAATGGCTGTAATCAAACGGCTCAACGGTTGGTTTTTGGATAGTTCGATGGCCGCCATTAAATTATCCGCAATTTTTCCAGGTGGATCAGATTTTGTTTTGCGTTCCTTTCTTGTGACGGCGTTAAGAATATCATCCCGTTTGAGAAAATAAATATCGGCCACGTCTTTCACAACACCGGTTTCGATCAACTTTTCGACGATCTTGATCCCCAACCCATTTATATCCAGCGCGCCTTTGGATACAAAATGTTCCACATTACGAATGATCTGTGCAGAACAGGCGGCATTAACACAATACCAGGCTACTTCACCATCAAAATGCTCGACGGTCTGCCCACAAGCCGGGCAAAATACCGGCGGGACGTAAGACTGCTCATTTCCATTCCGAGCAGCTATGACTGGGCCGATCACGTATGGAATGACCTCTCCAGCTCGTTTAATCAGTACCCGGTCACCAGGCCGGATATCTTTTTCAGCAATGTAATCAAAATTATGCAGGGTAGCACGCTCAACCACCACTCCGCCGATTTCAACCGGTTCGAGCATTGCAAAAGGCGTCAGCACGCCTGTGCGACCAACCGCCACGCCAATTTCGTTTAGCCGGGTAGTAACCTCGCGCGCGGGAAATTTATAGGCTGTCGCACCACGCGGGTCTTTGCCAACAAAACCCAGCTCAGCCGCCATATCAAGATCATCCAACTTGATAACCATGCCATCAGCTTCATAGCCTAATTCGTCGCGACGCCTATCCCAAGTTTCAGTATAAGCGATGGCTGCTTCGATATTATCGAACCGGCGCGCAATATCCGTGACAGGGAAGCCAAGGGCTCTTAGCCACCCAAGTAATTCCCACTGGCTTGAAGGGATTTTACCGCCTTCAGAATAGATAATTTGATAACATAATAAAGTCAACGGGCGCTGAGCAGTCAGTCCCGGATCGAGCTGACGCAGAGAGCCGGCGGCTGTGTTGCGTGGATTGAGATACGTTTTTTCGCCTGCTTCTTCAAGCCGTTTGTTTAAAGCGTCAAATTCTTTATTTGGAATAAAAGCTTCTCCCCGCACAACCAGGAAGGATGGTAATTGAACATCCAAAACTGGTGATTGGGAGTCATGAGCGAATAGCGGCAGATCCGATGCTGGATTCTGGCGCACAGCCGCCTGACCATCGACCGGAATTCTTAATGGGATCGACCTGATCGTGCGCAAATTTGCAGTGATATCCTCGCCCACTTCACCATCACCACGGGTTGCACCTTGCACAAAAACGCCATTTCGATAATGTAGAACGACACTCAGGCCATCGATCTTTGGCTCGACAATAAATTGTGCTTGCTCAACACGATCATCGAGCTTGCGAATACGGTCAAACCAGGCACGTGCATCCTCTGCACCAAAAGCATTGGCCAGGGAAAGAATAGGCCGGGGATGACGAACCTTCTCAAAACGATCGGCTGGAGCTGCTCCAGCCCTTTGGGTGGGCGAATCAGGGCTAACCCAATCTGGATGACTGGCTTCGAGTTGGCGCAATTCCACCAGGAGCCGATCATATTCCAGATCGCTGATTATAGGGTTATCCAAAACATGATAACGGTAGCTATGAAAATTCAGCTCACTTTTTATTTTTTCGTAACGCAATAGTTCTGTTTCCATCAGTGTATTATATTCCAGGCAAGCATAAAATTTAATGGTAAACTCTGATTAATTATGAAAAAATTGCTGCTCATTTTCTTACTAAGCACTTTGATGGTCGCCTGCAACCGGGCCGCCAGCTCACCGCCTGCAACGCAGCCCGCTGTCAATTTTCCGACCATCGCTCCAGAATCTCTGCCCATCTGTCAGCCATCTGACTTGCAAACAAGTTCGAACTCCAATAACGCTGATGGCGCAATTATCCTGGGTGTAACTCTGACCAATAAAACCAAGAACATATGCACACTTGCCAATCCACCGTTAGCCAGCCTATTGGATGAACAAAAAAAACTCATCGATTTGAAAGATATCTACCAGTCTCAGATCCAGACGCCTCCCGCTCCAGCCCTGGTTGCGCTGGAACCCGGCGAAAGCGTAATTGGCACCCTGATCTGGAGTAATTACTGCCAACTGCCACCCGCGAAGAGCCAGATCTTGCGCCTGGAATTGGGAAAAGGTAGAACCCTGGATATAGAAATAACAACTCTGGCGACGCCCGTTTGTGCAGATAAAAATAGGGCCTCGACAATCAACGTCGGCCCTTATTCTATACCACCCTAAACTGCCGGTCACACCGAGCAGTTTTTTATTCATCCGGATTGCTAAAAATTCATCCTTGACAAACATAGAATTTAAGTTCTATAATAGGAACAGATTAGAACATCTTTTCTAATATGCGTCCAACCAAGGAGATTCGTATGAATAACACCACTCGTTTGAATCCGTTCGATCTGAATATGGGCAAAATGTTTAGCTCGCTCGTTAATCAGCGCACCAAGATCTTTGGTCTGATGATCATCGGCGCACTTTTAGCCTTCGAAATTTTCAATTACAGTACCACCGAATTTGCCCTGAATGATGTGCTTGGTTCGTTAACTTTTCTAGGCATACGGTGGGCCACCATTTTATCGATCGCATTCTGTGGTATCGATTTTGCCGGAGTTGCCCGTCTTTTTACTCCCGAACAAGGAGCCGATGAACCAGCCGAAGTTTGGTACCTTTTTGGCGCATGGATTCTGGCCGCCGCCATGAATGCGGCACTTACCTGGTGGGGAGTCTCGGTTGCCATCGCCAACCATGTCAGCCAGGGAACGGCTGTCATCAATAGCGCCACGATCCAAACAGTGGTCCCGATTTTCGTTGCGGTTATGGTCTGGGTAATCAGGATCATGATCATTGGCACCTTCTCGCTTGCCGGAGAGCGCATGTTCGGTCAGCCCGATAACCGTTCACGGCGGACTATTCTCCAATCTCAGCAACAATCGTCCACTCGCAGTGAGTATAATAATCAACGACCGGCAGCGTCTGCGCCTCAACCAACTGCAGCCCGGCCCAACCTGGCCCCAGCATCTTCAAGCTTCAAGCCACAACCCAAACCAGCTCAGCGCATGGAACCCACCAGCTTCACTCGCCCAGCAGAACCTACCTATCACAACCTGGCCAGCAGTCAGCAGGTGCAGCAATATGAGGAACGCAAGTAATCAATGAGCTTGCACCTTTGCCAAAACAATCGAGCGTACCTAAAGAGAATCCCGTTGACCCTATGACCCAATCACGCTCTGAACTAACAAATGACCGAAACAGCAGACAGACAGACCCACAAGGCGGCTGTCTGTCTGGTTTTTTGATCCCTCCCCTGGTGATACTGTGTTTTGGATTGATTCTGGCCTTCGGAACAAGCAGTCTGACCACGCTGGATTCTCAACCAAAAACACAAATCGCCAACCCGAATGGAGTCCTGGCGCCTTTATTTACTCCCGAAATCCAATTCTGGTCCGCGAACATAGCGCGCTGGTCTACCGAACACGGTCTGGACCCAAATATCGCCGCCACAGTCATGCAAATCGAATCTTGCGGAAATCCTTCTGCGCGTTCAAGTGCCGGCGCAACCGGGCTGTTCCAGGTGATGCCGTTCCATTTTTTGGATTATGAAGATGCCTACGATCCAGATATAAATGCGCTGAGGGGCTTGAATTATTTGGCGAAATCGCTGGAACAATCTGGAGGGGACGCGCGCCTGGCACTGGCAGGTTACAACGGGGGAATTGGTGTAATTGGCAGGGGCGAATCCAGCTGGGCAGCAGAAACAAATAGTTATGCATATTGGGGCAGTGGAATTTATAACGACGCTGCCCAAAATTCCAGCACATCAGCCAGGCTGGACGAATGGCTGGCCGCAGGTGGATACAGCTTGTGCAAAACGGCTCGTGATCGACTAGGGTTAAACCAATAGTAAAAATAAACCTGTTTCTACAACCCCTTTTCTTCACTTATTGGCAGATAAACCGCAAAAGCCGTACCCTGGCCTTCATGAGAATCAACTTCAATTCTTCCGCCATGAGCTTCGGCAATAAAACTGGCAATTGATAAACCAAGACCAAATCCGCTGGTTTTGGAGCGAGTCCGTGACTTTTCGCCACGATAAAAACGGTCAAAAATATGTGGCAAATCTGCAGCTGGGATGCCAGGCCCGGTATCCCGGACGACGATGCGAGCTGTTTCCCCCGCGCGTGAAAGACTCAAATACACCTCACCGCCCGCTGGAGTGTAGTGAATTGCATTGGATGTCAGGTTGATAAGAACCTGTTTTAAGCGGTCACGGTCACCTGAGACCACAATCTGATCGATTTCGGTCAGTTTTAAGTGGACCTTCTCGCCAGCCAAAATCCGTATCTGCTGAAATACATCCGTAAGCAATTCATCAAGCGCCACAGGCGACATGGTCAGGGGCAATTTTCCAGATTCTGCCTGGGCAAGCAGCAATAAATCCCCTACCATGCGGGTTAACCGGTCAGCTTCATCCTTGATCGTATCCAAAGATTCATCATCCGGCCCGAGCTTCCGGATTAGATCTGCATTCCCTTTGATGACTGTGAGCGGGGTACGCAATTCATGAGACACGTCTGCCAAGAAGCGCTGCTGTGATGTGAACAGATTTTCAAGGCGCTCAAGGGTGCGATTAAAAGCGCGGACAAGCGCGCCAATCTCATCAGAAGAATGTTCCAGGGCAGGGATGCGCCTGGAAAGATCATCCGCATGGGTAATCTGCTCAGCAGTTTGAGTAACTGTAGCTAACGGCGAAAGCGCCTGGCGGATCGAAAACCAGGATACTCCGGCAGCCAAAACCATTGAGATAATGGTCAGACCGACAAGGATAGACAGCAGGCTGTTGCGCACAGTATCGACCAGACCCAGATTTGTGGCTGCCTGAAGAATACCCACCGGTCGCGCACCAGCCAGGAGAGGCACCGTCAAAACGCGTAAATGAATATTCCGAATCGAAATATCACGAAACACAGGTTTGGATGAATTGATCCCGGCGGGATCGAGTGGTTGGGATAAATCCCGGATCCCTGGGGATGACATTTGCAGGTGCCGCTCCCTGTCCCAATATTGCACATAGACACTTGCGGTTAGTTCTAGAGATGGAAGCGTTACAACATTTAGCTCTCCCACCGACCCAACCCGAGAATTTGAAAGGATATCCTTAACAGTCTGGTTGAGGGTGCGATCGACCTGGTCTAAGAGTAAAGCACTCACCAGAATATAGACCAACACTCCAAACAATAAAAGCACACCCCCAAGCAGGGTTGAATTGAGCAGGGTAAGACGCGCACGCAAGGACATGGAACCCTTTTATCAAAAGGCAGTGGCGGACATAAATAAAGATTTATTCACATCCATACAGAATATATTCAAACAAGTATCAGCTTATTTCTACAAACATTTTATCAGCGGGGCAAGACTCGTTCCGAAATAAGAGGGACTCGGCTGGCGATAGCCCGGTCCCATGGTCCGTCGGAGTTATAAAACGAATACCTGCCCCTTCAGACTGTACACAAAATTTTACTCCCCAGAGATGAGTAGACGATAAAAAAACGCACTACAAATTTTCAAGTTCGTAGTGCGTCGTTACAAATTCAGAAAGGTTAGGGAGCCTCGCGAAGTACATAGCCCACGCCGCGCACAGTATGGATCAGACGCGGCAGAGTTTCGTTCACTTCGAGTTTCTGCCGGAGATAGCGTATATAGACTTCAAGCACATTACTTTCGCCACCAAAATCATAACCCCAGACACGGTCAAAAATCACTTCACGTGTCAACACCTGGCGAGGATGGCGCAGAAATAATTCCAACAGTTCGTATTCTTTGGCCGTCAATTGAATGATACTGGATCCTCGGGTAGCTTCACGCGAACCGGTATCGAGTGTCAGATCTGCGAATTTGAGCACCTGGATACGCTCTGGTTGCGTGCGCCGCAACAGTGCGCGGATTCGTGCCAACAGTTCATCCAGATTAAAGGGTTTGACCATGTAATCGTCAGCGCCGGCATCCAGTCCCTGCACCCGATCTTGAATAGTATCCTTGGCAGTCAGCATTAATACTGGCATGGAGCCACCCATTCGCAAGCGGTGGCAAACCTCCAACCCATCCATACCCGGCAGCATCCAGTCCAGGACCACCAGATCAGGCGAGCGATCGCGCGCAAGATTTAATCCTGTCCTCCCATCGGTAGCCACTTCCACAGCATAGCCCTCATAAGCCAGCCCACGCTGGAGTAATTTCAAAATTGCTTGATCATCCTCGATGATGAGAATTTTCTCGTTCATAGCACACTCCTTTATTATCTATTAAGATTATACACAACTCTGGTAGAATTTCAGCAATGTTTCCACAAAATATCCCTACCAGCAAACGAATATTTGACATCCTGATCGCTACCATGCTGATAATTGGTTTATCCCCAGTTTTGGTCGTGGTTGCTTTTCTGGTGCGGATTTTTCATGGCAAACCAGTGTTGTTCGGGCAAAAAAGGCCTGGATACAGAGGCCTGATATTTAATATTTACAAGTTTCGGACAATGACGAATACCCGAGGCGCAGACGGTACGCTCTTGCCAGATGAGCAGAGATTGACCAGGTTAGGGCGAATACTGCGCACAAGCAGCCTTGACGAACTGCCCGAACTTCTGAATGTCATTCGTGGAGAAATGAGTCTGGTCGGTCCACGTCCATTACTGGTCCAATATTTAGATCGTTACAGCCCGGAACAAGCACGGCGGCATAACGTAGTACCAGGGATTACAGGTTGGGCACAGGTGAACGGCCGAAACGCGCTCGACTGGGAAGACAAATTCCGGTTGGATGTCTGGTATGTAGACAACTGGAGTATTTGGCTGGATATAAAAATATTATATCTAACTATTGGAAAGGTATTCAAACGAGAAGGCATCAACCAGCCTGGGCAAGCAACAGCGCAAGAATTCATGGGTAATAGAAAGTCCTGACGCCAAAATGTGTCAGGACTTTCTATTATATTTCTGATAATTCCAGCCCAATTCAGATGCTATAATTTTTTTATCGATTCTTGCAAAAATATCTTTCTGGGTACAAATTTTTGCTAAAATTAGAAACCAAAAAAATAAGGAAAAACAAACATGACAACTCGCACATCGTCTGCCGAATGGAATGGCACACTCAAAGAAGGCGCAGGCTCCATGAAGTTGGCCAGCGGAGCGTACGAAGGACCATATACCTATGCGTCTCGTTTTGAATCTGGAGAAGGCACTAATCCCGAGGAGCTAATCGCCGCCGCCCATGCTGGCTGTTATTCCATGTTCCTTTCAGCGCTGCTCAGTAATGCTGGCTACACTCCTACGCACATTGCAACAACCGCCACCGTGCACCTGACCCAAGGTCCAACCATCAGCCTGATCGAATTAAACTCTGAAGCCGAAATCCCAGGTATAAGCGAAGCAGATTTTCAAGAAAAAGCGATCGAAGCAAAACAAAAATGCCCGGTTTCAAAGGTTTTGGCTGGAGCAGAAATCAGATTAACAGCCACACTTATCAAATAGGTTCAAGACACGGCTCAGCCCAAATTATGCTGAGCCGTGTCTTTTTTACTGGCACACCTGACACCTAGCCATTCGTCCAGTACAAAACCAGTCAAACAGGGGATGCGCCCAAATTGGAATACAAGTATCCTTTATGAAATTCTAAAGGAGAAAATAATGTCAAACTTAATGATAGATCTTTCCAATACTTTTGCAGATGCAGCAGAAAAAGCCGGTAAATCAACCGTGTTGGTAAATGCCCGTCAACGTATGCCATCCAGTGGTGTTGCTTTCACCAGCGACATGATTGTCACCGCGGACCACACGCTGGAACGAGATGATGATATCAGCGTTATCCTGAGTGATGGAACCCAGGTGAAAGCAACCATC
>JAPLGT010000161.1:0-49546 GCA_026390035.1 Chloroflexota bacterium
AACGATAGTTCATTTTGTAAGGTTCAAACCCGTTCGTATCACTTTTGCCGGATTCGGTTATCACATGTTAGCGGAAAGTAAAGGTTAAAGTAGATCCCTTTTTCGATGGAAGAAGGGATCTACTTTAACAATTTTCAAATTACTTTTAATCAGGATTTTTCGTCTTTGGTGGAGTACCGTCCGGATCCAATATGGGCTTCAATAGATACTGTTCCAGTAGAGAGGGTGCTTCGGGATGGTCAATATGCAAGGCGTGGTTATAATCTCCGGCTTTGACCGGAACTTCATGCGCGGGCCGACGTATGCCGAATAACTCGAAGAAATGGGCCAAAGTTATCAGGACGGAATAACGATATTCTTGCATGCGCATAGATTGCCATTCGACAATCGAAGCCATCGCACCCTGTACGCGCGCTTTTTCACGAACAATCCTGTGAATAGTGACCGGGTCGCGCGCCCCAATGGGTGAAATCAGCACAAGGTTGGCAACGATGATCAGGATACTGAAGGATATCAATACTACCCAGCCGCCCTCCTGCCATTTTCCGACGATCTGCCCCACAAAAACGAAGCCAGAAAGTACCGCGGCGAAACCGGCTGCCAGACTGCCCCAGCGGCGGGAGTTGCCAGTAAAGGTAGCCAAAATATGCTTGCGAATGGCAAAGCCCATCATCATGATTGGCATAAACACGCCAATGCCGTAATAAGGTACTCCAGCAGAGGTTTCACCCTTGATCAGGAATGTAATGATGATTGTCACAACAAAGGCAATCGTTACTGAACGTGTAAATGTGCCACGCGGGTCGCGGTAAACAATCACCTCGGGGATCTCGCCCATGGCAACATCACGCCATTCGGTGGCTTGCAAGTCTTGGAAGGCGGTCATGGATGCGGCAGCCAGTAACCCGACAGCCAGTATCTGGTAGGCCCAATAGAGAATATTGCCACCGGGTATCTGGGTAAAGCCAATAAAGGCCAGGTTTGCCACCAGAGAACGCCCCAATGTACCGTCAAAAACATTGAAATGAAAGGCGAAATAAGCCAGGAAGGAAGTAGTGACCCCGCCATAAAACAAGAAGGATGTTTGTACCAGGCGACCAATACCTGCCTTACCGCTGTAGAATTCCCAAATTCCCTTTAGTTTAGGAAGGGTTTTTTTGCCCCACTTGACTAACTCGGAATCTTCGTCAATAACAAACTGGATGCCGTTTGACATGGCTTCCAGCCCGGAGAGTGCGACAAGACCCTTCATGGAAGCGGTTAACATGTGGAAGGTTGCCTGCCAGAATGAGGCGGGCTGTACATTTTCCGGGTAGATGATCGCCGGAACACCACGGGTTTTGGCCAGGATCAGTCCGGTGGCCATGACAATGGTCATCAATACAAACAGCCCCAGCATACTAAATACCACGCGTGCCGATTCTCCGCGCCCGCGGATGGTTAGATACCAGGTGATACCCATCAAAAAGATGCCCAGGCCAACACGGATCAGCCAGTCGATGTGGTACAGGCTGAAAATTGATAGTAGTTGATCTACGCCTGACAGACTGGAAACAACGATGGTGAAGATGTAATCTTGCAACAATACCACGGCTACGATCAAGCTGAGCCCTGGCGAAAGATAACGCATGGAGGCAGTGTAGGAGCCGCCGCCTTCATTGAAAACACCCAGCGAGTACATATACAGGACCCCGAAGACCGCATTGGCAAAAGCAATCACGATTACAGCCACCCAGCCGTATTGCTGCAGGCCATAGGGGTGCAGGGCACTCATCAGCTCGCCGGTGGCATAGAAGTAAGATGTGAAATAATCCACTCCAAAGAGTGCCAGGGCGGCCAGCAGGCCAATTTGGCCTGCGCCATGCACACTGGCGTGCTCATCTTTTTCCACCGGGGCGATTTTAAAGGCGATAACGATAAATACAATAAGTAGAGCGATTGAAAAAATCATGAATACCTACTTTTTTAGGATTTGAAGGCCGTTTCAAGGGCATCTAACTGTGCAAGCAGGTGTTTGCGCGTGGACGAATTGAGGCGCGTATCCTGGCTGACCTGGGCTTGTTTGCCGCGCACCGCGCGCACAATAAAGGCTGGAATAAATTGGATCCGCCCGGCAGGGATCACCT
Organism: Chloroflexota bacterium; assembly: GCA_026390035.1. Lineage (GTDB taxonomy): Bacteria > Chloroflexota > Anaerolineae > Anaerolineales > Villigracilaceae > UBA5195. The sequence goes on from JAPLGT010000161.1 coordinate 2,127, forward strand.
GGAAGCTGGTTTCGGCCATGGCCAGATTTTGGTCATCAAAATAGGGCATTGAGATGCTCAGGCCGCGGTTCAGGCTATTTTTTTTGACACGGGTTGCAATTTCCTGGATGATGGCGCGGGTCTTGAACACTGCCAGCGCCCGGCCCTGATTGATGAGCTGGCCGAGGATGCCATAGCGTTTAAGTTGGTATTGGTTGCACGCCACCATGTAAGCTGCCAATGAACTGGCGCGATGCAGGATTTGGACGTATTTCTGCATGGATTGGATGGAAGCTTCGGCTTCCTTCTCTGTGCTAACCAGCAGCTGGCCTTCTCCATCGAAGGCCACCCATTGGGACAGGTAAAATCTGCGGGCAGCTGGCACAAAGGGCGATTGCAGTTCGCCGCGCCCAACATCAGGCGTGGAACCTTGCTCGGCAATCGCATCGCTGGCCTGGGTGATGGCAGATTCGGGTGACTCGTCGTCAATCGGGATGGATGGAACCATATCGTTGTCGTCTGGGCGATAGGTCACTGATCGCCCTGCGGGCAACATTTCTGAGACCAAGTATTTTGCTGTCGAATAGCGCAGCAGGCTGGTGCTGGTGGAAACTGCCTGGTCTGGGGATTGTTCCAACTCGTTCAGGCGATGCAAAATAGCCTCGTGCAAATCAGCACCGGAGATGGATGACCACAGGTTGCCCACGCTTTGTTCGCGTAGGTTTTCGGGGATGGTAACGGTTGCCTGCTGTCCAATTTGCCGTACCTGGATCAGTAGCCGGTCTGGCAATGAGAAGCGAACTCGAACCGTGCGTGAAGTCAGCCCGTTTGCGATCTGGCGCGCCTGGCTTTCCAGAAAGCGCTGGACAATGGGCTGCTGATTTTCAAACAGTGTTTTTTGTGTTTCGTATTCCTGCCTGAGATGACTGGCAGGTAAGGGAAATTCTGTCATGTTTGTTCCTCAATTTCATGGGTACCGGGTGTTGCGCGTAGTCTATAGCCCACACCGGGTTCAGTGATGATGTACTGTGGGCGCAGAGTGTCTTGCTCGATTTTTTTACGCAGATTGCTGATGTTGGTGGGCAGCAGGTGTGATCCAACGTTCTGGTTATGGCCCCAGACGGCCTGGATTAATTGTGAGTGGGTCAGCACTCCACCCTCGTGCAGTATCAGCGCTCTCAGGATCTCATATTCAGTGGGGGTCAGGGCTATGGGCTGGTTTTGAACGAACACTCGTTGCAGAGCCAGATCCACCAGCAAGCCGCCGTTCTGGTATAAAGGCTCGTTCAACGGGCGGGCGCAATGGCGCAGTGTGGCGCGTATGCGCGCCAGCAATTCTGCGGAGCTGAATGGTTTTGTCAGGTAATCATCGGCGCCGGCATCCAGAGCGGCTACTTTGATTTCCTCCTGGTCGCGAACAGAAACGATGATGACGGGCAGCAGGCTCTGTTCGCGCAGGCGGCAGGTTACTTCCAGTCCATCAATATCCGGAAGGCCAAGATCCAGGATGACCAGGTCGGGGTGATTGATTTCCACCATGCGCAGGGCTTCCTGGCCGTTTTCAGCTTCTAAAACGACGTAGGTGCTGCTGAGTGCCAGGCGCAAAAAATGTCTGATGGGGTATTCATCATCCACCACCAGGATGCGCAGGGAAGGGCTATTGATCAAGAAGGACTATTTTCCGAAGAAGACTTCAAAGAGAAGAAATACCTGGAACCAAATGAGAACGATCAGTACCAGGAATTGATGCGAACGCGCAGAAATGTTCAGAAAATTGGCCACGGTCACCCCCGCCAATGGCAGGCCAAGCATTATGTATCGAATGACACTGCGGAATTTTTCTTTTGACATGCTTTGTATTCTAAAGCTAGCAATATCAAGTTTTGCGCAAGAAAAAAGTGCTGGGTATCAAGAAACTCTCAAGAAATTTATTCCCCTAATCTTTCATTTTGTCGGTCTCAAATCATTGACCCATTCCGTTTGAAAAAAAATCCTCTGGTGGGGCAAACCATCGATTTTTAATCGCCCGAGCAGCAGAACCCGGATGTTTATGTGCCAAAACGAAGAGCTTGTGAGTACATAAAAGAGACACCCGAATTATTGATCAATAATTCGGGTGTCTCTGCCGATCAACCTACTTTGAGCCTGTAACCAACCCCTGGCTCTGTGACGATGTGAGTGGGTCGCGCCGGGTCCGGCTCAATTTTGCGGCGCAGGTTACTGATGTTTACCTGCAAAATATGGGTGTCGCCTTCGTAAGCATTGCCCCAGACCGTGCGCAGTAGTTGGTGGTGGGTGAGCACCTTGCCGGCATGTTTAATAAGCGTCTTTAGTAGATCGTATTCGGTGGGGGTCAGGGTGACGGGTTGGTCGCTGAGCGTTACGGTGCGCATGGTTAAATCAACGTTCAGTCTTCCGCTGCTGAAAACCGGTTCATTGTCATTTTGGGTGGTGCGCCGCATTGCCACGCGGATGCGCGCCAACAGCTCGCCAGCGCCAAAGGGTTTGGTCAGGTAATCATCGGCCCCGGCATCCAGTGCGGCGATTTTGTCGCTTTCCTGTTCCCGGACCGAAACAACGATAATCGGGATTTGTGTCCATTCGCGCAGGCGGCGGGTGACTTCGACACCGTCCAAATCTGGCAGACCCAGATCCAGGATAATCAGGTCAGGGCGTTCGGTTGTCACGGCGCGGATAGCTTCCTGGCCGTTGGCAGCCTCAATGATGGCATAACTTCCGCTCAGTGAAGCATTCAGAAAACGCCGGATGGGGCGTTCGTCATCCACAATCAGGATGCGGGGTAGGTTTTCGGTCATATTATTATTATACTGGCAAGGCAATGGTAACGACGGTTCCGCCGCCAGGGCGATTTTCGGCGTGGATGTGGCCGCCATGCGCCTCGATGATGCCTTTGCAAATGGCCAGTCCCAGCCCCGTGCCGGTCACCTGGTTGGGGCGTTGGACGCGGTAGAACTTGTCAAAAACATGTTCCAGGTCGTCTTCAGGGATGCCCAGGCCGCGGTCCATTACGCTGATCTGAACATCAGTCCCGGCCAATTGTGCCCGTATTTCGAGCGGAGAATTTTCGGGAGAGTATTTGAGGGCATTATCGAGCAGATTGGTGATGACGTGTACGATAAGCACAAAATCCAGGCCAAACAATGGGAAAGAATCGGGCACTGCTACACGGATATCACGCCCAATCAGACGTTCATCCATCTGACCAATGGCGGTGCCGATCACATCCTGAATATCGGCAGGTTCGCGCTTGACTTTGAGCGCACCGGCTTTCAGACGAGTCATATCTAACAGGTTTCCGACCAGACGGTTCAGGCGGTCAGCTTCCTGGCGAGCGGTCTCCACCAGGCTTTGGCGGGCGGAGACCGCCAGGGTTTCTCCCTGTGCTTCCAACGTGGTCAATGCACCGGTGATGGAGACCAGCGGGGTGCGTAGGTCGTGAGAGATTGAATTGAGCAGGGCATTTTGAAGTTTCTCGGCGGCCTGCAGCAGCTTGATCTGGCGTGCTTGTTCGGCCAGGTGGACGCGCTCAATGGCCTGGGCAGTTTGGTTGGCAAATGATTCCAGCATGCGGCGTTGGTCTGGGTTGAGCGGGTGGCTGGGGTTTAGTGGCTTCAGGCTGAGCACACCGACAGTGTGGCGTGAGGTTTTAAGCGGAATAAAGCGCGGCTCGGCGGATGGCAGGGTATTGGTGCCAAGCCCGGCGGGTTCGGCGTGGTGGTAAGACCAGAGTGCCAGGTTCAACTCGGTCTCACCAGGGGTTGGTTGGAAAGAATCCGTATCCACATGGGGTGTCAGGCTGTCGCCTTGTCCGGGTAAGTAAATGACCACATCCCTGCCAAAATCTGCATCCAGGTGGGTGCGGACTGCTTTGATCACAGCTTGTAAGTCTTCGGCAGCGGCCAGGTCACGGCTAAGTGAATACAGGATGGCGGTATCGGCCTCACGGCGCTGGGCAGATTCGGCTTGTTCGCGGGCGCGCACCGCCAGGGCGCTGATGACCACGCCGACCACAAACAACCCGGTGAAGGTGATGAAGTATTCTGTATCTGAAACTGCCAGCGTGTAATAAGGTGGAACGAAGAAAAAGTCAAATGCGGCTACGCCCAGGGCCGAGACCAGGATGGCCGGACCGCGCCCCAGGTAAATGGCTGCGATCACAACTGCCAACAGGTAGATCATGACTAGATTGGTGGGAGAAATATCCAGTTCTACCAGGTAGCCCAAGCTGGTGGCAGCGGCAGTCAGCAGGACGCCCAAAAGGTATTTATTCAGTGTGCTGTGCGGACGCAGCGGATTTTCTTCGGGCGGGATGTGGGCAGGTTCATTGCTGGTAATTACATGGATATCGATTTCGCCGCTGTGGTAGATGAGCTCATCTACCAATGAGCCTCGCAGCAGGTCAAACCAGCGTGGACGGGTGGGTTTGCCTGCCACGATCTTGGTGATATTGTGTTTGCGGGCGTAATCCATGATTGCGTTGGCGATGGATTTGACCGTTCCGCTGGCTGGGATGACCTGCACCCGTGCGCCAAGTTCCTCGGCCAGATGCAGGCTGCTTGCAATCTGTTCACGTTCATCCGATGGCAGGGCCAGATGGGCAGGTGTTTCAATATAGATAGCCGTCCATTCAGCGTTGAGCTCATCGGCCAGGCGGCGGGCAGAACGGACCAGGCGTTCGCCCAGTCCATTGGGGCTGACGCAAACCACGATCCGTTCGGATGCGGCCCAGACCTGATTAATTGCGCGCGACTCCATATAGTCGCGCATCTGCTCATCGACACGTTCTGCGGTGCGGCGCAAGGTTATCTCGCGCAGAGCGGTCAGGTTGCCTTTGCGGAAAAACTTGTCAATGGAGAGCGAAGCCTGCTCTGGCATATTTACCTTGCCAGCCGCCAGGCGTTTGAGCAGTTCATCAGGCGGCAGGTCGATCAGCTCAAGTTCGCTGGCTTCATCCAGCACTTTATCCGGGATGGTCTCGTCTACCAGCACTCCGGTGATCTGTGCAACCACGTCGTTGAGGCTCTCCAGGTGCTGGATATTAAGCGTGGTATACACATCGATCCCGGCATCCAGCAATTCCTTCACATCCTGGTAACGTTTGGGATGACGCGATCCTGGGGCATTGGTGTGGGCCAGTTCGTCCACTAGCGTTAACTGAGGGTGTCTGGATAGGACGATATCCACGTCCATCTCCAGCAGGCTATGGTTGTGATAGTCGATGGATTTGCGGGGGATGATTTCCAGATCGACCAGTCTGGCGTCGGTCTCTGTGCGTGCATGCGTTTCGACGTAGCCGATGACTACATCCACGCCTTCTTTGCGGCGCTGGTGAGCAGCTTCGAGCATGGCGTACGTTTTGCCTACTCCGGCTGCATAGCCTAGAAATATTTTTAGCCGGCCGCGTGAAGTGGAGCTTTTATCACTCTGCGTCTGGGCAATTATTTGGTCTGGGTCGGGGGTCGGGATACTAACCATAAAGTTATTGTATCGCATCCATGACAAGCTGCGATTAATAATATTTTTGAAGTGCTGTTTGCCAGGGCTATATTCCCTGCTGGATAAGTATGCCGCAAGCGAGAAAAAACGATCTGCTTAGGCTTTATTCAATGGTTAAATAGCACCTCCCGCGAGCATAACTGTCTCGCGGGAGGTGTGTATGTCAGAAAAAATATTTTTGGAATTTTACTACGGTACAGAAACGGTCAGGACCTGCTCACCTGCGCCATCGCAAGCGACGATCTTGACGTCGAAGCTGCCCGATTCTGTGACGGGGATATCGAATTTGTTTCCGGGTGTGACAGTCTCGCCACTCGGAAGCTGGTTTTCACCATAGGCGTCGGCTCCCGACTTGCTAACCAGAAGTTCGCAATAATTTACTGTTCCATTGTTGGTAATGGTAATGGTTTTGGCAGCAGCGCCGCAGGCTGTCAGTACCAGGCTTAAGCTGAGTACCAATGCAATGATGATGAACAATTTGTTTTTCATTTTATTCTCCGTGAAAATATAAATTATGACAGAAAAATTTTCCTGTTGGTTACCAGGCCTAAGCCTTTTTTGCAGACAAGTAAAAACCCAACCATACCTGCTTTTTGAGTAAACTGGATAAATTGGACTTTATTTGTTACATTTTATAGCAATAACCCTTTTTTGCATAGGGTAAATTCTAAATTGGTGCGGATTAGTTTTTTTGGTATCTTGCCGCAGGTCTAGAATCTCTTTGGCAGGGCTGTTATTCATAGATTGTTTCGTTTTGAATGATTGTGACAATCGATGCCAAGACAATCGCAAGTTTCTGTTCCACCTGCGCCAGATTGGTCTTATAAGAAGGCTCGTTTGCCTGTGCAATGGCGATTTCGAGTTGTTTTGCCGCCGAGCGTAATTCATCTGCGCCGATAGCGCCTGCCTGTCCTTTGAGCGTGTGCGCCAGTCGTAAGGCGAGTTCATTATCGTTGTTTTTCAAGGCCGTCCAGATTGTCTGCACAGTATGTTCATGCCCGGTATGGAACATCGACAATAACCGTCTGTAAAGCTCTTTGTTATCTCCGAGGCGGGCCAAGGCGGAAACCATATCGAGTGGGTCGGGTGTCGCTGGGCGATCAGCGCTTGGCGTACTTTCCTGGTCAAATGGGCGGTTATCTGGGTAGGGTTTTAATGCAGGCAGCGTATTATCAAGGTCATCGCTATTGCTGAAGATCGGTGTGTTTTTCTCTAAAACATGGGGATGCACCCAGTGTTGTAAAACATTGGCAAGTTTGGCAATATCGACCGGCTTGGAAACGTAATCGTTTAGACCAGCATCCAGGGCTTTTTGGCGATCACCTTGCATGGCATTGGCGGTCATGGCGATGATCGGTAGGAGCGCCGAATCAGCGGCTTGATTCTGGCGGATTTGCAGGGCAGTTTGATAGCCATCCATGCCAGGCATCTGAATATCCATTAAAATGGCATCGAAGTGATCTCTCTTGACCATCTCAACGGCTTCATCGCCATTATTTGCGATTAAAACCTGCAAGCCCATATTTTTCAGGATCTCCATAGCTACCAGCTGGTTGATTTCATTGTCTTCTACCAGCAGGATGTGCCCACCGCGCAGCTTTTCCAGAGTTTCTCCTGTAACAGGCTCCGAGCCTGGATTTATTTTATTTGGATTTTGGGGCCAGAAGACCTGCATGAGTGTGTCAAATAGTGTTGAACGCGTAATGGGTTTGGTTAAATAGCCATCCAGGTTTTCATCTTGCATTTGGAGCACCAGCTCTTTGGCATTGACCATCAATATGGCAGGGATGTTTTTATACAACGGGTTATGCTTAATGCGCCGGATTGCTTGCATGCCATCCATACCACCGGGCATGTTTCGATCCATTAAAATCAGATCAAATAGTACCCCTGACTTTGGATCGGCAATCAATTCCAGGCTTGCTTCGGCAGAGGCCATAACCGTTACCTGGCAGGCGAAGGATTCGAGCACAATTTGGAGTGCTTCCAGGGCATTGAGATTGTCGTCCACGACCAGCACACGCCGCCCATCCATTGCTGGAATATTTGGAAATGGTTTTTCACCTGTAACGGCCTGGTCTGAAACGTGGCCTAGTGCCACTGCAAATGAGAAACGGCTTCCCTGCCCAAATTGGCTTTCAACCGTGATGCCCTCACCCATCATTTGCACCAGCCGCTGGCTGATGGTCAATCCAAGCCCGGAACCGCCATATTTGCGACTGGTCGAACTATCGGCCTGGGTAAAGGGTTGGAACAACTGTGAGATTTGTTTTTCTGTAAGGCCGATGCCCGTATCGTGCACCGAAAATTCAAGAATGACACGCCCGGCGGTTTGTTCGCGGAGCTTGGTTTTGACGATCACTTCGCCTGCTGAAGTGAATTTGATGGCATTGCTCACCAGGTTATTCAGTATCTGCCCTAATCGAGATGGATCACCTACCAGGCTGTTGGGGATATCTGGGGCTGTGTGAAAGATCAGTTCAAGGCCTTTTTCCTGTGCCCGGTACGCCAGAACGCTGGAGAGACTGTTAAGTACCTCGTCCAGGCTGAAATTCGTTGACTCAAGGCTAAGTTTGCCAGATTCGATTTTTGAAAAATCGAGGATCTCGTTGATGGTTGCCAGTAACGCATCTCCCGAAATCTGTAGATTGGTCAGGTAATGGCGTTGTTTGTCATTTAAGTTGGTTTGCAGGAGAAGATGAGCCAAACCCAGTACTCCGTTAATCGGGGTGCGGATTTCATGGCTCATGACAGCCAGAAAATCGCTTTTGGCACGGTCGGCGGCCTCTGCCTGTTCTTTGGAATTATTTAATGCGGCGGTCCGCAGGTTGACCAGCTCTTCCAGATGGGCGTGTTGTTCTTGTAGTTCGGTTTGGGTCCGCTTGCGTTCTGCCAGCTCGGCTTGAGCATCATGATAGAGGCGGGCATTTTCAATGGCCACGGCCATCTGCGCGGCGAGGATTTCCAAAACCGAAACATCTTCTTCGCTAAAGCTGTTGACGCTGGGGTTTTGCACATCCAGCACACCTACCACCTGTTTGCCGACCATCAATGGCAGGCAGAGTTCTGAGCGTGTGATCTGTATCAGTTCGGGAAAGGGATTTTTAAACTTTTGGTGGCTGTCCACATCATTGGATAACAGCTTTTTACCATGCCTGCCAGTCCAGCCGACCATGCCTTCTCCGGATTTGATGCGGTACTCATCTGTGGTAAACCGCTCAAATTTTCCGATTCTGGCTTTTAGAATTAATTCGTCACGTTGAGCGTTGAAAAAGAAGAGCGCCACATGTGGAAAACCAAAAGCTTTGTGAATATTTTGGACAGCCAGCTCGAGTACTTCTTGAAGTTCCAGGACGGCTGCGATTTCACGCCCTATCTCGTTGATCAACGCCAGCTGTTGGGTCCGTTTTTGTAGATTATCGATTGACTGTTTGCGTTCGGTGATATCGCGAATGATGGCAGTGAAAAATTGACCTTCGGCAACCTGCCATTCTGATAAGGAAAGTTCCAGCGGAAATCTGGTCCCATTTTTGCGCAATCCTTCAAATTCAACAATTTTCCCAATTACGTTTTTCCTTCCCCCAGCCCGGACCCTGGTGATGCCCGCTGTGTGCGATGCCAGGTAGCCATCTGGCATCAATACTGAGAGCGGCTGTCCCAAGATCTCTAATTCAGGGTAGCCAAATAGCTTTTCTGCGCTTTTGTTCCAGCCTACAATATTTCCGGTTGCGTTTATGCTGACGAAGCCATCGGTTGCTGAAGTGATGACGGCCCGATAGTGTTCTTCACTCTCGCGCAAGGCCTGATCAGCTTTTCGGCGCCCGGTAATGTCACGCGAAACGCCGTAAATTTCCCAATGAGCACTTTCCGTGTTTAAAATAAAATGGGTGGTTATCTCTACCCAGACCGTGCTGCCATCCTTGACGAATTGTTCGACTTCGTCGATGAACGAGATCTTCGCGCCTCGTTTCGCTCCTGCCAGTCGTTCAGGTAAAATTTTCTGAAGATGTTCAAGCGAAGCGGGTGTAAAACTCGCTGCCATGTTCTGGGTAAGTGCTTCTGCCACCGTAAAACCTCGCAACTCTTCGACAGAAGGACTGATGTATGTAAAGCGCCAGGTTTCCAGTTCCAGAATCCAGATTACATCCGAAATATTGTTGGCAAGCAGCCTGTACTGCGCTTCGCTTTGCCTGAGTGCTTCTTCGGTATTGTGTTTTTCAAGCGCCCGATGGATCGAAAGCAGCAGCTCTTCCATGTCAAACGGCTTTTGGAAAAAGCCATACGCACCTAGCTGAATGGCTTCGATGGCTGAACTCTGCGAAGCATAACCGGTCATCAGGATGCACTCGGCTTTCGGACAGCGGGTCTTGATACCTTGCAACGCTTCCAGGCCGGAGATATCTCCCAGGCGCAAGTCGATCAGGGCCACATCAACCGGCTGCTGTTCAACCTGGGCCAACGCCGCGGCCCCGGTTTGCACGGGAACCGGCTCGAAGCCCTTATCTTTGAGGATATCGCGCAAAGTTACCAGCAGGCTGGGATCATCATCCAGAATTAGAATTCGAGGGATCCGCTCATCCATTTTTATACTCCATGTCAGTACGCTTGACGCCTGCCGGCTTATTTATCAAGGGCACCACGCAAACGGTCCAATTGGAACCGGCTCAATTTCTCCAACAGGTCAGAAATTTCAAGAGGTTTGTACAGGCAGGTATTGGCTCCGATCTCCAGCGCGGCCCGGATGGTTTCTGCAATCTTGTGACCATAACCTGTCACCAGCAAGACCGGCAGAGTAGGGTAGCGTGCGCGGATCTCTTTCAACATATCCAGCCCGCTGATTCCCTTCAGGTTTAAATCCAGCAGGATTACCTGAGATTCGGATGCGATCAATTCCACGTTCTCTGGCGGGTCGCTGAATTGCGACACGCGGAAGTTGCGCTGGCGCAGGATCTCACCCAGGGTTTTGCAAAAAGCTGCGTCGTTGTCCACAATGGCAATGATTTGGTTCCTGGCTAAAGAGTCGAAGAAAGACAATAAATGGTTTATGTTCAGCGGTTTGTCAACGACACCCACCACTCCTTCTGCCAGCCCCTGGACGATGATTTCATCGGCCGCGAAGGCGGTCATCAGCACTACTGGCAGACCAGGTTGGGTTTGGTGTAGTTGGCGGTGGAATTCGATCCCATCCATGCCTGGCATGCGTACATCGGTCAAGACGCAGTCAAATTTCTGTTCAAGGCTTTTTTCGAGGCCATCGGCGCCAGAGTTTACTGTCACTATCTCGTGGCCGGATAAGGAAAGTATGTCGCCCAAAGTGCGGGTCATCGCCTGGTCATCGTCGACGATCAGAATATGTAGTTTTTTATTCATTTTAGCTCCTCGTCCCGTTTCGCTGGAAATGCGGGCTGATATGCCGGATCTGGGATTGTTTTTGGATTGTGAATTGGCAAGACCAACTTGAAAATACTGCCTTTACCCAGCTCACTTGTAACCTCAATCCGGCCGCCATTGGCCTCGGTCAGTTTTTGGCTGATGGCCAGCCCCAGCCCAATTCCGTTGGTCTTGGTTGTAAAGAGTGGCTCGAAAAGTTTGGGCATGTTTTCTGGCAGAATGCCCGTTCCGTTATCCTGTACTTCTATGATGACCCAATTACTTTGCACAACGGCCGTAAGCGCAAGTTTTCCTTCTGTTTTCAGCGCCTGGAAGGCGTTGATCACCAGGTTGCCCAGCACCTGTTCCATCTGGTGTGGATCGGCAAACACTGTTGGCAGGTTGTTTGGGATGTTTAGTGTGACAGCCACAGAAGCCGGCGTGGGATAGCGAGCCAAGACACTTTTGACCAGATCTGGAACAGAGACTTGTTCCCGTAAAACAGATTTTACCCGGGTGAAATCGAGCAAATCGGTAATGATCTTATTGGACGCGCGCGTTTCTTTTTCGATGATGCCCAGGTATTCCCGGACTTTGTCACTTGCATCGGGCTGGGACATTTTGAGGTAATAAACTGCATTTGAGATGACGCCCAACGGGTTACGCAGTTCGTGTCCCACGCTGCTTGCCAATTGGCCCAGAGTGGCCAGACGCTCCTGCCGTACGAGTTTTTCCTGGGTATTGCGCAGTTCATGCGTACGTTCGTCTACTCGTTGTTCCAGCTCGGAGTTGAGCTGGCGGATTTCTGCTTCAATCTGCTTGCGTTCGGTGATGTTCACTGTGATGATCAGCAACCCTTCTGCCGCGGGCTGAATATGCCAGTTAAACCAGTGTTCTTTGCCATCCAATAAAGTGTACGAGTCTTCAACCTGTTTCGGGATGCGGTTTTGCATCACTTCTTGTTCCAGTTTGAAGAAATCCGTGGTTTCGATGCCAGGCCAGCATTCCATGACTGTCTTTCCCAGCAGCTCACCAGCCGGGCGCTGCCCTTGAATCTCCGCCGCCTTATTAATGTAGGTGTAAGTCCAGTCATAATCAAGCAAGATTATGCCTTCTTCCATGTTATTCATCGTGTGATGAAAGCGCTGCTCGCTTTCAATGATGGATCGTTCTGCTCGTTTGCGCTCGGTAATATCCTGGCCCTGGGCGATGGTGGCGATCGGATTTTTGCCATCCGGAGTAAATAGGGTGGCTGAATTCCAGAGCACGGTGCGGATTGAGCCGTCCAGGTGTTGGATGTCAATCTCGACAACTTCCCAACGCTCACCCGCCAATGTTTTCTTGATGAGTTCCATTGAGGCAGTGATCCTCTCAGGCGGAAATAACAAATCAAGCGATTTCCCCAGTACTTCAGCAGCGCTTCTACCGGTGATGTTTTCAAAGGCGTGGTTAAAACGTGTGATAGTGAAGCGCGTATCCCAGACGATGATGGGGGCGTTAGCGTAGTTGAACAGGTTCTCCAGATATTCGTTCGTCTCTCGCAGCAGTGCCGCGTTGTGCTTGCGCTCGGTGATGTCAATCCCATACAGGTTAAAATACTCTTCTCCAGATACAGGGGTCAGGATACAGGAGAAGAAACGTTCCTGGCATTCCACTTCCACTTCCATGCTCTGGCCGGTTTCATGTGCCAGGGCAATCCGGTTACACCAGTCAACGGGCAGGTCCTGCCCTAGCTCTCGCTCCCAGGTTGTCAGGAGTGGCAGGCTGGCCTGGTTGGCATACAGGATGCGACCGGATTGGTTGATGCGCATGACCGGGTTTGGGTTCTCGGCGGGAAACTTGGAAAGGCGCCGGATTTCATCTTCTGCCTGCCTGCTCTCGGTGATATCCTGAGCGACTCCAAACATGGACGTAGGCTTACCGTTCTGGTCGAAAATTGTGTTGGCTGCCTTGGCCCGAAGAAGACGTATCGCGCCATCTGGCCGGATGATACGATATTCGAAGGGCGCATTGGCGATATTTGCAGCGTTGGCTGGCAAAACGATATGCAGGTCATCGGGGTGCATCGCTTTTTGGGCCACATCTCCGAGCCGACCGGTATGGGAGTTTTTGTCAATTCCAAAGATGCGAAACATCTCATCCGACCAGGAAACTTCTCCGTTACTAACTTCCCATTTCCAACTTCCAAGGTGGGCAATCGCCTGCGCTTCATTCATCTCAATTTCTGACATGCGCAGTGCATCTTCAACCTGTTTACGCTCTTGAATCTCAAATTCCAGAGATTTGGTGCGTAGAGCCACCTGTTTCCGGAGTGAAACCGACCATAACAGCAGTAGGGCTCCGCCCAGCACAAAAGTCAGAATGGTCCCGCCCAAAACCCTGAAAAATAATTCATTCGTTATCCCAGCCGGTTCGAGCGTTCCAAACCACTTTTTGTAAATTTCATCATACTGCCCGGTGGCTTTTATAATAACCAGACCCTGGTTTAATCGCTCCAGGACACCCTGGTTGCCATCCCTGACTGCGAAACTGAAAGGACGGTTATAGGCTTCCACGACCACTGGCGAGAGTCCCAGGTTGGTCAGGTTCAAATCTCTGATCAGCGCCAACCCAACCAGCTTGGGCATAAGCGCCGTATCGCCTTTCCCGGAGGCCAGGAGGCGCAGCGCATCTGGTAAACTCTCCACCAGGATAATTTGACCGGGTTGTTTGAATGTCAGCGAGCTTAAATAATCATGCGCCAGATCGCTTTGCATGACGATGATGTTTTTTCCTGGCAGGTCGTCCATGCTGCGGATAGGGTTGGTGTCTTTCCGCGTAAAAAAGGCATCGTAGGCAATTGTGTGCGGCGGTGAGAAATCATAGAGTTTGTCGCGCTCTGCAGAATAGGCCATCATGGGCAGGAAGTCAATTGTGCCATCTTCCAGGGCATGGCGGGCATTATCCCAAGTATCCACCTTGATCTCAAGCTTGACCCCCATCACCTGTGTCACGGCCTGCATCAGCTCGACGCTGAACCCATCTGAGCTTCCATCGGGATTAACGAAGCTATACGGGGCATAATTCGCGATGATGATGGTTTTTAAGGTTGGTTCGGCTGCCTGAAGCGCATGAACCTGTGACATGCTTGAGATGCTGGGGATGATTAGCAAAAGGGCAACAAGCAGGTATTGAAAAATTTTCGGACAAAAAAGTCCGGGTTTTGGTGGAAACTGTTTTGGAAGGCTGGGCTTATTCTGCATCATGCATTACTCCACGAAATAATCCATTCCGGAGACTTCAATCCATAGCCTATGGCTGCGGCTACGAAGGTTGGCTTAAGGCTGGCTTAGCCTATGCAGATGGTATCTTGGATCAGCCAATTTCATGTATTTTTGGATATGCGTGGATGCTGTGCGTGAATCGAAATTTCACCACCCCCTGTGGTAATCACGCCCGTGATGATTGGATCTAATATTACTATACAATATTGGGGCGGGTATGGCAATAGAGTGATCATGCGGAGCGAGAGCGGCGACCCTCTCATTTCCTTGCCCAGCAGCGCATATTTTCTACAAGAAACCCCTTTGAAAGCCACCAGGTACAAATTCTGGCATTTTCCGGAACTTTGAATCATACTATGTTCACCGGACAACTTGAACTGGGGGTCATTTAATGGTAACTTGTAGTGGAGCTATTGATGCTAGCGCGAGATTGGATTATGCTTGCTGTCATCGACCCCAACAGGCCCTTGATAAAGGCTTGGGAGCTATCCGCTGCTATACTGGATGGATCTTATGCCCATAATCAGCGCTGGGGCCGGCGGATTCTGCACCGTCATGAGTAGCTGGATGATGTTGATGCTGCTTTGAAGACCACCAGATGGGTATTCCGGTATGTCTAAAGCTGGTTTGCACCCGGCTCCAGAAATATACAATCGCCAGCACGTTCAAAGGAATGATCAGCATGACCTATCCAATATTGGAATTTGATGCCACCCGCGAGGCTTTTATCGAACCTTCGAAGGTTATCCAGCCGCGTGATTTGCCCGAGCACTGTGTGATTTGCTTTTTCAGTGAGGTGATTGAAAAAATAGTGGCTGAACAGAATGCCAAAATCGTGGTGGAAAACCGCTGGGAGGATGGCCCGCATCATATCTATGAGATTGTCCGTCAGGGGCGGCGGGTAGTGTTTTTTAACCCAGGTGTGGGTGCGCCATTGACAAGCGGGCTGCTGGAGGAGGCGATTGCCTTTGGCTGTCGCAAGTTTATTGCCTGTGGTGGCTGCGGTGTGCTGGAAAAAGACATCGCAGTTGGCCAGTTGCTGGTTGTGCAGGATGCAGTAAGGGATGAAGGGGTCTCTTACCATTACCTGGCGCCGGGGCGTGAAGTCAGCGCCCATCCAGCCGGCATTAATGCCCTGGTCGAAACCCTGCACAAGCGCGGGATGCCATACCGGGTGGGTAAGACCTGGACAACCGATGCGCCCTATCGTGAGACAGTCAACAAGATCGCTGCACGAAAGGCCGAGGGCTGCCTGGTGGTAGAAATGGAAGCTGCCGCGATGCTGGCGGTGGCCCAATTCCGTGCTGTGATTCTGGGCCAGGTCTTATACGGCGGCGATGATCTGAGCGGCAATCAATGGGACCAACGTGATTGGCAGTCGCGCTCGCAAATCCGCGAGAGTCTTTTCTGGTTGAGTGTGGATGCCTGCCTGTCATTGTAACGAATGAAGCCAGGCCTGTGATTTGCTGGTATCTATGAAGCGTGGACAGGCTTGCCTGTGGGCTTGTCACCCATTTAACCGTACTTGCACAAGCCTGCGTTTGAGAGGATGGTGGACGAAATGATCGAAACGTTGGGACGCTACCTTCCACAAGACCGGCTGCGCGCGCTCTGCCGTGCTGAAGAGTTGCCAAAGCGCGCCTTGGGCAGCGCCTTGTTTGCCGATATTTCCGGTTTTACCACGTTGACAGAAAAACTGGCCCAACAACATGGCCCGCGGCGCGGCATCGAGATCTTGATGCAGCAGATCAATACTGTTTACACCGCCCTGGTGGGCGAGATTGAACGTTATGGCGGCAGCGTGGTCAATTTTGCAGGTGATAGCATCACCTGCTGGTTTGACCTTGAAGCAGGTCAGCCAGCCGGGCGCGCGAGCGCCTGTGCCCAGTCCATGCAGATGGCCATGCAGGCCTTTCCAGAGCTTTCGCTCAAGATTGCGGTCAGCAGCGGGCCGGTGCGCCGGCTGGTGCTGGGTGACCCAACTATCAGACTGTTGGATACACTGGCAGGCCGGACCATTACGCGCCTGGCCACAGCGGAACATCTGGCCCGGCCGGCTGAGATCATTCTGGATGAAGCCAGCGCCATGAGCCTGCAGTTTCCTATCTGGGAGTGGCGCAGCGCGGATTCAGCTGAACGTTTTGCCGTGCTCGAGCTCGCCACACAGACCGTCGCTGCGGGTGAACTGGCTCTGAACGCCGGGCTCGCCGACCTGTCAATCGAAGCTGAAGTTTTGCGGCCCTGGCTTTTGCGCGCAGTGTATGAAAGGGAAACCCAGGGGCACGCGCTCTTTCTGACCGAGCTGCGCCCAACGGTGGCCTTGTTTGTGCGCTTGCTGGGCATTGATTATGATGAGGACGCGCAGGCTGAAGAAAAGCTGAACGCCATCGTCTGCCAGGTGCAGGCTATTTTGCAAAAATATGAGGGTGCCCTGCTGGAGTTTACGGTTGGGGATAAGGGCAGTTATTTTTATGCCTCTTTTGGCGCGGTATCCGCGCACGAGGATGATGCCCGGCGTGCTGTGCAGGCCGCGCTCGAAATCAACCAGCTGCTGGCTGATTTACCGTACCCGGTTATTCATCAGCTTGGGCTGAGCGCTGGCACCATGCGCACCGGAGCTTATGGCAGCCCGACCCGCCAATCATACAGCGCTCTGGGTGATGAAGTTAATCTGGCCGCGCGACTGATGACGACCGCCGCCCCTGGCGAGATTTTGATTTCCAGGCGCGTCCAAAAATTGGTCGCCGATTTATTTTCGGTTGAACCACGCTCGCCACTTTTTATCAAGGGCAAAGCTGAACCACTGCCCATTTTCTCGGTGACGGGTTTAATCCGTGTGCGCGCAGCGCGCTTGCCTGAGCCAACTTACCGCCTGCCAATGGTTGGGCGGCAGACTGAACTGAATTTGGTGGATGAAAAACTGCGTCTGGCCTTGCAGGGCAGTGGGCAGGTGCTGGGGATTGTGGCGCAGGCGGGGATGGGCAAATCGCGGCTGGTCGCTGAGATCATCCGCCTGGCGCACAGGCTGGGTTTCACCGGCTATGGCGGCGGCTGCCAGTCCTCGGGTGCAAACACTCCTTACCTGCCGTGGCACAATATCTGGCAGGCTTTCTTCGACCTCGACCCGGATATGCCCCAGAAAAAGCAGCTGCGTTTATTGGAAAGCGAGCTGGAAGAGCGCGCTCCGGCAAGGCTGGAAGCACTGCCACTCCTGGGGCTGGTCCTGAACCTGCCTCTGGCAGATAACGATTTTACACGCGCACTAGAGCCCCGTGACCGCAAGAGTACGTTGGAAGTCGTTCTGGAAGACTGCCTGCGCAGCGCAGCCCGCGAAACGCCGATGTTGATCATCCTGGAAGACTTGCATTGGATTGACCAGCTCTCTTACGACCTGCTGGAGACACTGCTGCGGGTCAGCGCAACCCTGCCGGTTTGTTTCGTGCTGGCTTTTCGACCGGCAGAACGCGGCAGTCTTTATAAACATGGCCTGGAAGAGCTGGTTAACTTCACCAAAATTGAGCTCAAGGAGTTAGTTGCATCCGATGTGGAGCTGCTGATCCGTGCAAAACTGGCGCAACTCTTTCCCGAGAGATCCGAGAGCCTGCCGATGGCCCTGACCGAACAGTTGACGGTCCAGGCGCAGGGCAACCCATTTTATATTGAAGAATTGTTAAATTATCTGCATGATCGTGGGGTTGATCCGTTTGACACGCATGCGCTGGCAGCGCTGGAGCTGCCAGCCAGTTTGCAGACCATCATCCTGAGCCGCATAGACCAGCTGAGCGAGCCGCAAAAGGTAATATTAAAGGTTGCCAGCGTGATCGGGCGCATCTTCCCATTTGCCTGGCTGCAGGGTTATTACCCTGCGCTTGGCGATGCAAGCCATCTGAAGGCGAATCTGGAAGAATTGTCCAGGCTGGATCTGACCCTGCTTGACCTGCCCGAGCCCGAGCTGGCCTATATCTTTAAGCACATCGTCACCCAGGAAGTGGCTTACGAAAGCCTGGCGTATGCCACCCGAACCCAGCTGCACGAACTCCTGGCGTGCTACCTGGAAGAAACCCATTCCGGATCCATCCCGCTTGAAACCATCGCCTTTCACTACAGCCGCAGCGCTAACCTGCCCAAAAAACGCGAATACTTGCAGCGAGCCGGGCTGGCTGCACAGCTGATTTACGCAAACACAGCCGCCCTGGCGTATTTTGAACAAGCCCTGGCGGCCGAGCCCGACCCATCTGAATTTATTGACCTGCACTTGAAGATGGGTAAGACCTTGCAGTTGGTTGGCCGGCTGGATGAAGCCTATGCTCATTTCATGGAGGCGTTAAGGGTGGCAGAAGAAAACAAGCTGGCGCACATGCTGCTTGAAGCGCAGATTAATCTGGGTATGTGGCATGAGCAGCGCGGAGAATATCAGCCGGCGCTGGAGTGGCTTGAAAAAGCGCGCGGCCTGTCCACCCAGGCAGCAGACACTGCCGGTCTGTGTTCTGCCATCAGCGAGACTGGTAGTGTCTACTGGCGCATGGGTAACTTTGAAACCGCCCGCCAATACACCCAGGCCGGGTTGGAATTGGCGCGCCAGTTGGGCGACCAAAAGCAGGAGGTCGATTCACTTTTGATGGTGGCTGCCATCAATGGCGAGCAGGGTAACTATTCTGAAAGCCATAAAGCTTTCGCCGCGGCCCTGGTAATCTCGAGGGATTTGAGCGACAAGCGCCGGAGTGCCACCATTTTTAGCAATTCGGGGACCATCCATTATTTCGAAGGCAATTATGCGGTTGCGCAAGGTTTTTGGCAGAAAGGACAGGCGTTTTATCGCGAGATTGGCGACCGGCGTTCGATCACAATTACGTATAACAACCTGGGGAATATATATTTTCTAAAGAATGATTATGAGACTGCGCAAAAGTATTACAATGAATCGCTGGCGGAGAGTCGCGCGGCGAATGATAAATATGCCATGTCGATTTCGCTGAGTGCACTGGGTATCACGGCTTTTCAGCTTGAGCATTATGCTGAGGCGAATGATTATTATCAGCAAAGCCTGATCTTGGGCCGGGCCCTGGATTACCGGGTGGGTCTATCATTACTGCATTGTTACCTGGGCTTGCTGGCCCTGGCCCAAGGCCAAATTGAGGCTGCGAGGGCTGCTTTTACAGAGGGCCTGACCACCTCGCACCAATCGGACATCAAATCTTATGCGGTTTACAACCTGATCGGTTTTGCGATGATCGCGTTGAAGCAAGAAGATGTACCTGGCTCGGTCAGGCTGCTGGCAGCCGCCAGTGCTTTGGCTGGATCGATCGGGCTCAAAATTGAACCGGAACTCGAAAAGCCATACACACTGAGCTTACAGCAGGCCCGGGCGGCGCTTTCCGAAGCTGAATTCGATGATTTATGGCAAACTGGCCTGAAGATTTCATTGGATGCGGCTGTCAGGCTTGCTCTTATTGGCTGACCATGATTAAATTGTTCCATCTGTGCATAGGTGCCCCGCACAGGAGCGCTTCCCTGGCAGAATGGCGTCTGATATCAAAGACCCGGCGCACAAGTGCGGCCTGTTGAGTTGGAATGGCTTATTATTTTTCAGGTTTTGACTGAATTATTGTACTTTCTGCCTACTTTTGGTCCGGTAATACATGTTCAATAGGAGATCAAAATATGCTCGGGATTAACTATATCAAAACATCGCCTTCGCACTATGTCATGCAGTACAGTGCCGGAAAATTGGTGCGTTCTGGTGCAGGTTTGGCGTTTTTCTATTTCAAGGCATCCACTTCGCTGGTGGTTGTGCCGGTTGGCAGTGCGGATGTACCTTTTATCTATAATGAAATCAGCGCTGATTTTCAGGCGCTGACCATCCAGGGGCAGCTCACTTTCCGGATTAAAGAGCCGCAGAAGTTGGCCCAACTGCTCAATTACACCGTCAACGGGGGTGCCGAGAAATATGTCTCCGAAGATCCGCAAAAACTGCAGCAGCGCCTGATCAATCTGTTGCAAGTGCAGCTGCGCGCAGATGTGCAGCGTCTGCCGCTGCGTGAAGCCATCTACGCCTCAGAATCGATTGCCACATCTGTCTTTGAGCGCTTCGCGGGCAGCGATGCGCTCACCACCCTGGGGGTGGAGCTGCTGGCGCTCTCCATCCAGGCCATCCGGCCGATCCCGGAAATGGCACGCGCGCTTGAAGCCGAAGCGCGTGAGGATCTGCTGCGGCGCGCCGACCAGGCCATTTATGACCGGCGTAATTCGGCGGTGGAGCAGGAGCGCCGTATCAAAGAGAATGAACTGAATACCGAGATCGCGGTTGAAGAGAAAAAACGCCAGATCCGTGAGACCAAGATCGAGGCTGACCTGGCGGTGGAAGTTAAGGAACAGCAGGTGCGCCAATCCAAGTTGAAAGGTGCAATTGCCCTGGAAAATGAGCGTAAAAACCTGCTGAGCGCGCGCGCTGAAAATGCGCGCACTGAAGCCGATTCACAGGCTTATGCCATCCAGGCATCCCTGAAGGCTTTCCAGGGCCTGGCGCCGGATGTGATCCAGATGTTGACCGTGCAGTCAGCTGATCCGCGCCGCATGGTTAGTATGGCCTTCAAGGAATTAGCCGGGAATGCAGCCAAAATCCGTAATCTAAACATCTCTTCTGAGCTGCTGCAAACCTTGATGCAAGAGACTACCCAGGCCAGCCGGGAGTAAAGTGGATTACGAGAAAATTGTACTCGTGACTCGCAAAACCCGCCTGGAAGGGCTGGTAGAGCGTTTTAATACCCGCGGGCAGGCCAAGTTTTACCTCGAGCACAGCGGCGGCGATTTTTCCTTTTACGAACGTGAGCACGATAGCTACCAGGCCGCGTTGGCGTATTTACGCACGGAACTTGCGCGCATCACCAAGTTCCAGGAAATTGAACGCGGCTTTTTACCGAATTTTGTCTTTGGAGAGAGCGATGTGCTGGTCACGATCGGGATTGATGGGCTGGTGGTCAATACCGCCAAATATCTGAATGGCCAGCCGATCATCGCTGTCAATCCTAACCCGGCTCAGATTGATGGCATCTTGCTGCCTTTTAATGTGGTACAGGTCCCGCAGATTGCCCGCCAGGTACTGAAAAAGCGCTTTACTGCCCGGCATATCAGCATGGCCGAGGCGCGCCTGAAGGATGGCCAATCGCTGCTGGCTTTTAATGATCTGTTCATAGGGGTGCGTACCCACACCTCGGCGCGCTACCTGATCCGTGCACAGGGGCGCGAGGAGCACCAATCATCCAGTGGGGTGATTGTCTCCACCGGGGTTGGGTCGTCCGGCTGGTTGAGCAGCCTGTTTAATATGGCCAACGGGCTGCTGAGCGGTTTTTCAGGCGAAGGTCAGAGCCTGCCGCCTTTTCGCCTGGATTGGGAAGCCGACGAGTTGATCTTTGTGGTGCGCGAACCTTTCCTTAGCAAGACTTCTGGTGCGACGATTGCTTGTGGGCAAATCTCACCGCAGGCCTGGCTGGAGATTGAATCGGAAATGCCGGATGGCGGTGTTATTTTCAGCGACGGGGTCGAATCTGACTTCCTGGCCTTCAATGCCGGCGCAATTGCCTCGATCGGCCTGGCTGAAAAGAAAACGCAGCTGGTGGTGGGGTCGGCTGGCAACTAAAACAGGACAAGAAAATGAAGATCAAGGCCTAAAAAAGGGAGTTGAAGGTACATGGGTGATAAACAGGCCAATCAATAAAGAATCTAAACTTGGGAATATGGTTGATTCTTTTGGATGTAATCACAAACGCTGGTTGGCAAGTGATAGCAATAATCCCCAGATGATGTGATGCGTTGGCGAATGGATGTTGATGAGATTTCCAGCGGGGAATTATCGAATAAAACTAATTTGGCTGCCAGGCCGGGCAGGGTTTGATCCAGGGTTATTAAATCAATTTTGTGACCAGGCCGGTGCATAACGCCGATTCTATCTACAGAATTGATCAACGCATGCGAACCTTTCCAATAGGGTAGGCCTGGGAGCAGATCGCTGCCCATCAAAAGTACCAAGCGCGCGCCGGGATATTGGACTTTTAACAAGTTGATTGTGTCCAGCGTAAAGGTTGGGCCCGGGCGGTCTATTTCGATGGTCGAAATTTCAAATCCGGGGTTGTTCTCGACTGTGCGTTTTAGCATTTCAATACGATGATGCGGAGCCGATATCCGGTGGTTGAGCTTGTGCGGAGCACGGGGCGTTGGCACCCAGAGTAGCCGAGTAAGTTGTAGTTCTTTAAATGCTTTGGCGGCCAGGGTTAAGTGACCCAGATGGGGTGGATCAAAAGTACCGCCGAATATTCCAAGGATTTCTTGCATCGCAGTAATTCCCAGATTATTTTCAGATCAGCAGGTTAAATTGTTCGAGACGAAAGCCTACTTTATGATGTTTCAATCATAAAGCAGGCTGCATGAAAATCCATTTTTAGATCAGAATTTAGTCAATAAATTACTGTGGGGAAATGATTTTGATGCCTTTCAGCCTGCTATTTCTGTAGCAATTTTCACTACTATTTTTTTTACGAGAACGGGTATTCCATCAGCTACCTGGGGGGCATGAGCATCAGTTGGAAAAAAGATCGCAACCTGTTTTGCCGAGAGCCGCAGCAAGGTTAGTTTCTCAACGGGGAAATTGCCGAACCAGGCGTCTTTGGTTTCATCGTAAGGGCTGGTGATCTGTACGCGATCAATATGCACCCAGCCAATAATTTCCTGACCATTTACTACACACTGGATGTCTATATATTTTTTGTGTCCTTCTAATTCCAGCTGGGCTTCTGCCGGTTTGGTTTGGTAGATTTGGACAATGGCAAAAATATTATTGCCGTCAATTTCTAATCGACCTTCCGGTAAATCGTTCAAATTGCTATCTCGAAGAAACTTTAATGCTTTTTCAAGCCTGGGGTTCTTCAGAACCTGTTCGAGAGCATTTTCGATACTGGAAATAATCATTTTATGTTTTCCTGTGGGATGTTCCTGATACGTAAGGATTAGAAAGTGCGCTTTGCGTTGATTTAGATTCGAACCCGGTTGCCGGTGAGTAATTAGCGCCAGTTTATGGAACAGGTGATGTCTGCCATCACCGTGCTTTATTCGAAGAAGTTCTGTGCAGCGCTATTTACCAGCTGGCTGAATCGGTGTATTTACTTGCGGGGTGCGAGTTTTAGGTGATAACCCATCCCCCCGGCCCACTTCTCAAAAGCGGGCCGGGGCTGAAAGAGCCTTTTGGCGCTGGCAAACCATCGATTTTTAATCGTCCGAGCAACAGAACCAGGATGGTTCTGCGCCAAAACGAAGAGCGCGTGGGTAAATACGAATCAGTTCAACATGGTGGCGCTAAAAAGTGTAATCTCAACGTTGGTCAGATATTCCCATCTGTCTCGCTACAATCAGGCGCACGTTGTCCAAGTCTTCTTGAGTGTCCACACTCAGTCCATTGTAATCAAAAGCTGTAACAACCACTTTGAGTTGGGTACCGTTTTCAAGGATACGAAGTTGTTCCAAGGATTCAGCTACTTCCAGGGGGGTGGGTGGCATCTGAATGTACTGCATCAGAAAGCTCTTGCGATAAACATAAATTCCAATATGTTCAAAAGCCTGCAGACCTGTCACCTTACGTGGATACGGTATCTGCGAACGGGAAAAATAAAGCGCATTCCCGTTTTTATCAAAGATAGTTTTCACTACGTTCGGGTTTTGAAGGTCTTCCGCTTTCGTGATTGGGCGGCAGAGTGTGCAAGCATTCAAATCTGGGTCTGAGATCAACGGGCGAATAGCTTCGTCAATCATGCGGACATCCAATAATGGTTCGTCCCCCTGGATGTTTACGACAATCTCAGATTGAATATCTTTAGCGACTTCAGCAATTCGATCTGTGCCAGTAGTATGGTTCAGGGAGGTTAGGCATGCCTTACCTCCAAATTTTTCTACCGCATCCACGATGCGCTGGTCGTCGGTTGCCACGATCACCTGTGTGAGTAATTTCGATTTTAATACGGTTTCATAAACATACTGGATCATGGGCTTTCCACAAATATCTTTAAGGGGTTTGCCTTCAAGCCGCGTTGATCCATAGCGAGCAGGGATGATTCCTATAATATTCATTGATTCCTCCTGAATGTCCGGCTGTACTGAAGCATAGCTGACCGGTTAAAGGGTTGAACGTAATTTACAATCCATTCGCGCATTGCCTGCCCTTCGGTAGTTTGCTGGGGGTGGCTGATAAAATTAAGTTCAATGCCAAGCGCTTGAGAGACTTTCCAGGCAATAATAGGCCAGATGCTTCCGATATCTCCCACTAATGGGAGACTGTTTTCAAGGCGCGCAAAACCCGACATTTCCATTCGGAATGGAATGCCGGTTAATTTCGTTTTAGGAAGGCCTTTATCAATCGCAGCCTGCACGGTTGCATCGGAACGCTGCATATCCCAGGCCCGTTTCAGGTTGGGGTCCATGTCAATTCGGATCAAGGTCTTATTCTCAAGCCGGGTGGTAGGATAGCCATCCCAGTTGGCCCATATACCATGACCGGTATAAGTTTCAAATGGGCCATCGTGTATCTCCTGGGTCAGGGCAATTGCGGATTCAATCAGCACAGCGGATGAATCTATCATTTGAGCCATGCGCATTGAGCGTTCGCTAATCGAGATGCTATCGCCAATCGCCAGGCCAACCCCGCCGCCACCGATTAATTGCGGTACACTGACCAGAACAGGCAAGCCATGGATGGCCCCCGCGCCAATCATGGTATGGGGGTCTGCACCCCACCCGGCAACTGCCTCAAATGGCAAGCCATGTGCTTTGGCAATGCCGAGGATTTCCTTGGCGACACGCTCAGAACGTAAGCCCATTGGGTAGGCCATATTACCCGCTGCTTTGGTAATCACGGTGCCGTCAATTTTGCTACCTGCAGCCAGTAAATCATCATCCAGCGTGGTTTCCTGGCGCATCTGGTTTAGCAAATCTTCTGACATTACGTTAAATTCAAAGACGTTACCCTTGGGTAAGTTTTCAGGCGAAAGCCCCAGTTTTGTTCCGTCGATGCGCTTGACCTGGTCCAAAGTACCAGCCAATTCATGTGCGATGACAGCAGAACTGGTGGAGACGCCGTCCACTATTCCGAGTTTCATCAGTTCGGCAATCAGCGTTGTGACGCCTTCATGAAGGTTTGGCCCACTGCCGGTGATCACCATCACCTTGCCGCCTTTTAATTTTTGTTCCACCAATCTGTCAACTGCCAGATCAAGGTGCTGCTGTGTTTCAGGTTCCAGCTGGTCATAGTAACTCTGGATTAGATCGGATGTTTTGTGTGAGATAGTCATAAAAAGGGTCCTGAAGGTTTTTTTGAATATGAATTAGGTCTTATTGGATAACCAATCCGAGATTTTGAAGCCCGGTTTGCATGGCTTCGATTTCCAGAGGTTTTAGTTCGCGCATTGGCAGCCGAGGCCCACCCATCGGAATGCCTCGCAGGCGCATGGCAGCTTTAAAATATACCGGATTATCTTTTAATACTGCGCGGATTTTATTGATGATTATCTGCTGCCGGCCAGCTTCTTCCAGATCTCCTTGTGCAAAAGCATCGCGGAGTTTACAGAATGGTTCGGGGAACACATTTGAATTTCCCGAGACCTGTCCTTTTGCGCCGATGCTGAGGGCAGGCAATGCCAGCGCATCCACACCGCATAACGCGCTGAAACTTTCACCGCCTTCCTGAACATATTCTTGAAAACGGATCAGGTTTACATCACTCAATTTAATGGCATTAATGTTTGGTGCGGCGGTCCGCAGTCTTTGCAGTAAGCTGGTTGAGATTTCTTGTTTGGCATTGCCCGGAAAACTGTAAACCGCCACGGACAAATCTGGGACCGCCCGGGCGATTTCGTAATAGTGAGCAAAAAGAGCATCATCGTCATACGAATAGAAGTAAGGTGTGATGACGGAGACCCCATCGGCACCCAGCGAGCGGGCATGTAAGGTTAATTCAATCGTATCGGCGGTGGTGATGCAGCCGGTATGGACCATAATATCGATGCGTCCCGCGGTTTGCTCCACAACAATCTGGGCCAGCTGCTTTCTTTCATCCAGGCTAAGCAACATCCCTTCGCCGGTGGTTCCAGCAGGTAGCAGGCAGTTCACGCCTTTGTCAATCAGAAAATCGACCAGGCGGCGGGTAGTTAGGGTATCGATTTGCCCACGGTTATCAAAAGGGGTCAATATTGGGCAAATGAGACCCGAAAATTGTTTGATATTTGGCATTGTTTTTTCCTCTTAAGTGATTTCAGGATAAAGGAAATACCTGTGATGGGGCAGATGGTACAAATCCCATGCGACGCGATATTTCTTGGGCTGTCTTTCTAATTAATGTACTCAGTTCAGGCAGGCGCTCACCAATAATATGTGGGTCATCGCCCGAAATTGAGCATGCACCGACCAGGCTAACATTGGCGTCGAATATTGGCGCGCCAACACAGCAAGTACCTGGTTCATGTTCTTCATTGTCGAGGCCATAGCCTCGGGTTCTTGTAAGCTCCAGTTCCTGTCGAAGAGCGTCTGGATCAGAAATTGTTTTTGGTGTGAAAACCGGCAAGCGCGTGTTTTCAATAAAGGCGGTTAACTCGTTTTCAGGTAAGTATGCCAGGATCGCTTTGCCATTGGCGGTACAGTGCATCGGCACCCTGTCGCCAATGGATGTACGGGCGAGCAGCCGGCGAGGCGATTCGATGGCATAGATATAGAGCAAGTTATCCCCTTCGCGGACGGTTAGATAGATTGATTCTCGGCAGATGCCGGCCACCTCGCTCAGCAGTGGAGCCGCGCGATCACGGAGTTCAACATTTACCCGTACTGCTTGCCCCAACACAATGACGGCTGTGCCCAGTGAGTATTGGTCATTGTCAACGCGTTCAATAAAACCCCGGCTGGTGAGGGTGGAGAGCAGGTTGTGTACGGTGCTTTTTGGCAAATTCATTTTCAGACTGATTGTGGCAAGGCTCATTCTGGGTTGGGTTGGGCTAAAAATAGACAGAATATCTAAGGCTTTGATGATTGAATTTACCATGCTGGAGGGTCCGTTTGTTAAATAATATTCATTATGGTGGAATGTAATTCCAAATTATAAATATATTATACGGTATTGTGGAACTGCAGTCAATAAAATCCTGGCGATTGGCAGAGAGTCAAACTTGGTTCGGGGCAAACCAAAATTTTTCAATTCTAAGCCGAATATGGGCTGTGGTTCCCGGAACTTTAGACTGCACTCAAACACCGATGATTTTAGGCCCATGCTGAAGCCAAGCATGCTGCGGGCAACGTTGAAATAGCCAGCTTCGGATTTTGGCAAAAATTTCCCCTGCAAAATCGATCAGAATCTTGCAGGGGAAGAGCAGCCAATGCTGGGAATGGAAAAAATGAACGTTAATCCATTTTAAATTCTATTCACCGAGAATCTGGATTACGTAAGTGCGGTACTGGGGACCATCTAATTCGACGAAGTACATGGTTTGGCGAGAACCGGTTACCAGCTTGCCGTTTTCAATCGGGAAAAATACCTGAAACCCTAAGAGCGCTCCTCGTAAATGGGAGGATGCGTTGACAGCCATCTGTCCATCTGAAGGTAAGTAGCGGGCGTGTTTATAATGATTGTCGTCCGGGACGATCTTTTGGATGAGATCGGAAATATCTGTCTCCAAATCTGGCAGGCCTTCGTTGACAGTGATGGCTGTGGTAGTGTGCAAGCTGAGTATGAATGCCGTTCCCGATTTCACACCAGAGGCTTCAACCAGATCGTGTACATTTTTTGTGATATTGATCAGCTCAATCTCATGCCGAGTTTGGATTTCGATCCGATGTAAGATGGATTTCATACAACCGCCTCCATGTTTAATAAACGCCGGGCATTACCATCAAAGATGGCCTTGGCCAATGATTTACTGATTTCCAGTGCTGAAATTCCGCGCACCGTTCGTCGAATGTCAACTCTTGGGTAGTTACTTCCGAAAACGATTTTATTAAATAAGCTGCGCTCCAAAACGTCCAGGCCCACTTGCTCCGCTAGAATTTTCTGGAATGTATTCTTGGGTGTGCCGCTGTAAAGAATGGCGGTATCAAGGTAAACATTTGGATATTTTACAGCCAGCATGACAGCTTCATTTACCCATGGCCAGGCAAAATGCGCCAGGATGAAATTTACGGTCGGAAAAGCCTGTACAGCTTCTTCAAGGTTCAGAGGCTGTGAAAATTTGGCTAACCCCGATGGTACCCAACTAAGACCCGCGTGCATTAGCACCGGGATGCCCAGTTCGGCGCAGGTTTGGTAAACGGGATAGGCACGTTCCTGGTCATTTGGGTAGAAACATTGGAAACTCGGGTCTAGTTTTAGGCCGCGTAGACCAAGCTGCCGGATGGCCCTTTCCAATTGGGCCGGAGCTTCGGGTAGATTGGGGTCCACCGACGCAAAACCGATAAAGCGAGGTTCTCTTTCAACCAGGTCGGCGATTTGTTCGTTGGATACGATTTTGCATCCGTGAGCAGTTGTCACATCAATTGGAAGTAAGACAGCCTGGTCAATTCCAGCCTCATCCATTTCCAGGGTGAAACACTCGAGTGGCTGTGGAGGAAAATGGAAACCAAACTTTGAATGGATATTGCGGTCCAACTCAGGATCGCTATCGATAAGTTCTTTAATCATTACCGGGTGTGTATGGAAATCAATCATGGGTTTATCTCCGGGATAAAAGGGTAACTGGACTTTGCGGTCGAAACGACCTCATCCAACCAGGGCCAACGGTTGGTGTTACGTGAGATATAGATAGAGGCGGTTGTGTTACCGAATGCCAGGCAGGCCTGCCATGACCAACCGTGGCGTAATCCAAATATAAAACCAGCATTAAAAGTGTCCCCGGCGCCAACGGCATCGAAAACATCTACTTGACGAGGCTGAACAAAAAATGTTTGGTCACCCTGCCGGCAATAACTGCCTTCGCCGCCGCACTTAATTACGACGATTTCTGTTCCAAATTTCTGCAGTGCTAACGCGGCTTCTTCAGGGGTATTTTTCCCTGTGATTGCGCGAGCCTCATCGAAATTTGGCATGAAAAGGGTCGTCTGGCTTAGTATTTCTTGCAGGCCTGCGATAGTATCTGCTTGCCAATTATGCGGATCCCAGCCGGTATCCAGCATGGTGAGCTTGTGCGCCTGCCGTGCTTTTGCCAGCAACCGCGCCGCAGATTTTAAGGTCAAATTAGGCGTATTGAATAAACCTACCAGGCAGACGATGGATGCTTCGCTGGGTTTGTCCCATTGATCCAGCACCATTGATTCGTTGAAATCTTGTGAGCTTCCCAGGGTGGAAACAAAAGCTCTTTCGCCGTCGTCGCGAACGATAGCGACAGAGATACCAGTTTGACCTCCATGGACGGTGATCACACCCGCAGTATCGATGCCATACGATTTTAAATCTTCGATCACCTGTTTTCCATTGGCATCTTCGCCGACACTGCCAACCACACTGGTCAGAATTCCCAGTCTGGAGAGAGCAAAAGCTGTGTAGCCGGTTTGTCCTGAAGAAACCAATACATGGGAGCTGCCATTTACTTCCTGGCCCCAAATTGGCATGGCAGGAACATTGCGGATAATTAGATCGACACATAGATTGCCAATGATACAGACAGGACGCGTTAACAGGTCTTGAGAAGGATAGTGGGTCATCGCTTTTTATCACTTTTTCATGCTGCAGGATGGCATTATTGTTGAGTCATGCTTGGCCAGATCGATATTCAGGCTGGTTGGCTCTACATAGAGGCAAAGCAGTTCCCTGATTATCTCAACAGTAAATCGAGATTTCCCTTTTGACTGAGTTCATTCAAATCAGAAACCAGGGCTTCGTATTCAACGCTGGAAAGCGGCAGCAAGGGTTGCCGAACTGAGCCTACGTCAATCCCCCGGTATTTTAAACTGGCTTTGAAATAAGCAAGTCCCATGCCTGGCGCTCCATCGATCGCCTCGGCCAAATCATCGATCAGGACTTGTATCCGGCGCGCCTCGACAAGGTTGCCTGAAGAAAATGCTCGAAATAGGGCGACCGGCAATTCAGGGAAGGCTGATGATTTTCCGGATACGCAGCCATTGGCGCCCAGCGCAAGCGAAGCAAATTCGACAGAATCATCCCCACTTAAGAGAGCGAAATCCCTCCCAGCTACCCTGCGATATTCTTGCAGGTGCACCATATCGGCATCGGAATGTTTTATCCCAACAATGTTGGGGCAAGAAGTGAGCAGCTTATGCAATAGTTCTGCTGAGATGTCGTTGTGAGCAAATTCGGGAAGGTAGTAAAGATAAACGGGTAAGGATGGTACTGCCTCAGCCACTGTCCGGTAATGTTTTTCCATAGAAGCCGGGTTGTAATGAAAAAAATAGGGTGTGATCACTGCAATTCCCTCGGCCCCTGCTGAAGCAGAATGCCGGGCTAATTCTACAGTTTCAGCAGTGGAGATGCAGCCTGCATTAATGATTACCGGAATAGCATGCGAGACAATTCCGATTGCGCGTTCTGTAAGTGTCTTACGCTCAGCCAGGGTTAAAAGAGGCGCTTCGCCGGTTGTACCACCGATTAATAGGCCATTTATCCCGCGCTCAATCAGGAAACGATAATAGGTAGAAAAAACGGATTCTGGGGCTAGCTCAGATCCGTCAGGGCTCAATGGCGTAACACCTGCTGTGATGATTCCAGAAAGATTCAATTCCTATCTCCGTTTTGTTTAGTTTTTGAATGGATATTGCGCGTTTCTATCAATCACCATTTTTGAATGGTGAGATTTTATTTTTTTCCACAATCATGGTGAGATGGCGATGAAGGTTTTTTTTGATGATTGAAAATTGTCATAGGATGCAGGTTGCTGCGCTCGAATTTCCCGTTTCCAGTGACATGTCCGAAGATGATCAGGCTGTGAAAACTTGGTCTCTTGACATAATCAAAATTATATCATATAGTAAAGAAAGTAAAAACTCAATTAAATGTTCTTTTGTGTTCTTTTGGAGTATATTAATGTTGCGAGTTGCTAGACAGGCCCAAATTTTGCAACTAATTGGTGAGCGCGGTTATGTTGAAAACGACGAGCTTGCCCGCTTATTAGATGTTACCCAAACAACTATCCGGCGCGACTTGAAAGTTCTCTCTGAACAAAACTTAATAAAACTTGACCATGGCGGTTCATTTAGTACTGGTCTCTTGGACGCTGCGGTTGAGCCGGCTTATGAAACAAAAGTATATGCAAATTATGAACGTAAACGGGCCATTGGCGCCGCGGCAGCCAGTTTGGTGTGTGATGGTGATGCAATTATTTTGGATTCAGGAACAACGAGTATTCAAATCGCATATTTTCTTAAACGCTCACAACTGAAAAATTTAACTGTATTCACTTGTGATCTGTTGGTTGCGAAGGAACTTTGCCCTGCGCCGAATATTTCTGTCGTGATGCTGGGGGGGACGATTAGAAAATCTTTTTATTCGGCCTATGGTCCTTATACTGAAAATATACTTAAAAATATAACTGCCAAAAAGGCATTTCTGGGCATCGATGCCGCCCATAAAGAGCATGGAATTTTCAACTTTGTACTTGAAGAAGTGCCGGTAAAGCAGCTCATGATCCAAAATAGCGATGAATTGATTGTAGTGACAGATTCTTCAAAATTTGGGAAGACAGCTCCGTACAAGGTCTGTCCGTGGGATGTTATCGACCAGGTGGTTACGGATAAATTTGAGAATCAGGAATACCTGGAATGCTTATCGCAAAAAAACGTCAAAATAACGGTTGCTACCACGTTCGAAAAAGCGAATGTGGATGCAGTAAACCAAACGCCTTAATTTTTGTTCTTTTTAAAAATCTAGTCAGAATGCATCAACTACAACAGGAGATCACCAATGAAAAATTTTGATTATTTTTTCCCAACCAAGATGGTTTTTGGGATTGGTAAATTTGAAACTCTGGGTGAAGAAGTTGCGGTGTTAGGTAAGCGCGCTATGATTGTCTCGTATTCTGGGAACAGCCTGGCTGGTCTTGTTGATAAAGCGGCTGATATGTTGAAGAAAAATGGTGTCACGCCTATTATCTTTAATGAAGTGAACATCAATCCTGACCGCAAGATCGTTAACCGTGGCAGAGATTTGGCGCGACAAGAGAAATGTGATGTGATCATTGGCCTGGGTGGTGGCAGTCCGATGGATGTTGCCAAGGCAATCGCGGTTGTGGCTGTCGATAATGCGGATATATGGAAAATCTTTGAGGGGCAGCCAATCATACAGCGGCCTCTGCCGATGGTTGCCATTCCAACCACTGCTGGCACAGGTTCAGAAGCCACTCAATTTGTTGTGATCAGTGACCATGAACAACATCGCAAAGAGGGTTTCGCGCGGCACCAGTTCTACCCGACTTTATCCATTCTTGATCCGCTGCTGACTGTCAGTCTTCCACCAGCGATCACTGCCGCTACGGGTATGGATGTCTTGACCCATGGAATAGAAGCCTACACCTGTCGCGCTGCGACGGTGGCAACAGATATTTACGCAGTCGAAGCGATCCAGTTGGCCGCCCATTATCTGCGCCAGGCTGTTTATTGCGGCAGCGATCTTGAAGCGCGCTCAAAGATGCTCTGGGCAAATACTCTGGCTGGGATGGCAATTACTCAGTCGGATACCTCTCTTGCGCATGTCATTGGCGAAGCCGTTGGGGCAGTTTATGACACGCCGCATGGCTTGAGTGTTGCTTTGGCTTTACCAGCGGTGATGGAATTTAACTGTGTCGCCAATCCGGAAAAATATGCTCACATTACGCGTTTGATGGGCGAGGACGTGAATGGTTTGAGTGTGCGCGAAGCCGCTTTAAAATCCGCTGCATGTGTTCGTAACCTGATCAGCGATCTGGGTTTACCACACGGCCTGGCGTCCTTGGGCGTAAGTGATCTAACTGAAGTGATGGAGCTGGTGAACCGCCCTGGAATGGATTGTGCCAGCCCGCGCCCGGCTAACAGCCAGGATTTTGAAAAACTTGTTCAGGGTAGTCTTTCGCCGGCAATGTCTTATTGGGAGTTCGCAAATTAGTAATCCCAATTGTCACCATAACCCAATCAAAAAAAGGAAGAGATTATGAAAGCAGCTGTTATCTATGCCCCAGGTGATGTAAAGATGGTTGAGATGGATATTCCGCAGCCCAAAATGGGAGAGGTTTTAATCAAGATCAAAGCCTGCGGTGTCTGCGGAACGGATCATTCTTTGTTTGTGGGTGCGTATCCGGCAAATTACCCGGTCATTATTGGGCATGAATTTTCTGGAACTATCGCAGCCGTGGGCGAAGGCGTGAAAAATTTTAAACTCGGGGACCGGGTTACAGTCGACCCCAACCGCGTATGTCATCAGTGTGACTATTGTCGCATGGGTAAGGAACATCTTTGCGCGAACCTCTCGTCTATGGGTGTGCATATCGATGGCGCGGATGCTGAATACTGCGTGATGGTTGAAAGTAATGTTTATCCAATTCCGGATCAGCTCAGTTTTGAAGAAGCTGCCTTTTGTGAGCCTTTGGCCTGTGCAGTTCACGGTGTTGAACTGACTCAGATACACCCTGGCGATACCGTGCTGGTGCTGGGCGCTGGCGGGATGGGTAACCTGATCGCCCAATTAGCTGCCCGCGCTGGTGCTGCTAATGTGATCGTGAGTGAACCCATTCTCCGGCGGCGCAAAGCTGCGCTTGAGAATGGGGCCACGCATGTTGTCGATCCCTTTACCCAGGACGTGGACGCAGAATTACGCAAAATTCAAAAAATCGGGGCGGACGTGGTCTTCGAAGTAGCTGGAAGTCCGAAGCTGCAAGGTCCGGCAGTTTATTACGCACGCAGAGCCGGCACAGTCATGTGGTTTGGGTGTGCCCCTTCTGACAAACTTATCGAGGTTAATCCATTTTATGTTAATGATGCCGAGCTGCATATCATGGGTTCATATAATAACCAATTTGCGACGGGCAAGGCCGTTAAACTGTTAGCCAGTCGAACTGTACGAGTAGATAATCTGATATCGCACAATATTGCGCTAAAAGATTATCTGGATGTGTTTAAGTTATTTGGCGGGCCAGATACCATTAAGCTAATGGTAAATATGGACTAACCCTAATTCTGATCACGTCTGAACTCAATATTCTGTCTCCAAACAGACAACTGGAACCCAATGGAGGTGAAGACATAAAAGTAAATTGAAAGCATCAATTTCCGATCGTAAATATTGCGCTTCAACGTGTTGCAATAACCCAAGGAGGAACAATAATGAAAAGCAAGTTATTTAGTTTAGGAACATTGCTCGTGGTAATGGCAGTGATCATCACTGCTTGTGCACCCGCTGCCCCTGCGGCGACAGAAGCACCTGCTGCGCCCGCAGCGACTGCTGCACCGGCAGCTCCTGCGGCGACAACTGCGCCGGCGGCCCCCGCTGCGACAGCTGAACCTGCAAAACCTGCCCCCATCACGATCACCTTTATGAGTGGTCTGGGTGCCCCCGATAACGTTCCAATGGCGGCCCTTGTAAAACAGTTTAACGCTGAGAATACAGATGGGATTACTGTTGAGCAGACTGAAATGGACTGGGCTACCTTATACAGCAAGCTCGTTCTGGACTTCAAAGGCGGCACTGCACCTGATGTAGTCACCTTGCACCAGACCAACCTTGCTCAGAATGTTAGCCTGGGAGTTTTGCAGCCCATCGATGCTATTTACCCGCAAGTAGGAATTGATCCTACCGATTTTATTCAGTCTGCGTGGCAAGGCACCATGGTGGAAGGCAAGCAGTATGCCATTCCGAATGATATGCACCCCCTGGCTCTCTTCTACAACACTGATCTATTCATTGCTGCTGGACTTGATCCCAACAAACCGCCGAAAACCGGTGCTGAATTGTTGGACTATGCACAGAAACTGACAAACCCGGCCAAAAAGCAATATGGTATCGGTCTTGGTTACACCGCTGGTGGGCCTTACCGCATTTGGATGTCATTACTCTGGCAACACAAAGGCCAGGAACTATTGACCCCGGATAATACCAAGGCTGCCTTCAACACTCCTGCTGGCATTGAATCATTGCAATTCATGTATGACCTGGTTTACAAATACAAGGTCAATCCCCCGGCTGAACAAGACGAAGATACCGATTTCAAAAACGGCACCATCGCCATGATCATTGAAGGCCCATGGGAAATGGGAGATTTCAACCCGGTTGAGGGCTTGCATTACAAGACGGCCCAGATCCCCGTGGTCTTTGACCAACCCGCTGGTTGGGCTGACTCGCATGTTTATGCCTTCCCCGACAATAAGAAACCAGAAGCTACCCTGGCCGGCATGAAATTTGCCAAGTGGATGTCGGATCATAACTTCGATTGGACCAAGAACTCTGGTCACCAACCCGTGCGCTTAAGTGTTGCGAATTCCCCAGAATTCAAAGCCTTAGAGAATTGGCAGGCTTTTTCCGCCTCCGTCCCAGTTGCCCACTATTATCCGGCTGTTCCAAAAGAAGCTGAAGCATTTGGCCGCCAACCGAACTCCCCCTTCACTACCATGATGGAATCGGTCATGCTGGACAAAGTCTCAGTGGCCGATGCAATTGCCAACGCCGAAAAAGCTGTGAACGATATTTTGGCAGCACCCTAAGCCTCAATAAATAAAATTGCAGTAATTTGAATGGATAGTCTCCTGCCGGTACATTACCGGCAGGAGATAATCTCGAAAAGAGGTGCCGATGAAAAGAAAAAATATAAATTCCCTGGATGCATACTGGTTCATTTTGCCATATTTTCTTTTGTTTTTTTGTTTCTTTTTATTGCCGGCTCTTACTATTCTGCCCATGAGTTTTACCAGTTGGAATATCCTGGGTACGCCCAAATTTGTGGGGTTTAACAATTTTATACGCATGTTTAATGACCAGTATTTCTGGAAGGCGGTCGTCAATACCTTCGAATATACAATTTTGGTCACCATTGGTTTAACCATTCTAGCTATGCTGTTGGCTATTTTGCTCAATCAAAAACTTAAAGGGCGTGTGTTTGGGCGTGTTTTTGTTTTGATGCCTTATGTGATCTCAAGCGCGGCAGCAGGCATTGTTTGGAAATGGATTTATAACAATAACTTTGGCATTATTAATAGCTATTTACTACAACTAGGATTCAGCCCCCAACCCTTTCTTTCCGATACAACCCAGGCGATGCTTGCGATTGTATTTATGAATTTGTGGTGGTCGGTTGGGTTTAATACAATCATTTTCCTGGCTGCCCTGCAGGGAATTCCACAAGATCTTTACGAGGCGGCCGAGGTTGACGGTGCCAATGGTTGGCAATTATTCAACTACATCACCATTCCAAGCTTAAAACCAGTCACACTGTATGTGACCGTGCTTTGTTTTGCAAACTCATTTCAGATGTTCGATGAATCTTATATCATGACACAAGGCGGCCCGGTCGGATCGACTACGACATTGGTTTTTAGAATGTGGAGTATGGCATTTCAAAACTTCAGGTTCGGCGATGCTGCGGCAACTTCCACTGTGATCATGTTGTTCATCCTGATCGTCACGTTAATTCAATTCAAAGTAGGTGGTCAGAAAGGCGATGAGGCTTAATTATGCGAAAATATACCAGCTTCTCCCTTTATTTTGTACTTTTGATGGTGATTATTTTTTATGCGGCCCCGGTTTTCATCATTATTACCACCTCTTTTAAAACGGATACCCAGACCGTAACCAGAATATTTCAATGGATTCCCAATCCTGCAACGCTTAATCAATACAAAATTGTTCTGGAACGTTTCCCGTTTGGTCACTGGGTCCTAAACAGTATCATCATTACAATTCTGTCTGAGATAGCAGTTTTATGTATCAGCCTGCCTGCCGGTTATGCTTTTGCCAGGTTGAAATTTAGGGGAAAAAATTTCCTCTTCAATTTGTCTTTATTAACGATCATGATTCCCTTTGCGGCCTACATGCCACAGCTATATTTGGAAATGTCCTTTCTAAAGCTGATTGATACTTACGTTGGTTTGGTCATTCCTTTGACGACAACCGCTGTGAGCATTTTTCTGTTTCGCCAGTTCATCACACAGATACCTGTTGAATTGGATGACGCAGCCCGGATCGATGGTTGTACCAATTTCCAGTTTTTCATCAAAATCATCATTCCTTTAACAAAACCGGCGGTGGTCACAGTGATCATCTTCACGGCTATTAAAAGTTGGAACAGCTTGATGTGGCCATTAATTGCTGCAACGAAAGATACCGTCAAAACCTTGCCGGCAGGGCTGGCGGTAAATGTTTTCACTGCTACGAATAGCGGTGCCGCCCCTACTCCGTATGGTGTTGTCATGGCAGCCGCCTTGCTTTCGATTGCCATTCCTATTCTGATCTTCCTGTTCTTGCAGAAATACTTTGTTCAAGGTATCGCAACGACCGGCTTAAAATAAAGCCTGTGTTACTCCAGCTAAATAGCGGAAATAAAAATATTTCGCTCTATTTTTCGGGAAATATTCATGTGAGGAAAAGGTAATAATGTATTCCACATTCATTTTTAAAGGGAATAACAAATTTCCTGCCAGCCACGCTGGCACTGTTTGTGAGCTTCCAAACGGTGATTTACTTTCTGCCTGGTATTCAGGCTTGACGGAAAGCTCGTCCGATTCAGTGATTTTGGGCAGCCGTTTACCCAAAGGCTCAAAAGAATGGCTCGAGCCCGTGGTGTGGGTAAATGTTGCTAATCACGCAGCCGGCAATCCACGCGTATTTATGGGACCCGATGGCGCTGTTTGGCTAATTTCTCCGGTGAATTATGGTCATTGGTGCGATGGCGGCACCCGAATGTTCTTCAAGCGCAGCTACGACTCAGGCCAAACCTGGACTGACCTTGAAATATTACCGGTCAGAAGGCGAATATTAGGAAAAAACAAACCTCTGCACATATTGGACCCAGATACCTGGATTCTGCCCATGGAATATGAAGGTTTGGGTGATGTTGCATACATGGTATCGAAAAACCAGGGAAAAACCTGGAAAACCATCGATTCTTCTGGAAACGGTGCTTATCTTGATCAACCATCGGTTGTTCAGCTGGCAAATGGAAACCTGCTATCTTTGATGCGTTCATGGGAAGGTTTTATTTATAAATCTTACTCCAATGATCTTGGATTATCCTGGACACTCCCCATTCCCACGAAACTTCTCAATCCAAATAGTGGCATCGATGTAGTTCGCCTGGCATCCGGGAAGATCGTGTTGGCATACAATCCGGTTGGATTGGGGCCAAAGGGTGATCTAACTGTGGAGAATGGCGGCGGAAATCGAGTACCAATCCGTGAGAATCTCAAGGAATTGCGAAAAGCCGGCGATTATGAACTGGGTCGTATGATCGGTGCCAGGGAAGCTGACCTTGTAGTGCATTCAGGTGGATACCTGGCTTGGGGACCGCGGTCACCGCTGTGTCTTGCTGTTTCGTTGGATGATGGCGAGACCTGGAATGATAAAGTGACCCTGGAAGATACCCCGGGAGAATATAGTTACCCGGCCATCATTCAGGCAGCCGATGGAGTTGTTCATGTTGTTTATACCCATCATCGCCAGGCGATGATGTATGCACGTGTTGAAGAGCGCGATCTGGATTAGTTCTACCGTAAACAATCATCCGCGATTGCGGCATGAATTTCTAGTTGAAAAGGAAAATCAAATGGATCTTGATAAACTCGTTGAAGATGCAATTCAAAGCAAATTATTTACTGCCCCGGTATTAGGTCCAGATCTGGAAAGATTCTTGAATGACCAGGGACCAACGATCAGGGAATTGGCCCAGCGTGCAGTTGACCAAAAAGTTGAACATATCTACTGGGTGGGAAGTGGAAATTCCTGGGTAAATCTATATTCTGGGAAATATTTACTCGACCGTTTTACAGATTTATCATCGGATTGTTTTACTTCGTACGATTTTATCTGGCGTAACCCAATGTTATGCAACGATAAGGCCTGGGTGTTCCTGGCTTCTTTTTCCGGGGCGACTGAAGATACTGTAGCAGCGCTGCGGCATGCAAAAAGCCGACAGGCACATACTATTGTTTTTGTTGATAAGGCCGATAGTTTGATGGGTAAAGAAGCGGATGAAACCATCGCTTACAATTCCAAAGCTCTTTATATTATGCCTTTGGCGGCAGCTTACCTCTTTGCATTGGAAGTGGCGAGCTTGAAGGGGAGTGAGCAGGCCCGAGAAATTATCAAGGGGCTCTTTGCGCTTCCGGAATTTCTTAAACGCCAATATATAGATGTAAAAGAACCAACCAAATTGTTGGCTCAGGATTTTGTTGATGAGCGCTTGATTTATACAATGAGCAGTGGACCGCTTTACGGAATTGGGTATAAATTCGGTTTAACTGTTTTTATGGAAAACATGCGTGTAAATGGTTCTTTCATGGATGCGACTGAGTTTCGCCATGGCCCCGCGGAAATGTTTGATCGTGAACATCCGGCGATCGTTATTTTGAAGGGTCTGGACGAATCCCGTTCGGTAGTCGAAAGGGTGGAGAAGTTGTGCGATGGCAGATCTCACCTTCTGACTTTTGATGCGGGCGCATATCCCGATATTCATCCTTTGCTGGCTCCTTTTGTTTTGATGATCCCCCTGCAGTGGTTCGCGGTCTGGAGTTCATTGTTACGCGGAGTCACAGATTTGGACGAGCGTGTCTTAATGGGCCGAGGTATTTTAGGACAAGGCAAAGGCGTTACCTGGCCGTAGTTCGCTGCTGACCCAAAGGGTAGGTGCACTGGTAAAATCAGGGTAAATCTATACCGCTGTTTTGTTGGTTGCACTGTTCCTTTCCACCTGTTTCCAGGTTATACAATGAGTACAAAAGCTGGCATCAATGCCCTGGGTGGTTTACCTCACCTGGGGCATTGGTGCACAGAATTTGCTCACGAGTATCCAGGTATAGGCCATAACCCCTTCCCCTTCTCCAAAAAATGGGAAGGGGGTGAAAGAGCCTTTTTGCGTGGGCAAACCATCTATTTCTAATCGCCCGAGCAGCAGAACCAGGATGGTTAGTGCTAGAATGAAGAGCTCGTGAGCAAATACGATATACAAAGGAAGCCAATCCCATGAAAAGTGAATCCAATCTTGAGCGTTTGCAGTCTGTGGTGCGTGCCGCGGGTCTGGATGGCTGGCTGTTATACGACAATCGCGGTTTGAACCCCTTTCCGGCTCAACTGCTGAACTTGGGGCGCGGCATCCTGACACGCCGCTGGTTCTTGCTGATCCCTGCAACCAGCTGCCCACCTTGCTGCATCATCGCATCGAGGCGGGCAGCTGGTTGCAGGTTCTGCCAGACGAAAGCCTCGCGCGCAAGGTCTTTGGCTCTTACGAGCAGTTGGATGGTCTGCTGCATGAAATGCTGAGCGGCGCCGGGCAGATTGCGATGGAATACAGCCCCGGTGGTGAAGTTCCCAATGTCAGTTTTGTGGATGCCGGGACGCTTGAACATGTGCGTGCTTGCGGTGTTAAGGTTGTTTCGAGCGCTGACCTGCTGCAGCACTTTCTGACCTGGAGCGAGGATGATCAAGCTGCGCATGCTCTGGCCGTGCGCGGTGTGATCGAGGCCAAGGATCTGGCCTTCCAATTGATCCACGCCAGGCTGTTAGCCCGCGAGCCGGTGACTGAACTGGAAGTGCAGGCTTTGCTGGTCAAAACGCTGCAGGCTCACGCGCTGGAATTTGATCACGAGCCGATCGTGGCTTTTGGCAGCCATGCCAGTGATGGGCATTATGCTCCCAACCCGCAGACTCAACGCGCGCTGGTAATGGGTGAGTGTGTCTTAATCGATCTGTGGGCGGGTCTGAAAGATCGCCCGATGGCAGATATCACCTGGGTGGGTTTTGCGGGTGAACCGACGGCCGAATATCTTAAAGTCTGGGAGGTGGTGCGGGACGGGCGCAACCTGGCACTGGAATACCTCACCAGTCGGGCTGTTCAGATGGGCTGGCAGGTCGATCGAGCGGCGCGGGATCTGATCAGCGCTCGCGGTTATGGCGCAGCTTTCAGGCATCGTCTGGGGCACAGCCTGGGGCGGAATGCTCCACATGGGCAGAGTGTCAACCTGGACGATTGGGAAACGCACGATACGCGCCTGCTGCTGCCGGGGTTGGCAGTTACGGTGGAGCCGGGTGTCTACCTGGGTCATATCGGTATTCGCAGTGAAGTGAATGTGCTGATGACCGCATCTGGTGCAGTTGTAACCACGCCTATTCAGACTGAACCTTACCGGTTGGGGTTCTAAATAAAATTGAGGCTATATTCACGGTCAGCCAGGTTATTCTTTTTGCCTGGCTGATTTTTCGTTATGCGGACCGCTGGGTGTGCTCATCGGAGGTTTTTCGGCAAGCGGATGGTTGCAGCACTCCCAGATTGATAGGAGTTTTTTATGGGGAGATGTGGCGGAAAAACTCCAGCCACATCTCCCCATAACGACCCCGGGCGCACTGACCCTGGGTCGTTATGTTCTCAGCACCTGCCCCGGAATTTCCCTGGCTTATTTCTTCTTTGGCTTAAATAGCACGTTGAAGAGCGAGTAACCCATTAGTGTACCAAAACCCATCTGGCTCATGGTCCCGAGCAGGTCGGTGGTCTGCCATTCACGCACCACCTGGTTACCCTGGATCTTGCGGATGAAAATACCACCGATGTTCAGGTCTTTGTTTGTGGCTGGCGCGCCCATAAAGTTGCCGGTGTGTTTGCAGGTAGTAATGAAGCGGATGCTGACCTGATCGCCATCATTGATCACGTGGGTGAACTCCATCTTCATATTGCTAAAGCCGTTTTTCATACCCTTCATAAAGTCGATATATTCTTGTTTATTAAATTCCATGCCATCGCCAGAGTAGCTGAAATCATCCGAGAGGATTCCCGATAAACTTTCCCATTCTCCGTTAAGAATAGCCTTTGAAACGCTTAATGCAACTTCTTTTTGTTCCATGGTATTTGCTCCTGTTCTGAATTTGATTGTGAAGCTATAATATTGCCTAGTAGCATTTCTGTCAACTAGGCACTAAAAAGTAACTATGGAAAAATATGATGACAACTGCCCTTTCTGTCGAAATCTCTTCCCCTTATCGCTGTCCTGTGACTGCCACCATGCA
Source organism: Chloroflexota bacterium (assembly GCA_026390035.1). Taxonomy (GTDB): domain Bacteria; phylum Chloroflexota; class Anaerolineae; order Anaerolineales; family Villigracilaceae; genus UBA5195. The sequence goes on from JAPLGT010000161.1 coordinate 44,451, forward strand.
CTTGATCGGTGGAAAATGGAAAATCATCATTCTGTGGGCCATCAGTAACAATGCCAACCGGTTTGGGTTATTGCAGCGCGCCATTCCGGATATCACCAAGAAAATGCTGACTTCTGAGCTGCGCGCCCTGGAAGCGGATGGTTTGATCAGCCGCAAGGTTTACGCGGTTGTGCCGCCCAAGGTGGAATATAGCATTACTGCGCTTGGTGAGACCCTGGGTCCGGTGTTAAATGCCATGGGTGCCTGGGGACAGCGTTATGCCCTGCCCATGCAGGATGGTGAAGTGATCAGCTAAGAGCTGATGTGTTTCTACGGGGCAAACCATGGTTTTCCATTTATTTGCAGACGCAGAGTGGGATGGTTGAGCCTGAATCTGGGACTGGTTTTTGATGTAGAATTGGGATAAATTTCTGAACCGACAAGGAGATTTTATGCCACCCATCTTGCGCAGGTTTTTCTGGTTTGTCAATAAGTTTTTCATGGTGCCGGTCTTCCGGATCGGGTTGGGTTTCTTTATGGGCAACCCGTTGTCTGGCTATATCATGGTATTAAAAGTGGTCGGGCGTAAGAGTGGCAAGATCCGTTTTGCGCCAGTGAATTACGCCATTCAGAATGGCTGTGTTTACTGTATTTCGGGGGGCCGGCAGTCTTCGGATTGGTACCGCAATCTGATCGCCAATCCACAGGTTGAGCTGATCTTACCCTCTGGCGCGATCTATGGGCTGGTGACAGAAGTGACTGATGCGGCGGAGCGGCTGCTTATTACTCGCAAGGTGTTGCAAAATGCCGGTTTTGCGGGTTTTTTTGAAGGATATAACCCTTTTACGATCACGGATCTCGATCTGGTTAGCAAGAGCGCTGATCTGCCAGTGCTGCGCATCCAACCGGTAGGTATTGGCAGCGGGCCAGCTGATCCGGGCGGCTGGGGCGCTATTTGGGTACTGGGGCTGACAATTTACCTGATCTGGTTATTGTTTAAGTGAGTGCAGGGGGCTGAATGGACGGTTCATTTTTTCTGCGAGGTTTGTTGATTGGCTTTTCAATCGCTGCGCCTGTGGGTCCGATCGGGGTATTGTGTATCCGGCGCACATTGGCCGATGGGCGCGCTTCAGGGATCGTTTCAGGGTTGGGTGCTGCTACGGCCGATGCGCTTTACGGCTGTGTTGCCGGGTTCGGCCTGACATTTATTTCCAACTTCCTGGTCAGTCAGCAGGTTTGGCTGCGTTTGGTTGGGGGTGGTTTTTTGTGTTACCTGGGGCTTCGGACGTTGCTGGCAAGGCCTGCGGTTCAGGCGGCTGCGGCGAACGGTAGTGGTTTGTTCGGTTCGTATGCTTCGACATTTTTCCTGACGCTGACAAATCCGATGACGATCATCTCGTTTGCGGCGATCTTCGCCGGGCTGGGTTTGGCTGGCACAAGTGGCAGTTATGCTGCCGCGGGCATTTTGGTGTTGGGGGTTTTCTGTGGGTCGGCGGCCTGGTGGCTGCTGTTGGCGGGTGGGGTGGGGTTGATGCGGGAGAAAATTAACATGGGTATGCTGCGCTGGGTCAACCGGTTTTCTGGTGCGATCATCATTATTTTTGGTGTGTTTGCGCTGGTGAGTGCCTTTGCGTAAGCGCAGCCCAGGGTTGCAGGGACGATTGTGGGTGTTTTTATCACGAATAAGTGCCGAATAGCTGCCGAATGACACGCAGTTTCTTTGGAAAATAGCGCCAAGAACCAGCGCAAAAACTACATTGGTGGGGGCAAACTATCGATTTTTAATCACCCGAGCAGCAGAACCAGGATGGTTGAGTGCCAAAACGAAGAGCTTGTGAGTAAATACGTATTTTTATGGGGCAGCCCACAGATTTTGGTTTATTGGCAGGCGATGTGGCGATGGTTTAGATTGGGATCGGGTCCTCGTCCGGATAGTCATTCTTCCCGGTCTTTGGGCTTATTTATCCAAACCACCTGGTTCCGGCCAGCGTTTTTGGCCTGATACAAGGCCGCATCCGCATTGGCTAACAATTTATCTAATTCATAAGTTTCTGGGTCTATCGAGGCGACTCCAATGCTGATTGAAATGAAAAGTTGTCCGGCCACTGTTTCGATTTCTGCGGCGGCGATCTTTTTGGCCAAGCGCTCAAAAATATTTTCGCTTTTAGCATCACTGGCCCCCGGCGTTACCACCAGAAATTCATCACCGCCAAGGCGCCCAAAATAATCATAGGTTCTCAGCTGTTTGGAAACGATACCTACCAACGCTTTCAAGATTTCATCCCCCGCCTGGTGGCCGTGTTGATCATTGATCTGTTTAAAATGATCAATATCAAAAAAACCAATTGTCAACCCGAGCGGCGAGCCATCTGGGCCACCACGCCTGACTCGCGATATTTCTTTCAACAGCTGCTCCAGAATGGCGCGCCGGTTTAAAATGCCGGTTAAAGAATCGTGCGTGGCGAGATATGTCAGGGTTTGTTGGGTCTCGTACAGGCTGGTTTGCAGTTCGATTGAGCGCTGACCGACCCGGACCCTGGCATACAATTCATTGCGATCAAAGGGCTTACGAATAAAATCATTGGCCCCCGATTCTAGCCCTGAAAACACATCGTTTTTTTCATCCTTGCTGGTCAGTAAAACAATGTACGGAGGCTGCTGACTGGGCAGGGCGCGTACGCGCTTGATCACCTCCAGCCCATCCAGACCGGGCATCATCCAATCCAGAATGACCAGGCGCGCCGCATCTGGTTGCTGCAGAATTTCCCAGGCGCTCAACCCGTTATCAACCGTCCTGACCTCGTGCCCCCAATTCTTTAAGACGCCAGCCAGCACGGTACGTTCGGTCAGGTTATCTTCCGCAATCAGGATGCGCATATTGCTCCATTCTGTACTCTGTATTTTGAAAAATCTGTTGCTGTATTATCTTTTGGAACCAACCATGCATAAATCTGGAATTTACAACTCTTTTTTCAATGCATCCAACAAACGCTCAAATTGCAGATCCATTTCATCCAACCGTGTGCGCATGCCAGCCAGGTCACCCTGATTGCCACATTTTTCCATCTCGTTTGCGATAGCCCGCAGAGCTTCACCGCCCAGGACGGCAGCCGATCCCTTGATGGTATGTGCCTGTCTGGATGAGCTTTCCAGGTCATCCTTTGCCAAGAAATCTTTCAGTGTCTGGATTTGAAGCGGAGTTTCCTTTAAAAAACCTGTGATGGCGATCTGGATCAGCTCTTCGTCGTCCATCAGGCGATCGACCATTCCGGCTCGATCGAAGACAGGCGGGTGGGTGGTTTCAGGTTGGGGCAGCGCCTCTGGCGGTAAAATTTGGATCATCGCTTGGGAAGGGTCGGATTGAGCTTCTCCACCCGGCATTGGCGGAGACAGCCAACGATTTAAGGTGTATGACAATAATGCCGGTCTAACTGGTTTGGATATATAGTCGTTCATACCCGCTTCCAGGCAGCCCGCGCGGTCTGCCTGCATGGCACGCGCGGTCATGGCCACGATTGGAATAGCGTGGTTCAGCACCGCAGATTGAAGATCCCGGATGCGCCGGGTGGCTTCCAATCCGTCCATCTCGGGCATCTGCACATCCATTAGCACCAGGTCATAGGGAATATCGGTCAGAGCCTGCAATGCTTCAAGTCCATTGGCGACGGCATCAGCCGAAAGGCCAAAATTTTTCAGGATGCCCAGCGCCACCTGCTGGTTGGTGGTGTTATCTTCCACCAGCAGAATACGCGTTCCGGCTTTTACGGTTATTTGAGAGATTTCGCGGATGGAACTGCTTGTCAGCATCGGCCGATTCTGAGACGGCGAGGCTTCCCCGGCCAGAATCCTGCCCAGGCTATTCAATAAAATTGTGTGTCGTAACGGTTTGTCCAGATAGGCAGCGAAGCCAACCTGCTCAAATCGACGGGTATTTCCCCGTTCTCCCAGCGAAGACAGGAGTATCAGGTGTGTTGAAGCCAGGAGTTTATCATCCTTAATGGTTTTTCCGAGGGTTTCGCCATCCATGCCGGGCATTTGCATATCTAAAATCGCGATTTGGAATGAGTCGCCTTGCTGCAGGGCGGATGCCAGTGCCAGAAGTGCTGATTTGCCGTCATGGGCAAGCTCTGGGCGCATGCCCCAGGACCTCAGACGAATATCGAGGGATTCAAGGCTGGCAGCGTTATCGTCCACGACCAGGATGCGGATGCCGTTCAAATTGGTCAGGGCTGGTATTTCGTCAGGCTGGGCGGCTGAGGCATCTGGTTGAAGAGCCAGTTGGATCGTGAACCAGAATTCCGCACCAGGGTGGGCCGGGTCCTGTTCTAAGGCGGACGCATCCTGCGTATTGATAAGTGCCTGGGGGTGAATGGTTTGATCTGGCAAGCTCCGATTTTTCGCTCCAATGCTCCCACCCATCAATTCCACCAACTGTTTCGAGATTGCCAGGCCCAAACCTGTGCCACCATATTCGCGGGTGATTGAGGCGTCTGCCTGCGTGAATTTATTAAAAAGCAAGCCAATTTTTTCAGGGGGGACGCCAATGCCTGTGTCGCGGATCGAAAAATACAATTCAACAATCCGATCTGGGACGTGAGAATTTTCCTGCTTTAGCATGCTGACTTGCAAGACGACTTCGCCTGTGTGCGTAAATTTGATGGCATTGCCCACCAGGTTGGTCAGGATCTGGCGCAGCCGCCCGGGGTCGCCCTGCAACCAGGCCGGCACGTCCGGGTCGGCGATACACAAAAGTTCCAAGCCTTTTTTGTGGGCGCGCAAAGCCTGGCTGTCAGCCAGATCGTCCAGCAGCCCCAATAAATCAAAGTTCAGCGTTTCCAATTCCAGCTTTCCAGCCTCAATTTTTGAATAATCCAGAATGTCATTGAGCAAACCCATCAGTGCTTCGGCACTGGAGCGGACAGTTTCGGCATAGCGCCGCTGGGTTTCACTAAGATCAGTTTCCATCAATAAACCGGTAACTTTAGTTTCGCCAAAATAGAATGAGCATTGGAAATCTGGTAGGATTAGTTTGGGAACAAGTCCAGAAACCAGAGGATGCCAATGCTCACAGCAATTGTACAACACCCGGATGAACTTATTGCTTTTATTACGGCACT
>JAPLGT010000198.1:0-12534 GCA_026390035.1 Chloroflexota bacterium
ATTTTTCCTCCATCCGTAATTTATGGTTTCGATCCGTACTCAACGTCCAGACTAGCTCAGCAACAAGCCGATACATTGGCCGTTTTTACTGGCGCCCACGCGGTCATAGCATTTGCCTGAACCCTGGAGTATGCGCCGGGCTTAGAAATTCGAGTAAAGCGCAGACTGCCCACGGCGGGCCGCGTCTTGTTCTTCTTCACTCAAAGCCCGCTGCTTGGGGCTCGGGCTGGCAGGCACACCATCCAAGCGCCCCTGCCCAAACTCAGCCCGATGTGCCGCCAGGTACTCAATCTGCTCGATTGGGCCCAGCATTTCAAGCAATACCAGCACATGCCTGGGCAAGTCTCTCTTTTCAGCAAGCAGCGAATTTTCCAGAGCGCCTTTATAACGCGCCACCTGCTCGCCCAGGGGCTCCAGTTCGCCCACCCTGGCCACGAGTTCGCTCACACGCAGTGCGCTTCTCTCAGCCAAAGTCTGCCACTCCTGATTATTTTTCAGGGCTTGCGCCTCAGCCTCTTCCCTGGCCCTGGCCGTCGCCTTATCGCGGGCTGACTTCTCCCGCTCCAGACGTTCCTTCACGATCCGATCAACTTCGGCCTGCGAGAAAGTGCGCTGCTCTCCAGCCTGCGGCTGCGCTGCTGAATCCAGACCGGCCAGCTGCGCCGCCGCCACAGGCTTTTCTTCCACAACAGTTTCTTCGGCCATGCTCAAACTCCTCCGGGTTTACCGTTCCCGTAACGTCAAATAATAGTTCTGCTGCACAATCAGACCGGTTTACGCGAACCCAGCCGCCTGTTGATCCTCTTCCATCTGCTGGATCTCCGCAGCACTCCAACCCCGCCGCCTGGCGGCAGTCACCAGCGGCACACCTGCCCCACATTCCAGGCTCAGCGTTTCAGCCTGCTCCAGGGCAGAAAAGGGAATCACCTCTCGTTCAGCAAAATTATGGGCAAAATCACCCTGAACATACGCCCCGATCTCACGAAAAATCCCAGCCGACGCCCCAATGCTGAGCGCCATCATATCTGCCCTGACCATCGCGCTTTCAATATTGCCACGCGCCTCAATCGTCCGGTCCACAGCCTGGCTAAGCAAGAGCCGCACAGCCCGCCCGCTGATGCCGCTTCCCAACTCTTTTTGGCGATAGTAGGAAAGCTCAGGCAGGTCTTCTTCCAGCTCCCGCATTTGGGCATTGATAGCCTCCAGATGCGCCTGGTAATTCAGGTTGGGCACCAGGTATTCCATCTTGGAAGACCCAGGCAAGCTCATGACATCATCATCGTGTTCCTGAAAGACCGAGCCCAGCTCGTTGGACAATTTCGGCGGCGGCAAAGGCCGGCCGCTCAGATCTGTGCCATTGGCCATGATCGCCAGCGTGGGGCGGTTGTACCTGAAAATGATCTGGTGCAGGCGGGTTGCCATGCGGTTCGCCTCGTCAATCTTATCCAGAGCCAGTGCAAAGACACCCAGGCCGCGCTTTTCGCCCATATCCAAAAAAGAAGCATGCACAAACGGCACAAAATCAATCCCATACTCCGCCAACCCTTTAGAGATGATCGGGGCGCCCAGTTGCTTAACAGGCGTGGATGGGTTTAGTCCATGCAGATACAACTGGTAACCCCGCTCAGACCAGACCTCCGTGTGATATTTGCCAAAGCCAGTGACGGATGAGGTCGGGATATCGATCCGAATGTAAGTAACATTGCCGCGCTCATCCGTCTCGAAATCAGTCACCAATTCAGGCTTGATATTCTGCAAAAATACCCGGCTGATCTTACCGGCCGCATCCCGCGAAGTCGCCACCTTGCAAAACCAATCACCGAAGAGCGCAAACCAGCGGGCAGCCAATTGCTTTTTAGAGCCCCAGTTTGACCATTGCCAAACCTTGTGCAGCGCCGGCACGATACGCTGATTATCTGTCACGATTGGCAAGGCCTTTTCGAGTGGACCGGGCCAGATATGCGTCACATGGAATTCGACCGTTCTTTTCGCCGGGTTGCGTAAAGCCTTCATCCCGGCCGTCCAGATCCCATTCTCAAAAAGCGCCTGCTGGGTGGCATCATACAAACCATTGTTGAGATAATACGCTTCCAACATCCGGTAAAAATCCAATGGCAGCCCACGCCCGTTCAACAACATCGCCCGTACCCACAACATTTGAGGAGTGCTCCCAATCATTGCCCACCCATCCTTCCAGCCTTACGACCGCGACGGCCTGGCCAGCAGATGCACCGCCTGGTTCGCGCCAGCCGCAGCCAGAACATATTCCAACAGCTGCGGCAAACTCTGCCGCGCACAAGCCAGCCCGGTCTCAAACAGACCGTAACACGAACCAGCAAAGACACCCGCCACCAGCGCCAGCAGCAGCGCAATCATCACCTGCTGTTTCTTCAGACGGCTCAACCCGCCAAACCAGGGCGCCAGGCCTGGGCACCAGTCAAACAAAACCGCCAGCAAACCCGAGAGCAGCACACTCAAGGTCTCGGGCGTCAGAGCCAGGTTAAACAAACCATCTGCTGCGATCGCACCCGGCCAGAAAGAACAGGCCAGCAGCGCCAGGCTCACCAGGCCCGTCAAAACCAACCCCACCAGAAACATATTTGAACCACACTTTGCCATGCTTAGCTCCCTGGCCCGCGCTGACGCGGAACCGTCAAAAAATAGAAAACATCCTGGGCACAAACAAGCGCCTCTGCCCAAAAATTCGGGTTGACCCCGGCCCGGCCCTTTCAGTTCCTAATTTACAACGCTTCCACCAGATTGAACAGTCAGCATTTTAACTGACGCTACTTATGACAAAAAAGCCGTCGCAAAGACCGCGACGGCTGTATATGGTGGTTAACTTAATTTTTTTGAATATTCAACACGATTTTCAAGACGCATTCAGCGCTAAAACTGAGGCTTCGTACCCGTTTTGCCGCTGCTCACGCTGCTTCGATTTTGCACCTAACCAACCAGCTTTGGCCCGAAAAACCGCACAAAAGCTGATCCGCTGTACCTGCCTGGCTGGCTGGGCAGGCACCAACCGGGCAAATTTTCACTCGCTGCGGTCTTCGATCTCCCAGGCATGGTCAAGCGTATGCCAGGCCAGGTTGCGCAAAAAGTGACGCGGTGTCCAGATAACGCCGCTGCGCGAACCCTGCTCAGGGACACCGTCCATGGCCGCCCTGGCAAATGCGTTCAGGGTAGCCTGGCGCGTGCGGCCCAATTCATCCGTCGGGTTGATTGGATTTTGGAGCTTGAACTTCCAGGCCAGGCGTGCCAGATCACTCGCATCCGAACCGACAACATGCTGCATAATCCCATCCAGATCGCGCCCGCCACCCTTGGGCCCTTTGCGCAGCTCCCGGTCTGTGCCAGCGATCACCGCCGCATCAAAAGCCTGCCAGCAAGCCATGATCAAGGCCTGCAAACGCAAAAACTCATCCTGGCTGACCATACGGTTATCGCTCGCTGGCGAGATATTTGGCGCACCAAAATCGGTGGTCGCATTGCCTTCCAGGCGCTCCACCACCACAAATTCAGCCGGGTCAAGCGGAGCCTGAAATTCAATCTGCGCGGCCTGCATGACTGCGGCATACCGCGGCCCAATCTCAAACAAAGCTTGCAGTGCCGAATTTTCATCAGTCCCCATCCGGCACCAACCCGGCCAATCAATTGCCCCGGCAAACGTTCGTTTCCGGCCAGTCTCGATATATACACGAATAACATCGCCAACAAGCTGCCTCATGCTACACTCCATCGTCAACTTTATGCCATAACCGGGCAGTGCACCTGAATAAAAAGCCCGCTGCCGGTCGCTTTTTTAACATTCCAAGTATAGCATTACTCCCCGAAAAAACTAAGAAAACACGAAACACACATTCACATCACGGTTCAGCACACCCCGCAGAACATTCCGGCAGGTCAGCGCCATGCTCTCATCCAACAAGAGCGCCAGCCTGGCACTGCCCACTCTCACACTCAGCAGGCCGCTGCCAGGCTCCCAGTCCACCGGCCAGGTTTCCGCCATCCAATTCCGGAAAGTGCTGCGGGGCAGCATACCCTCAAGCTGATCCAACACAATCTGCCAGGCAGTCACAATCCGCAGGTCCTGCACCAAACCCGCTCTAACCAGCTCCGGCTCAGCCTCCACCAACCCATCCTCCAGCTCAGGGTGACACTCATCCTGGTGAGCCTGCAGATCCCGGCGGAGCCCAAACTGCAGCTCACATTCCCCACAGGCAAAGCTCAGCAACCCGCAGGCCTCCAGGAATTCGGCCGGCAAATACTGGTCCGGATTAGCCCGGTAATTTTTATCCGCCAATTTTTGGGTCAGGGTCCCAAGCAGCCCACGATAGGCCAGCCCCCAGGGCCGGTCTGATTTTCCGCGCTTGTGCGCCTGCCAGGCTTGCGCCAACCAACCCAAAACCTCTGCCCTGGGCTTGAAGGCGAAACCGGCGTTCCAGGTCACCGCTTTACCAAACAACAGGTCAGCATTTTCAAGCAGTCTGCGATTCTCGCGCTCTTGAGAATCTGGAACAGCAGGTTCAAGATTTCTGTCTGAGTCTAGTAAGTTATCACTCTTAGGATCTAAGATTAAAGATTCTAATAAATAAGATTCTTTAAGTACTAGACTCTCTGCCGCAGTGGTGCCCGCTTTTTTTCGGCGGCTTGCGGCTTTTTCCGCATGGCTGACGGTTTTCTCCGGTGCTGGCGGCATCTGCGCCAGCGCCGTGCCCGCTTTTTCCCGGCGGCTCGCGGCTTTTTCCGCATGCCTGACGGTTTTTCCCGGTTCTGGCGGAACCTGCGCCAGCGCCGTGCCTGCTTTTTCCCGGCGGCTTGCGGCTTTTTCCGCATGGCTGACGGTTTTCTCCGGTGCTGGCGGCACCTGCGCCAGCGCCGTGCCCGCTTTTTCCCGACGGCTTGCGGCTTTTTCCGCATGCCTGACGGTTTTCTCCGGTGCTTCATGGCCCCAGGCCTGCCAATACAGGCTGCCTTTCAGTAGTTTCAGGCTTCCCACCAGCAGCCAGGTTTGTTTGCCATGCTCGGCGTAGCGCAGATCCAGCATGCCCCAATTTTGCTTGAGTATCCGGCATTCCAATCTGACCCGTTCCAAATCTCGCACCAGGCAGCGCTGTGCCAGAGCGCTCAGAGTCAAACCAGCCTGCTCCGAGGCTAACACGATCAGAATTTTCAATTTTTTGGCACTAAATTCTGCCAGGCAGATTGGCTGATTTTTGGCGTCATTTGCCAGAGGCGCGCCAGCACTTTGTCCACCACCCGTTTTACGCACAGTTACCTCCCATGGTTTCATACAAACTGGGACCACAAAGGGTTGCGAACAACCCATGCCCTGAACAACGAGCACAGCCCTACCCAGCGCAGACAGCCGCTCACAACCACAGCACGGCATGAACACCGTGCTGTGTGTCCCATCTGAACCAACCACATAATTAGAACAATTGTACTATAAATGACTCGGATTTAATCACACCCCTTCGTTTTGGCACCTAACCAACCTGGTTCTGCTGCTCGGTGATTGAAAATCGCCGGTTTGCCCCGCCACTGGCGGTCTGGTCTTGTCCCTCCCCCGATTTCGTCCCGCGCACTTTGCGGGGCGCAATCGGGGGAGGTTAGGTGGGGGCCTGCCATTGAACTGCGCCATGAACTCACTCCCGCTGAACAGAAACTCTGGGCCAATCTGCGCGGCGACAAACTCAACAGCGTCAACTTCTGAGCGGCAGAACCGGGCTGGTTAAGTGCTAGAACGAAGAGCTGGTGAGTATATGCGAGGTTATCGCCAAGAACTGGCAACTCCACACCCCGACTCCATCCGCCTCTTGACTTAAATAATATGTTATTATATTATTAACAAGTAATATGTAAATAAATTATGTCATTGTATTCTAGCAACATATTCAAAAGGAGCATGCTATGAACACAGGTACTTCTCAACAACAGGATGAATTAACCGGCTTGTCAACCCGAAAGGTCTTCCATGAAACGCTGGATGGTATTCTGGAAAAATATAAAGGCACCGATACCCCGCTTTCGTTGGCGTTTATTGATATTGATAATTTTTTCCAGATCAACGAACAGTTTGGGCATACCGCTGGCGATCATGTCTTAAAAAGCCTGGCAGAAATGCTAAAGCTTGCTTCAGGCAGCGATGGCTTACCCTGCCGCTATGGCGGTGATGAATTTGTGATCATTTTCCCCGGCGTGGAGCGTGAGCAAGCCTTCCTGGCCATCGAAAAAATGCGCGCGGCAGCTGAGCAGACAGCCATCGAGTCCGGCAAAGACGGCCACCAGATCAACGGAATATCCATCAGCGCGGGCATCTCCTGTTACCCGATGGATGGGCGCTTAAAATCAGAGTTAATGCGCAAAGCGGATCAGGCGCTTTACCGGGCCAAGATTACCGGCCGCAGCAAGGTCAGGCTGGCCTATGATGAGAAGATGCTGCCAAAAACCTCACACTATACTCAGACCCAGCTCGAACGCCTCAGCAAGCTTGCCGCTGAGCGCCAGGCCGGAGAAGCCGAGCTGTTGAGGGAGGCCCTCGATGATCTGCTGGGGAAATTTGGGGTGAATGAAATTGAACGTTGGGGCTGAGCTGTGCTGGGTGTTGAAAAACATACCGCATGAAAACCAGCGTTGACCAGCTCTCATGCGCAGAACCTTTTTTATCAATCTGACCAGTCTCAGGCGCGGCTCTGCTAAAAATAAGCACTCGTGGGCAAATCAAAATGCGGAGCAACCGACTGCCAAAAAAACCAGTACCTGCGTCGTTGGCAGAATCAAACGCGAGCTGCACCCCCGCCCAACACCACCCCGGCGGGAAACAGCTCGCGGCCTTGCTCGCCCAGCCCGGCTCAGCTCACAAAATACGCCTGGCAGCATTTACTCACGCGCTCTCTGTTTTGGCACTGAACCTGGCTGGTTCTGCTGCTCGAGCAAATAATAATCGCTGGTTTGCCCCCGTAATAAAGGCTCTTTCACACCCTTCCCATTTTTAGGAAGGGTGTGAAAGAGCGGATGGGTTATCGGGGCAAGCCCAAACTGGCACCCCGTGAGGTAATACGCCTTGCGGCACCTAGCGTTAGTTGACTGAGAACTCCTTGAAGATCCGCACACAGTTGCGCCCGGCATTCTTGGCAGCATACATGGCCAGATCGGCCGCCCGCAGGATATCATCGACAGTCAGCCCATGCTGCGGGTAAATCGCCAGCCCCACCGAAACCGTCGCCCCAAGATTATCCGTCTTGGTACGCAGCAGGCTAAAATCCTTGCGGATCATTTCAGCACGATTCAAAGCACCATCAGCATCTGCCCCTGGCAAGATCACCACAAACTCCTCGCCACCGAAGCGGCAGGCAATGTCGCTCTCGCGGGTGGAAGCAAGCAGCAGGCTGCTGAGGGCCACCAAGACATCATCCCCAACCTGGTGCCCATAGGTATCATTGAATTGCTTAAAATGATCGATATCCAGTAACAACACGCACACCTTGCTGCCTTCACGCTCTGCACGCACCAGCTCATGCAGCAGGCTGTCATTCATAAAGCGCCGGTTATACAGACCCGTCAGGCCATCGCGGGTAGCCAGCTGGATCAAAGACTCTTGGATTGCCTCACTTTCCACAAGCCGGCCTTCCAGCTTGGTTTTGACAATCTGCCGCACTTCTTCATCCAGCTTGCGTTCGGTGATATCCACATGCGTCCCAATAATCCGCAGCGGCCGGTTATCAGCATCCCACTTGACCACCTTGCCACGGCTCAGAATCCATTTATAACTGCCATCCCTGGCCCTTAAGCGGATCTCGATCTCACAGCTTCTGACCCGGCCTTGCAGCCAGTCGTCATTCGTCTGGCGCATTAATTCCTGGTCGTCCGGATGAAGAATATCGAACCAGCCTTCCATCGTAACCGGCACCTCTCCTTGGACGTAGCCCAGCATGGCCAGGTAAGCCTGGTTGAAATATGTGATATTCTTTTGCGGATACCAATCCCACAAACCATCGGTGGAAGCGTCCATCGCCAATCTGAGCTGTTCCTCGCTCGCTTCCAGGGCCAGTTCGGCCATTTTGCGCTCGCTGATATCCATGATGGTACCGGTCACTTTTGAGACGACACCATTTTGCAGAATTGCGTTGCCGCGGGTGCGCACCCACAGATGTTTCCCCTGCGCAGTCACAAAGCGCAGTTCCAGGTCAAAGACCTGCCCATGCTCAACCGCCAGTCGCACGGCTTCATTAACCACCAGCTGGTCTTGCGCTTCATAATAACCACTCTCACGTATCACCTGAATGGGATCACGCTCTTCAGAAATGCCGTAAATCTGGTAAACCTCGCGCGTCCAGCTGGTTTTTTTCAGCTGGCAGTCATATTCCCAACCGCCCACTTTGGCCAGCGCCTGGGTTTCGTTCAAAAGCGCCTCACTTTTTTGCAGCGCCTGCTCAGCCCGTTTGCGTCCGACAATATCCCAAGCCAGCTCCGCCAGCTCAGCAACAGCCTGCAGATCGCGCTCAGTATAGTCCCAGGGCTTGTTACCCACCCCCAGGATGGCCACGATCTTCTGGTTGCGTAAAACAGGCACCACCAGCTCCCGGCTAAGCATGGCATGCCCTTCCGGCTGGCCTTTGCGGTTTGGCAGTGCCGCATAATCATTATGAATGACCGCGCGCTTTTCCCGGACGCAATCTGCCCAGACCCCGGCCTGATCCACCGAGTAATGCGCGCCTTTGCCGTCAGCCCGGCAATACGACTGTACCGTGCGGGTTGACCAGCTCTGCAGCCACAAGGTAGTCTGGTCGGCCTCCAGGAAATGATAAAAACCAACCTGGCTGCCGGTCAGGGCCTCAGTTTCATCCAGCGCAGCCTGCAGCAGTTCATCCAGGCTGTGCGTCCCTGCAAACTCCAACAGCCTGCCGCGCGCCTGGGTGATGCGCTCGCTCAATTTGCGCTCGGTGATATCCAGATATTCCAGGATGATGACCCCCGGACTGGTGCCGTATATGTGGAGATCAAAGCACCCATCCTTGCGCGAACCCTGGAACTGAATTTCCAGAGCCTGGTTCCCAATTTCGCCGCGCGCCACCCGTATGCACAACTGCATTGTTTCAGGTTTCGCCAGCTCCGGCAGGATCGTATCCATGCTCTGGCCCATCAAGTTCAGATGATCAAGCTCCAACACCAGGTCGGCGGCCGGGTTGGAATTGGTCAGCACCAGCCGGCTGTCCTCTTCCAGCTGGAAGAGCTGCATGGCCGATGGCGAAGAATCCACGATGCTGCGGAACTCCTGAACCGTTTCCAACAGGGCCCGCTCAATGCGCCTGGGTTCAGTAATATCTTCCACGAAACCTTCCAGGTAAGCCGGGCTGACGCCATCCGACTTCACAGCACGCAGCGAGACCCTGGTCAGAATCTCGCGCCCAGCGCCGTGCCGCCCGGTACAGTCAGTTTGCAGCCAACCATCCAGCTGCGCAACTGCAGCCACCAGCTCCAGATAGTTGCTGCGGTCCACAAAGATCTGCCCACCAATATCGCTGGTTGCCGCCAGCAGCTTTCGCGGTGAGAGGTAGCCCAGCATACTAGCCAGCCTGGGATTGACCTGGAAAAAGCTGCCATCCGGGCGCGCATAAAAAATACCGATCGAAGCATTCAGGAACAGTCCGCGATAACCCGCCTCGCTTCTGGCCAATTTCAGCCCGTTATGTTTGAATTCGCTGAAGACTGCCAGGAACACGTAGGAAGTAAAGATCAGCACCCCCAGGTACAACTGGACGGTCTGCAGGCTTTTCTCAGGATTATCACCGCTGCCTGCAAACTGCCCCAGGTTATTCACGGTGCCCAGGATCGCAAACAGGCTGATAAGCGTCAACAGGCAGACCATAAAACGCTGGTTAAAACGCAGCCCAGCCCAGATCAAGAGCGGAAACAGCATGTAGGTGCGCACCACCACGCCCGCCGACACCAGGTGTTTGACCAGGAAAAGGTAACCAGACAAAGCTGCACTGGCGCTCAGCAGTGCCGCACCCTCCAGGATTTTCTCAGCCTTCCATTTGCGACTTTGCTGACCCCAGGCATAAAAACTGCTGCCCTGGTAAACCGGCGTCCAGACTAGGAGCAACGGTGTCACCAGGACGATCCCCAGGCCATCCGCAACCCACCAACTCAGCCAGACCCTCCAGAAACCAACCCCAACCGCAAAGACCGCCACGCTCGCACCTAACACGGCAGTCAGCGCATTACCCAGCGTAACCACCATAAAAAAGATCAGTACTTCACGGATCGTATCGAATCTGAGAGGAGAACCCAACCAGCGAGCCAGCATGCTGGCGATCAGCAGGCTTTCGGCGCAGTTCGCAAAGGCAAAAGCCAGGCTGACAAGCAAACTGTTGCTGGCGAGCAGGTTGGCGAAGGTAATGGAGGTAAACAGAACCGCAAACATGGCCGGCCAATAGCGGCGCTGGGTCAACAAGACGGCTGCCGGCGCCAGCCCGCTGGGAGGCCATAACGAGGCCACACCCACCGGCGCATACACAAAATATAAACTGATCCGCGCCAGCAGTACATACAGCAGCCCGGTTCCAAGCAAATGCAACGCTAAACTCGCTCTGCTCTGGCTTCGCGCTGGCGCAATATCGAATTGGTCGGTAAAAATATCACTCATTGAGCGCCTCTGGTCCACCTGTAATCTCCTTTAAAAAAACCTGGAATGATCCTTACACAAATACACGATGCCACTACAACCACCTGAATCTCAGGCTAAAGTATTTTAATCGGAATAAGCTGGTCTGGTTATCCCCTGTGAGTACTGGCAGATATCAGACAGGTATCGAATATTTTAATCTTTTAAGCAATTTTGTGAATAGACAAATTGTACTGGTCCAGAGTCTGCCATGGATTTGTAATGATCCTCCGTAACACACCGCTAACCAACCTCTGCCAGGCTGATACAGTTGCGTCCGGCGGCCTTGGCCGCATACAAAGCGCGGTCCGCCGCCTGGATCAACCTGTCAATGCTGGCGCCGTGCTCGGGGAATGCTGCCACACCCACCGAAAGCGTCGGTGAAATTTCATTCGGCAGCGCTTCTATGCGCAGATTACTAAAATCCTGGCGAATCTGTTCGGCCCGCACCAGCGCGTCCCTCAAGTTGGCTTGCGGCAGAATAATGATGAATTCTTCGCCGCCATACCGACATGGGATATCACTCTCGCGCACACTGGCGTGCAGCAAGTGACCCAACCCGATCAATACCTGGTCGCCAGCCGAGTGCCCATGATTGTCATTAAATCTCTTAAAATAATCGATGTCGATCATCAAAATACTGACCGGATAGGCCTCGCGCTGCGCCCTGGCCAGCTCGCGCTCCAGGCTATCATCCATATAGCGCCGGTTAAAGAGACCAGTCAGAGCATCGTGAGTAGATTGCTCCAACAGCATGGCTCGCAGGGCTTCATTCTCGGCCAGCTGCCTGGCCATTTTACTGTTCAATTGGCGCAGGTGTTCCTCGGCCTGCTTGCTTGCGGTGATATCCATGATATTACCGGTGACCCTGACAACCTTTCCATTTTCTACCAGCGGGTTGCCCTGGGTTCGCACCCACAAGGCTGTGCCCTGCGTATTTACAAAACGCAATTCCAGGTCATACGGCTGGCCTTCCTGGCAGGCTCTGGCAAAAGCATCTTCAATCAAGCGCTGGTCTTCCGGCGCATAAAAACCGATTGTCCTGGTAATATCATTCGGGTCAAAATATTCAGAAACCCCATAGATCCGGTAAACTTCCCTGGTCCAAGTAATTTTCTGGGTCAGGTTGTCATACTCCCACCCACCCGCCAGGGAGAGTGACTGGGATTCGTTCAACAGCGCCTCGCTCTTTTGCAAGGCCAGTTCGGCACGTTTGCGCCCGGTAATATCCCAGGCCAGGTCGGCCAGTTTGTTCACCATCTCTACATCGCGCTTACTATAATCCCAGGGCTTGTTGCCCACCCCCAGGATCGCGACAATGCTGTCTCCGCGCATGACCGGCACCACCAATTCGCGGATCAGCTCGGCATGCCCTGCTGGCAGACCCTTGCGGTGCGGCAGACTGGCATAATCATTATGGATCACCGGACCGCGCGCTTGAATGCAATCCACCCAGACCCCGGCCTGGCGGACCGGGTAATGTGAGCCTTTGCCTTCAGCTTTGCAGTAGGATTCTACGGTGCGGGTTGACCAGTTTTGCAGCCACAAAGTAGTCTGGTCGGCCTCCAAAAAGTGATAAAACCCGATCTGGCTGCCGGTCAGCGCTTCAGCTTCATCCAGCGTGGCGCGCAGCAGCTCTTCCAGGCTGTGCGTGGCTGAAAATTCAAATAAGCGGATGCGGGCCTGCGCAATCTGTTCGCTCAGCTTTCGTTCAGTAATATCCACAAAATCAATTGCGATGCAGCCCGGGCTGGTCTCAAAAACATGCACGTCGTAAAACCCTTCTGTCTGAACAGCCTGGGAGTAAAATTCCACAGCCTGGTCGTGCAGCTCACGCCGGGCTACCCGGGCGCACAACTCCA
>JAPLGT010000126.1:0-11471 GCA_026390035.1 Chloroflexota bacterium
CTATAATTTGTATATCCATGAGTCTCTCCTGTATTTTGAGTCTGGAAACCCAAATTTTCTCGAAACTCATGGATTTTTGTTAAAGTTCTTCCCAAGGTAGCAACTTCGGTTAAGTTAATAAAATCGTAATTGTGTTAACGAGAATTTCTTTCAAACGCAGCCGGGGGATGAAATTATTCCGTGGTTGCTTTGCGCAAACCGGAGCAATAATACCTACCGGTAGCCTTCAATAATACATTAGAACGTCGTTCGGGATTGTTTTCTGGATAAACATTAAACGTCTTCGATCAGCGTTTAAGTGCACAGCCGATGTAGGAATTGTGCAGGCTGGGGCCGGTTTGAAATTTTAGCCTTCTTCCGAATTCGGCATAGTTGATCTGCCCGAGTTTGAGGCGGAAAATTTGGAGGGCGGTCTGAAGGGGTGAAATGCCTGGCTGAAGCCCGCGCAGCTCGAGCAGTTTGAGCTGGTGTTTATTTAAACTGGCGTTCAATTCAGATGGTGTGATGAATTGGCGCCAGGCGTGAGTGCCGGGGGCAAAAAAGCGGGTAGGGGGCAGCTGCTGGGCGATCAGGATGGTTTCTAGATAGCTGCGCGGGCTGCGATTGATGGTGTCGAAGAGGTACAACCCACCAGGTTTAAGAACGCGGGCGGCTTCGGCGATGGCAATTTGCGGATCGGTAAGATGTTCCAGGACGTCACAGCACAGGACCAGGTCAAAACTTGATTCGGAAAAAGGGAGTGCGGCTGCGGAGCCGGCCAGGTAATTTGGGCTGAGCTGTGCGCTGCGAGCGTGCTGTGAGGCGGTCTTGACGGAAGCAAACGAAAGATCGAGGCCGCTGACCGAGCAGCCCAGGCGCGCGAACTCTTCGCTTAAGAAGCCGCCGCCAGCGCCGATATCCAGCACTTTTAATGAAGCTGGGTTGAGAGCATGGAGCGATAAAATATGACGAAAATATTCAAAGCGGGCCGGGTTGAGGCCGGTTTTGAGCATGTGCAAGAAGTTATCCTGTGCCCACCAGGCGGAGGCATGCGTATCGTAGATTGAGTTATCAACTGGCAAATTATTCGTCCAGCCCTTCTACCACCACCATTTGGGATGTGGCAGTTTGATGGCGCAGGCTGCGGGCGGGGGCATATTCGGGAGAATTCAACCAGGCTTTGGCATGATCGTACGAGGGGAATTCGAGAATGACGATGCGTTTGGGCTGCCAGCTGCCTTCGAGGTTTTCGGTTTTGCCGCCACGGGCAATATATTTTCCGCCATAGAGTGGGACGGTGCTCTGGGCCAGGTCTTTGTATTCTGAGTATTGGGCAGGGTCGTTAACTTCGACATCGACGATAATGTATGCTTTCATGAGGGCCTCCAGTGGCTTGAATGTGGGATTTGCGCGGGTATACAGCCGGGTGCTGATGTGGCGGGATGGTGGGGAAGACAGGATGATGAGCGCTGGGGCTGTTTATTGTTCGGGTTCCTGCCAGTAGGAGAATAGACCGCCGATGGATTGGCGGGTGTAATTTCGCCAGATGGCTTCGCCAAAAATATGGGCGACCGGGAGGATGGTCAGGCGGTAGGGCAGCTCGCGGGCGGCTGGGGGTGGTACGGTATCGGTCATTAGAACTTCGGTGACCTGGGAGATTTGGGCGAGGCGTTCGAGAGCGTCGGCGGCAAAAACGCCGTGAGTGCAGATGGGTATGATTTCCTGGATGCCGTTTTTGGCGAGCATGCGGCTGGCTTCGAGCATCGAACCGCCGGTTGAAATTTCATCGTCATAGATGAGGGCGCGTTCAAATTTTCGCATAGGTCGTCCGGATAGGCCGGTGATGCGGACTTCGTGATCGGAAATACGTTCTTTGTTGGCCGCAATCATGGGCAGTTTAATCATTTCTGCGAAGCGGGCAGCGGCTTTGGCATGGCCAATATCGGGTGAAACCACGACGGTTTTGGTTAGATCGCGTTCGTGGAAGTATCTGGCAATTTCGGTTCGGGCGGTGAGGACGTCGGTTGGAACGTTAAAGAAGCCTTGCACCTGGGGGGAGTGCAGGGTCATGGTCATGACATGGCTGGCACCGGCCGTGGAAAGAAGGTTTGCGACGAGCCTGGCGATGATTGATATGCGAGGGGCGTCTTTTTTATCGGAGCGGGCGAAGGAGTAATAGGGAATGATGGCATGGACGCTGCGGGCGCCGGCGCTGTAGGCAATATCGAGCATGATCAGCAGTTCGAGTAAATGCTCGCTGACTGGTTTCACCAGGGATTGAACAATGAATACGGTTCGGGAGCGGACGCTGGAGCCCAGCTGAACTTCGGTACAGTCGTTGCTGAAGCGGCGAAAGTTGGTTATTTCGAGTGGGATTCCAAGGTAGTCTGCAATGCCCTGGGCAAATAATGGGTGTGACTGTCCGGAAAAAATGCGGACATCCTGTTCGTCAATTTGATGATTATTCATGAGAAACTACCTCCTGCAGATTGACTTCAGCACCGATAAAGGTTTCACCTGATGGGGTTGGTTCCTCAGGTCAGGAAGCATCGTCGGGGTGGAACAACCGCCAGTTTACAGGGCAAATGATTAATCTGGCATTCGCTAAGCAGGTGGGAACAAGGGCAGCTTTTTGTGAGAGCAGGTGAACATGTTTTTGGGCATGTTCACCTGCTCTCGATTTATAGGATTTACTCTAACGAGCTTATGTAGTCTATGAACAGTCTGACACCGAAGCCCATGCCGCCTTTCGGGCAGTAGGGCATGTCGTTTTCGGCATTCATCATACCGGCGACATCGAGATGGGCCCAGGGAGTTTCATCGCTGACGAATTGTTTCAAGAAGACGCCGCCAATAATGGTGCCAGCTTTGCGACCACCAGAATTCTTTAAATCGCTGTCGCTGCCTTTGATCTGCTCAAAATACTCTTCATCCATGGGCAGGCGCCAGAGGCGTTCAAAGGTTTTCTCGCCAGATTTGAAGAGGTTTTCGGCCAGTTCGTCGTTGGTTGAAAGCATGCCGGCGCGATTGGTTCCTAGGGCGATGAGGACTGCGCCGGTGAGTGTGGCGATGTCGATCATGGCACGGGGTTGGTAGGTGCGCTCGGTGTAGGTGAGCGCATCGGCCAGGACCAGGCGTCCCTCGGCATCTGTGCTGATGATTTCGATTGTTTTTCCGTTGAGAGCGGTGAGAATGTCGTCGGGGCGGTAGGCGTAGCTGGAGATCATGTTTTCTGCAGCAGCGATTACACCGACCACCGGTGTGGAGAGTCCGAGCCGGGCAGCAGCAACCAGGGTGGCGATGACGGCCATGCCGCCAGATTTATCATATTTCATGGTGATGATATTATCTGGTGATTTGAGCGAATAGCCGCCGGTATCCATGGTGAGAGCCTTGCCAACCAGGGCCACGGGTTTACCACCAGATTTTCCGGCATGTTCCAGGATGATCAAACGGCTGGGGGTATTTGAGCCTTTACCAACCGCCACGATTGCGCCTGCGCCCATTTCGGATAATTGTTTGTCGTCCAGAACGGTGCAATTTAATCCAACTTCAGCCGCGATTTTCTGGACTCGTTCCACCAGCGTGACCGGGTTGATGACGTTGGGTGGTTCGTGGGCCCAATCGCGTGCCAGGTTGACGGCTTCGGCGATAATGGTGGCTTTGTGGATGTACTCTTTCAATCCAGCATCGTCCACGCCAGCTTTCGGATCAATCAGCAGGCTGAGACTGGTGGATTGATTCTTCTTTTCAGACTTGTAGTGGTTAAAAGAAAAAGCACCCAGCAGCAGCCCTTCGGCGAAGGCAGTTATGGATGTGGATGGTGGCATGCCGGTTCCTAAAAGGGTTTCCAATTCGACGCCGACAGTGCTGACTTCATTGGTAGCGAGCCATTTTGCCAGGGTGCCACCTGCGCGGCGGATCATCTCTGCGGAAAGTTTGTGCTGTGATCCGAGAGAAAGTACTACCCTGGAGCCAAGCATGCGAATATCACCGGTCTCTTTGCCCGCGGTTTCCAGTGTAACTATTTCCGGTGCAAGAACCGGGGTGACGATCAGACCAGAGAATTCGCTGGCATGTTTCAGGTTTATCGTGATACTCATTTTAGTGACCTCTTTTAGAACAGGAATGGGATGAACATTTTCGATTTGTGTTTATATTGGGGGAATTCGGAATAGCGGGAAAGTGAGCGGTCTTTTTTTACCATGTTGGGCGCCCAAATTATGATTATGAACAGAATAATGACAAGGATGGGAAGCCAGTGCATGGCCAGCAGACCGAAGCCAAGGTAGATTAACAGCTCTCCAAAATAATTAATATTGCGGACCTGGCTTAGTAAACCATCGGTGATAAGGTGATCAGGATTGTATTTCAACTCGATATATTTTTGCATATCTGCGGCAAAGTGTAAGAATACACCGAAGGTGTATAAACTTACGCAAACTGCCAACAGCCAACCTGGAGCTGTGGTTGAGCGTGAGGTGATTAGAAATGGGGCAATCCAATATAAGCTCAGTCCAGCCCAGATCACCAGGCCGTACCAGGGCGCTTTACCTTCTTCCCATTGTTTATCAGGGAAGATACGGCTTTTCAGAACCCAGAGTATGCCGTATGTTCCGTGCAGGGCCAGGTAGATCCAGGCTGTGATGTTTTGCCACTGCTTAAAGTAGGCTATCATTGCGATGATAGCAAGAAAAGTGCAGCCTTTATGGATATTGATTAGAAATTTTTGTTTCACTGTTGTGTGCCTTCTTTTTTTGATTTTAGCCTGGGTTTGATAAATCAGGTTTGTTTGCCAGGGTAAATCGAGTTGAGCGGATGCGGCGGAGCGAGTGCGAATCTATCCTGGGTATCACTTCAATTCGGCAAAACACACCAGCGTTCAAGATCATAATTGTAGCAGAAACCAGCTGGAATGCGCTGAATTTAGCTGGTTATCTGCCAGGGAAAGCTGGGATTGTTGATTGTATAGCGGCTAATATCCGCCCATGCATGAATGTCTCTATGGGTATATCCAGCGCGATAATATTTTGCATTGTTTGTACCCGCTTACCAGGCTGACGTTGAGCCTGGCTCCTGGCGGAGCACAAAGCTGGATTGACAAACACAAGGCTGGCAGATAAGAACTGCCAGCCTTGGATTGTATCAATGGATGCTCAGCGTAATATTTTGGAAGCGATGCGGTTGATGATGATCTGGCTTTCTGTCTGCTCATCATCCAGACCGAAACTTACATCATGAGCGACGGGGTGTTCTTGAGCTAGATAATAGGCTTGCATGGCTTGCTTTCCCGCTTCGATGAGCGCGGTCTTGCGTTGTGCGCTCATGTCGAACTCAGTGGTTCCGTAATCTCGAGCGGGCATGCGTACCACCAGATTTGAGTAGCTGTCGATGACCATTTTGTCGCGGGCGGATAAGGTGGTATCGACCAGGCGGGAGAGGCGCTGGATGGTGACAAGATTAGCGAGATTCAGTGTTTGAGTTTGGACAACCGTTTCTGGCGCGTTGGCTACTGGAGTTTCCTCGTCAATCAAGAATCCGAGCACTTCCTGGCTGATTTTTGGGCCCATCACCTGGGTGATGTCTTTCAGGTCTGATAGAAACAATTCGATCGGGAAGTTCGACAACAAGCCGCCATCCACGATGGCATGCCCGTTGATATCGTGATTATTATAAAGACCCCATTCAGGCTGCCAGATGACCTCCTGCCAGAGCAGCGGTATGCTCATTGACATGCGGGCCGCCCAGGCAACCGGGCATTTGGGGGCGGTAGTGTGGTTTAGAACCAGCATCTGTTTGCCGGTTGTGTCAGAAGCGACCAGGGAAAGCTCAGATTTGGTGGCTTCAAAAAACTGCTGCATGGTCATGGCGCCGAATTTCCGACGTTTGCCAGAAAATTTCCCTGAATTGAGCTTATCCTGGAGCCAGGTGAGAAAGTTATCCGCAGAATACCAGCCGCCTCGTTCAATAAATGAGAAAAGATGCCGGAAACCAGGGTCTTCAGCCAGTTTTTCGGTGATGGCATCATCGAGCTTTTCTTCTAAAAAGTCGGGGACCAGAGGCAGGTTGATGGCGCGCAAAAAAGTGCGGATGGCGCTATTTTTTATGGCTGCCTGGTCAAAAGGGCCGGGCGAAGCCATAAAACTGGTGAAAACGCTTTTTCCATCGGGCAGGTTTTCGTTAAGGGCGGCCAGCATTTCATCGGATAAATATCCGGCTGCCAACAAGGTGGCGGTGATAGCTCCAGCCGATGTTCCCAGCAAGCGCCCGTGAGTGTGGCCACGGGTTTCAAATTCCTGCAGAGCGCCTACAAATGCCATCCCTTTGGCACCGCCGCCTTCAAAGACAAGATCATATTCCATAATAGTTAACTCCCATTTTGATGAACGAATAAATGTCAAATTACTATACAACAAACGGTTGACGTTCACATTAAAATTGGCCAAATAAATTGGAATAATGTTGGGGATCCAGGTTCAAGTTTTTGTGCCATAGGAGGCTATCCTGAATTATTTTGGGTAAACCCGCAACTCTTCATAGCCGGATATTTCGCACAATTCGCGTTTGTATAGCAGTTGGGGGAAAACGGCCAGAACAATTTCGGCGGTTGTGTAAATTTTGCATCCGCTGACGAGATGCCCGCCGGTGGTGACTCCATTGGAATCTGAAATGCTGATGTGAATGTGTGAGCCAAGCGTAGAGACGGTACCGGTCGCCGAAACGATTTCGAAATGTCCATCATAATCGTTGTAAGAATTGCGATTTGCCAGCCGCAAGGTGGCATGTGTAAGGCTGCCGACTGCGCACAATATGCAGCTGGCCAGGATGGTGTGTTCGGCAGCGAAACGTTCGATCTCATCAAACAGATCCTGACCTGGTTTGAGTCGAAAGGTATGATTTTCAATGCTCATGTTTTTTCCAATGGCGGTTGTAATGGTGACTGTGAATGGTTTTTTGAACTGGATGGCTAACTGGCGCGCTTGCTGATAAAAATGAGCCGCAGGATTTTCAGTTCTTCGTAGTTGACTGTGCCGTTCAGGTGGTCAAAAACGGGTTTGAGAAATTCAGTTCCGACTTCATCGAAAACAGCAAAGGCAGTTTTTTGCATCAGCGGAGTTGATTTTGCCAATTTTTCAAGTTCCGCAGTGTTGCCCAGCGGATAACCGTCCAATGAATATTTTAACAAGTTATCGATGATGGTTCCGGTTGTGACTGCAAAGCGCTCTGCCAGCTGCTGAAGGTTTTCGCCGGCATTGAAGGCTTCGCCAACGACGACATGACGCCTGGTCGCGCCATTCGCCTCGCCTTTGGCTGATGATTTGGCGGAGGGTTTCTTGCCCGGGCTGGGGCGTTGTTTTTCGGGGATGCCGTGCTTCTGGCAATATTGCTGGATCAGATCAAGAAAGGTTTCTCCGTACTGGCGTGCTTTGACCTGTCCGATGCCATTGATATTGAGCAGGCTTTCTGGCGTGAGCGGTGTATATGCGGACATTTCCACCAGGGTCCGGTCAGAGAAAACCACATAGGGCGGCACGCCAGCCTCGTCGGCTAACTCTTTGCGCCGGGCTCGCAGAATAGCGAAGAGAGCATGGTTGTATTCCAGCTCAGCCTTATTGGCCTTTTGAGGTGCGCGTTCTTCGACTTCTTGAAGTTGTCCGAGGATGGGTGTGCGGTTGCGCAGGGCTTCGACGGCCATTGGGCTGAGCTTGAGTGTGTGGAATTCGCCTTCTTGCTCAAGATAGTTTTGTTGCGCCAGCTGGCGGGCCAGATGCATCCACTGTTTTTGATTGAGTTCCAATCCGATGCCATAGGTGGATAGTTTGTCGTGTTCAAATCTGAGCACTTTTTCTTTTTTTGAGCCGAGTAGAACATCCACGACATGCCCGGCACCGAAGCGCTCGCCGGTGCGTTTGACGCATGAAAGAAATTTTTGAGCCGGGACCGTGATGTCTTCCAGGATGGGAGCTTCTGCGTTACAGTTATCGCAGTTTTTGCAATTTTGAACGGTATAGTCCTCGCCGAAGTAGGTCAGGAGCGGATGACGCCGGCAGATAACCTGTTCCTCGGCATAGCGGACAATCGCGTCGAGGTGTTTGCTGGCCACCCGGCGTTCTTCGCCTTCTTTTTGTTCGATGAAATATTTTAACTTGGCCACATCCGAATAGCTGTAGAGCAGCAAGCAGTGTGCAGGCAGCCCATCGCGTCCGGCGCGGCCAATTTCTTGATAATAGCTTTCTATGCTTTTGGGTAAATCATAGTGGATCACAAACCGCACATTGGGTTTGTTGATGCCCATGCCGAATGCAATGGTGGCTACTATGATCTGGACATCATCGCGGATGAAGGCTTCCTGGTTGCGGTGACGCTGCTCATCTTCCAGGCCGGCATGATAGGCGCGTACGGAATGGCCTTTGCGGGTTAGATTTTCAGTTAGTTCGTCGACTTGTTTGCGCGAAAAACAATAGATGATGCCTGATTGGTCTTTGAAGCGCTTCAGGAAGTTGGCGGTCTGGATGGCGGGATCGCTTTTGGGGGTGACTTCGATGTATAGATTGTCTCGATTAAAACTGCCGATAAACTCGTTGGAGGCGCTGAAGCCAAGGCTAGTCTTGATATCTGCACGCACTCTTTTGGTGGCGGTGGCGGTCAGCGCCAGGCAAACGGCATCTGGGAAACGCCGGCGTACATCCACCAACTGGCGGTATTCAGGTCTGAAATCATGGCCCCATTCTGAGATGCAGTGGGCTTCGTCGATGGTGAAGCAGTCGACCTTAACGCTGGCAAGCAGCTCAAGGATGCGGGGAGTCAGCAGGCTTTCAGGGGCCAGGTAGAGCAGTTTGGTCTGTGAGCGCCGGACATATTCCATATTTTGCTGGTAAGCTTCGGGCGAAAGCGTGCTGTTCAAGAAAAGGGCCGGGACGCCGACAGCGTGCATTTGCTCCACCTGGTCTTTCATCAGCGCGATGAGCGGCGAGACCACCACAGTCAGACCCTCGAAAATTAGCGCCGGGATTTGGTAGCACAGGGATTTTCCGCCCCCAGTCGGCATGACCGCCAGGGAATCGCGTTTATTGAGCACGTTTTCGATGACTTTGTCCTGGAGTGGGCGAAAACTGTCGTAGCCAAAGGTGTTTTTTAGGATAAGTTTAGGCGTGGGTGGCATGAATTTCTCGATTCGATCCCCGAATTTTTTTGGAGATGATTTATTAATCAAAATTATACAACTTGTCTGGGTGAAAAAGGTTTTTTCTCGAACTCATTCGCGGTTTTGGAGTGGCTGATCAGAATTGGTCTATAATTGAGGCACTTAAGCGAGGTTTGCATTGAAAAACTCAGCAGATATTTCCGGCCGCCGCGACCCTTACGCGGCGCTTCGTTATCATGAATTTCGTATGCTCCTGACCGGGCGTTTCATTTCGTCTTTAGGCAACCAGATGTTGTCGGTTGCCATTGGGTGGGAATTGTGGCTGCGGACGCATAATGCTTTCGCACTTGGGATGGTTGGTCTTGTGCAGGTTATACCGGTTATTCTGCTTTCACTCCCGGCTGGGCATGTTGCAGACCAGTATAACCGCAAGCGGATTGTTATGTTTACCCAAATTTTGCTGGCCTTGTGTTCTTTCGGGTTGGCCGCGCTCTCGTATGGGCAGGGTCCGTTGGTGTTGATCTATTTGTGTTTATTAGGGATTGGAATTGCGCGCGCTTTTAACGATCCAGCCTCGGCCACGCTTGTACCGCAGACTGTGCCGCCGGAAGTATTCAGTAGTGCAGCCACCTGGGGCAGCAGTTCCTGGCAGCTGGCCGCGATCATTGGCCCGGCGATTGCTGGATTGGTGGCAGCGCTGCTGGGGAGTGTTACGATCATCTATCTTTTTGATGTTCTGGCTTCCATCATCTTCCTGGTACTGATCAGCCTGATCAAGGGACGACCGCTGGCGCTTTCACGTAAGTCGGCGACCCTGGAATCATTGGCGGAAGGTTTGCGCTTTATGCGCGCCAATAAACTGATCCTATCAACGATCACCCTGGATATGTTCGCGGTATTATTTGGCGGAGCTGTGACCTTGCTGCCAGTTTTTGCAACCGATATTTTGAAAGTGGGTCCGCAAGGTCTGGGCTTAATGCGGGCAGCGCCTTCAGTAGGCTCGCTGCTGATGGCTTTTGCGTTAACGCATTTGCCCACATTCAAGCGGGCAGGCAGAACGCTGCTGTTGGCGGTGGCTGGTTTTGGCCTGGCAACGGTCTTATTCGGAATTTCGACTTCGTTCTGGTTCTCGATGCTGATGCTGGTGGTGCTTGGTGCGCTGGATAATATCAGTGTTGTTATCCGCAGCACGCTGATTATGACGCGCACACCGGACGAGATGCGAGGACGCACATCGGCGGTTAATAGTATTTTTATCGGTGTCTCGAATGAATTGGGCGGTTTTGAATCCGGGTTGGCAGCGGCAATATTTGGGCCGATCATTTCGGTAGTGGGAGGCGGCATCCTGACTGTGCTGGTGGTATTGGGAATTGCCAGAATATGGCCGGAGCTGCGCGACATGAAAACCCTGGATGTGCCGGAAGAGTAAGCATACCCAGGCTGAAAGCTGGACAGCGGTTAACGTACTCTGGGTTGACGGCGCACAGGAGCTGGACTTTTGGCCTGGGCAGCTTTTTGCTTCGCTTCACGATTGCTCTGAAATTTGAGAACCAACCAATAAACGGTCAGAAAGATGACCGTCAGACCAGTACCCCGGTATAGCAGCTGCATTGAGAGCAAGGGCGAATCTGTGCCGGCATTCAGACCATGCAGGGTGACGCCAATGTAGCTCAGCAGGCTCAAAATATGAATGGACCGGAAGGTGCGCATGCCGATGCGAGTGCGCAGGTAGAAGGTGACTGTCACAAGCATGATGATGTAAAAGGAAATCACGCCAATGCCGACCCAGAGCGGGCGGTAGGGCGAAAGAAAGGGGATCAAGATTTGCAGGGTGGAGTAGGGCAGGTAGCGGTCGATGGACAGTACCAGAATATGGAGCAGGGCAAATCCGATCGCTAGTAATGAAATGAATTGGTGAAAGTCAAAGGTGTAGCCTGGTTCCAAGACTGGTGAGATGATCCGGGATGGAACTGCCAGGCCCCAGACGGTGGATAACCATAACAGAAGAAAAGCAATAATAGCGGAAGAACGTGTAACAAACCACCAGAGCTGCTGGCTATCGGTGGCGAATAACCAGCTCAGGTTACCAGTCAGCCAATCACCGGCGGGGGTGAACACGAATATCGCTCCAATCAGCATGATCGCCAGGATTCCAAAGACGATCATGCCATCCTGGAAAATTCTCCAAAGTGTCTGGCTGGTGCTAGATTCGTATTCAGGGGTATTCCGTTTTTCATTCATAAAATGTACTCCAGACAATTTTGGGTTCCAAGGATATTTCCTTCATGGTCGACTGCCAGATAGGCAATTTGCATGTTTTGGGCAATTATTGGGGCTTCACCTGGCC
>JAPLGT010000193.1:0-9265 GCA_026390035.1 Chloroflexota bacterium
ACCTTTCCGACTTCGAATGCTGGCGAGAGGTTTTATGGGCGAACAAGGGCATTTACCGGCGGGTAAAAATTCAGGCTAAGTTTTCCCCATCATTAATAGGTTTTATTCAGTGGTTGTTCTGGCTTGAGATTGCTGTTCAGCGCCCGGCCTGCTTCTCGACATTGGGAAGGGGCAGAAAGTGGTCTTTTATTTGGAGATTTATGCTCGTTTTTGGTGTAAAATTCCAGTGGACTGAGCTTGTGAAGTATGCAGCCATCCATGCTGTGCGGGTCGTTTTGTTTGACGGAGCGATGGCTGCAGATGGTTTTTCAGGGTGTCTACGTTTTGGTCGTAATAATGTTGGCAGGTTTAGAAGTGGTTTTGCCATTTGGCTATATCGGTTCTTTGGTTCAAGGAGATGATAGTTTGAAAAACTTTAAGCAAGTTCGCTTTTTATTGATCAGCCTGCTGGTGCTTTTTGCCATGATCCTGGCCGCCTGCGGCGATGAGCCTGCCTCAGATCAAGCGCCTGAGCAGCAGGCCCCGCTATCTGATTCCGCCGAGGTGCCTGCTGCAGAAGCGACTGCCTCTGACCAGGCGGGTGCGCCTGCCCCGGCTGGGGCTGTGGATACCGGCTTTCGTCCACAGGAGCATGGGTTTTCCTATCAGAATTATGGCGATACTGGCCAAACTCCATCCGGCGAGACCTTTTCGGTGGTTAATCTGACTTCCATCGAAATGCGCCGTATGTTTGGGGAGGCTGTCTGCGCCGGACCGGCCAAGAGTGATGGCAGCTGTGCGCTTACGCCGCCTGCCAGCCAGTGGATGGATCAAAATAACGCCAGCATGAACGGTGGTCACTGTGAGGGCTTTGCCGTTCTCAGCCAGCTGATCTTCGATGGCAAGCTGGATGCGAATTCATTCGGGGCAGCCCGCACCTTTGACCTGCAAATCCAGAACAACGAAGCTCTGCAGCGTGAGTTGGCCTATTGGTGGGCAACCCAGGGACCGCTTTCGGGTAAGGGAACGCAGCGCCTGGCGCCAAAAGATGCGATTGATTACTTGAAAACAGAATACTCCAACAATCCAAAAAATCTGATCAGCATCGGGATTTACAAGGAAGATATGACCGGTGGACATGCCATTACGGCCTATGGCGTGCAAGATCAGGGCGATGGCATTTTCTGGATCATGGTTTACGATAATAATTATCCTGGGGACGAACGCCACATGACGGTGGATACCAACGCCAATACCTGGGAATATGAAGCTTCGATCAATCCTTCGGTGGAGCCTGACCTGTATAAAGGCAGCCCGGAAAATCCGATCGAGTTTACTCCTGATCAGGAGCGCCTGGCGGTCTTCCCCTGCGATTTTTGCAATCAGTCCGGCACTGCCAGCAAGGGCAGCGGCCTGGCGCAGCTAGCGCCACAATTCAACGAAATTTGGACAGAAGGTTATATTAATGTTGAATTGGAAGACGACAAGGGCCGGAAAATTGGCTATGACGATAAGGGCGCACTGGTCAATGAAATTACTGAAGCGAAAATCCAGCCCGTCAAGGCTGGCATCTTGAGCGAGGTTCCGCCCGTGATTGATATGCCGGTTGGGCTGGGTTTTACAGCCTATATTTATGGCGATTCAAATGCCGCCGCTGAGCCTGCTTCAGTGGTGATGATCGGCAGGGGCTTTTACATCGGCATCGATGGGCTGAGCATGGCCCCGGGACAGCTTGATCAGCTGGCCTTTGATGGCGAGGGTGACTTTCTGACTTACACCACCGATGCCGCAGAGAGTCCGGATATCATTGTGGGGATCGAAAAGCCGCAAGCTGATTTTGAGCTGGACCTGAAGGCGCTCGAAGTCTCTAAAGGTACCGATATTCATGTGCTGTTTGACCAGAAGGAAGATACTTTTTCTTTCCAGACCAGCTCAGATGCTGTGGCAACGTTCAGCGTTTCGATCACCCGGATTGGTGCGGATGGCCAGGAAGAAACCTTCGATACTGGCGATAGCCCGCTTGAGGTTGGCCCGGATAAAATGATGTATTTTTATTTTGGCAAGTGGCAGGGCCAGGGCAGCAACCTGGAAGTTGGCTACGATGAGAACGGCGACGGTACCATCGCAGACAGCGAAATTACGAACATGGCAGATGCCAAATAAAAGTGGTTTTCCCCAGATCAGTGGGGCAAAAATATTAAATTGCGCTGCCGGTGGCTTGTGCTTAACACGCACAGGGTTTGCAGGGACGATTGTGGGTGTTTTTTAGCACGAATACGTGCCGAATGGACGAATGACACGCAGTTTCTTTGGAAAATAGCGCGCAAAAGCGCTGCCAAAAACTCGCGTGGCGCAGCATGCTGGGGTACCGTGGTGCCCCAGCATAGCGCTGCTTGATCGTCCCCTATTAATCTGATCAGAGCCGGATTTTTTAAATCCGGCCGTTCCAAAGCCTGGTCAGAGCCAGAGGAGCTGACTGCCGGTAAAGATTTGGGTGGGGGCGTGGATGGTTGAGCCTGGGCTGCTCGAGAGGATCACCAGATTCTAGCGATCAGCTGGACAGCCAGGGATGAGAGTGCAACTGCCGACCAGGTGGCGGCCCCCAACAAGACGGCTCGCGGCCCGGCTTTTATGAAGGCTTGCAGGCTGGTGTTCAGGCCGATCGCAACCATGGCCATGATGATCAGGAATTTACCGGTCAGTGCCAGGTTTGCTGTGATGTAGACGGGCATCCACCCGCTGCTGTTGAGAATGGCTGCTGCCAGGAAACCAAGCACAAACCAGGGGAAAATCTTCACAAGTCTGAAGTTCTGTTGTTCCGGGTGTTCGCGGGCTGTCAGCAAGGCCAGCGCCAGGGTTACCGGTACGATCATCAGGCTGCGGGTCAGTTTCACCACAGTCGCAAAATTCCCGGCCGCATTGCTGAACGAGTAGCCGGCTGCCACAACTGAAGATGTGTCGTTGATGGCTGTCCCGGCCCACATTCCGAAGCCTGTATCGCTCAGTTTCAGCAGGTGCCCGATGAGTGGAAATAGAAAAACTGCCAGCACGTTGAATAAAAAGATGGTCGAAATGGAATATGAAATGTCCTGATCTTCGGCATTGATCGCAGAGGATGCGGCGGCGATGGCCGACCCGCCACAAATGGCGGTGCCAACCCCGATCAGGATGGTCAGCTTTTTGTTAACCTTCAGCAGCCTGCCAACGAAGGCAGCGGTCAGAAATGCCGCCATCAGGGTCGTGCCAATCACGAGCACGGATTGCTGTCCGACTCTGATCACGCTGGCGGTGTTCATATCAAAGCCTAACAAGACCACAGCCAGCTGCAGGATGTACTTGGATGTAAACTTGACCCCTTTTTGCGAAGCGAGGGGCAGCTTCCAAAGCGAAGTTGTCAGGATTCCAAGGCTGATACCCACAACCGCGCCTCCGACAACCGGGATGATCCGGCCTGCAAAGTAGGCTGCCAATGCGATCGTGAGCGCGATCAAAATCCCCAGCCCATTTTCCCGCGCAAAATTTTTCAATAGAGTACGCTCCTGTTAACCTGCCTGTCTGGTTTTGAATAAAACCAATTATAAGCGCCAAAACAATCCCCGGCGCTGAAATTTGGGTTTGATGGCTATTTTTCAGGCTGATTGCCAGATCAATTTTGTCGAAAAGAGGCGCTTGAAAATCGATGCTTTTCCCCACCTGCCCAATGATGCATTGTTTTTGGGGCAATATTCCACTCTAAATTTTCTAGGGTCAGTTCGTGTCCGTAACTACAACAGCGGCAGATTGATTTGTGGTGATTCGGCGGAAGATTTTCCGCCAAATCACCACATGGTTGGAACCCTTGGGTTGGTCGAGCCAGGCTCAGATTGAGATTATCAGGGTAATGATCGGTTATTGGCCGGCCTGGAACTGTGGGCAGGTGCTGCGGTAGGGCTCGTCAGCGAAGAACTGCAGCCACTCGGCCTTCGTGAAGTTGCGGCCAGCGATTAAACAGGCCTTGTTGGCCCATGAAGCCGGGTCCATATCCCACAGGATGACTTCATTGCTGCTGCTTGCCAGATATTTGCCATCCGGGCTGAAAGCCAGGTTATAGATGGGGAAGCTATCTGACGTTTCGACATGTTTGTAAATGACCTGGGAGATTAACTTTTGGCGGCTGGCTAGATCCCAAAGGATGATCCCGGCGTCGTGGTAACCGGCGGCCAGGATCTTGCCATCCGGGCTGAAGGCCAGCGCTGAGATTTTGCTCGGATTTGTCATGGCCTGCTCGATGGCCAGGTGTTTCTCAAGATCCAGCAGGGTGATCCGGCCATCATCTGCGCCGGCGGCCAGGATTTTACCATCCGGGCTGTAGGCCAGGCTGAGCAGCAAGCCCGGCCCGTTGGAGTATGCCAGGTCGGAGCTCTGCATGCTGGCCAGGTCCAGCAGGATGACAGCTCGCGAGCTGGCCAGGGCCAGGGTTTTGCTGTCTGGGCTGAAAGCCATCTGCGCCAGGCCCTGCTCGGGTGTGACCTGCCCGATTTGCTTGGAGGTGCGCAGGTTCCATAAAATGATGGTGGGCTGCGGCGAACTGCTGGAGTTGAATATAGTTGGGAGATTAAGCGCCAGGGCCAGGGTTTTACCATCCGGGCTGTAGGCCAGCAGGACGTTTTTATCGCCGGCGATTTCGCCGGTATAGGTCAAAGCTGGGGCGAGGGCCAGTTGGGTTTTAAGATCCCAGATCTGGATACTTTCTTTAGAGCAGATCTTGGGTTTCTGGCTGGCCGGGGTGCAGCTGGCCGAGGCTAGCGCGAGCCCATCAGGTCTGATTGCAATGGCGTCCAGACCAGACGGTTTGATGGTTTTGGTGTCAAGCCGAAGGCTGACGGTGGGGCTGTTGTTGGCGCGTGCCGTACTCTGGATCGTCCATAACTTGATATAGCCGCTATCGCAAAGGAAGTAATTATTCTTCTCGCAATCGCTGAAATTGCTGGCGGCCAGGCCGGTAGAAGTACCCGCCGTAAAACCCAGCCCAGGCATGATGCCCACACTGCTGGTTTGAGCAAGCGCTATGCGGCCCCTGGAGTAGACAGTTGCAAGCATTTGTATGCGTGTGCGGGTCGTGTCATAGATCCGAAAGGCTTCGACTGCCAGTAAGTTAGACAGGTCGTCCTTTAATTTTAGCTGTTGCAAAAGAGACTGTGCCACCAGCGCACTGGCCTGAGCCTGCAGTTTTTGTTCCTGGGCGATCAATTCTTGTTCTTGTGCCCGGGATTTTTCCACTTCAGCCTGGGCCACGGCAGTTGCGGCAGCATCGGCATTCGCGATGGCCAGGGTACTGGCAGCCTGGGCAATCGCCTTCTGTGATATGGCCTGGGTGGCGGCGGCCTGGGCATTGGCCCGTTCCATAATGGCCTGGGTGCTGGCGGCCTGGGCATTACCCTGTTCCATGATCGCCTGGGTGCTGGCAGCCTCGGCGGTCTTGATCGAGAGCATAATTGTTCGATTGGCTCTGATGGCGCTTATACCAAAATAGACTGCCACTACAAACAAGGCTGTCGACGTGATCATGGCGGCCAGGATGCCCCGGCGCAGGAGTTGTTCGCGATGGGCGCGGCGCCGCATCAAGCGGCAGGCAGCCAGGAAGGCGTTTTCGTCGTCAGTCAGCACGATGTCAACGATTTCTTTTTCGGCTTGTTCCAGGTCATGCCCACTCAGCAGCAGGCCTTCGCTGCGGCCTTTTTCCAGCCAGAGTTCGGACTGGCGCTGGAATAGACTGAGGTGTTTGACGAACCACTTGTGGTTGTTTCTTCGGACTGGTTCCAGCAGGCGGTCATGGGACAGTTCCATCCAGGTTTGCCCAGCGCGTTGCTCGGCGCGAATGAGATGGGCGTTTTCCAGCATGTGCACATCTGCATTTGGCAGCCCGTCGCTCGTTTCAGTGCCGAGGCGTACCTGCCCGCGCAGCCTGTCCGGGGTTATCAGTTTTCGGTCGAACCATTCGCGGATGCTGCGCTCGGGCGTGCCGCTCAGCTCGGCTGTTTTTGAGACACTCATGGCGTAATAATTGGCGAGCGCCTCGTTTACATCTCCGACGTTGGCAAGATCCTGGGCATCAATCTCTAGCTTGTCTTGTCCGAGGCTTTCCCACAGGCGATAACAGACTACCTGCAGTTGAACGGGCTCTACATAAGGTCCCAGTTGTTTTTCCAGCGTGCCATCCGGCTGCAGCACTTGAATGCTGCGCAGGTCATCGGCCAATTGTTGGGCAGCCTCCGGGGTGAAGTTGACGCCCGTGGCTTTGGCTGGCATTTGCATGGCCTGGATGGCGGCCTCGGCGCTCAACAGGTCGAGTCTTAAGCGTGTAACCATGCGGTTTGGGATGGGGCGCAGGTATGGCGCGAGCTTACCCAGGTAATCTTCGCGCATGGAAAAGAGCGCCCAGCGTGCTTTGTTGCGCAAAGCATCGCCCAGCTGGTTGAAAAAAGCCAGTTTGCCTTCCTGATCGGCAGCAGACATGGTAATCACTTCTTCAAACTGGTCGAAGACCAGCAGGGTGTCTTTGGCTGGGGCACGCTTGTCCAGGTAGTCATTCAGGCTCAGGGCAGAAAGCTCTGCGATTGGCAGGCGCTCGGCCTGTGGGAAACCTTCTTCGAGCGAGAGCATGGTGGAGAGTACATAGCGGTTGGCGCTGGCAGCTTCGGCTGGTTTTTCCAGGTTGACGCGCACGATTGGGAGCACATTGAAGTCTTGTTCGCGCAGTTTGGGCAGCAGCCCGGCCTTGAGCAGCGAGGTCTTGCCTGCGCCGGAAGGGGAGTGCAGCAAGACGATACGTTCAGCGATCAGCAATGCGGTCAGCGCGCGTAGTTCCCGGTCGCGTCCATAGAGTTTCTCGCCGGGTTCAAAGGAGCGTGGACCTACAAAAGGGTTTGGTTGGGTGGTCATGGCTTGTCTCCATTTCGCCAGCTTTGCATGAGTTCAGCCAGAAATTCCTGCGGGCTGCCCCAAAAAATGTCGATGTCCGAGCTTTTCCCGAAGTAATCTTCAAGATAGGTCCGCGCACCCTGTGGCTCCAGGATGCGTCCGTCTTCCGGTTCAACCTGTGCTGCGACCTGTGCATATTGGCTGCGGCGCTCGCTGCCGGGTTGGGCCAGAATGCTGCGGTACAGCACGCGGAAGTCCCATTCTTCGGTTTGAAAGCCCAAAAAGAGCAGGCCAGAATCGCTCAATGCCACTCGCACTTGTTCCGGGATGATGTCCTTGTTGCTGGTCACGCCGATCAAAAAGTCAAAGTAATTGTCTTCGGTTAATACGATTGACTCCGGGTTATCCCAACAGCCAAACAGGTGAAATACCAGCGGCTTTTCGGGGGTGGGATCATCGGTGTATTCTCCCTGATCTTTTTCAACGTGCTCATTCCAGGGGCAAAGGAAGGCGCGTGGTTCGCGGCCGGCGGCCTTCAGGGCAGATTCGAGCAGGTTATCCTGGTTGGCGGTGATGTAGATCGGCAGGGGCAGTTCGGCCAGGGCTTTGTGCGGGTCGAGCGGGTCGTTGGCGCGGTTGAGCGCTCCGAGTTCATCCAGCAGATCGTTCAGGCGGACAGTGCCCTGCCTGAGTTTCTCTGGCAGCGAGGCTGAAAAGCGCTGACGCAGATGATCGATGAGGGTATCTTCCAATTCTTCAAAGGGGAAGTGTGCATCCTGATGGACGGTCAGATACTGGGCTACCTGCGGGAGTGACTCGCGTTCGCTGGGCAACATGGGGTAATGATATTTTTCGGCCCAACGCGCGGCAATTTCGTGCATCGATCCGAGCAAGGGCTGCACCAGCCCCGGTCCGATCAACGGCGTGCAGTGGCCGCGCTTGATGTTGCGGATGACTGCCGGCAGTTTGGTGGCACCTTTGCGTGCATCCCCAAAACCGGGGGTGTACCAGAGCCGTCCACTTTTGAGGCGCATGAACAGGACCGGCACCCAAAAATCGGGGGCATCGCGTACCATGCCGCGCGCCACGCTAACAGCCCGATCGATCTGTCCATCCTGGTTGAGGGCGGTAAAAAAGGCGGGTAGGAATTTTTGGGCGGTTGCCATGCTGAAATTCGCCTGCATGGCCAGTACCGCCGGGATGCCGATCTCGGCCAGGCGTGGGGCGATGGAGGTGAGCGCTTCACCGCTGCCGGTGCCGGCACTCTGGCAGGAAACCAGCACTACCAGGCGCGGCTGTTCGGGTAGTTCCTTCAGGCGAACCACCAGTTCGCTTCCGGGCACTTTCGCCATTTTCCCTTGATCATCTTCCAGGCACAAAAACGGTTGGCCGTTGACGATGTAGCCATGGCAGACCAGATAGAGTACATCCACCGGTTGAGCCTGCAGGCTGGTGATCAGGGCTTCCAGGCTGCCTTTACAGGTGTTTACACTGATATTCTGCAGACCATCGCGGGCCAGGGATAGTTCAGCATCCGAATCGATGGCCGCCAGTTTGTAATTGGCCAGGTCGGATGGATTGGCAACGACTGCCAACGCGTCCAGGGTTCCGCGCGATTGCAGGCTTACCGGCCGCCAGTCCATGCTGGCCATATAGCGCGAGAAGACGATATTTTGGTTGGTGGTAAGTGGAGAGTTATCCTGGGGATTGTGCAGCGTTTCCCAGTGGATGGCATGCAATTCTGGGGCGCTTGGACCGATCAGGAGTCGCAGGCGCAGGGCAGCACCCTGGGCTTGCGAACCTGTGATTGCCTGGATGAAGGCAGTTTTCAGGTTGGCATCGGCAAATAAGGCCTCGTTTAACCCCTGTCCATATTCAGCCGGCAGTAGTGCATTCAGTGCAGCCGGGTCGATGTTTACATGGATCTGTTCGCTTTGTCCCAGGCGGGTGTCAGTATCGCTGCCAGGTTGACTGAATCGCAGTTCGACCACATACGCCCCGGTTTCATAGCGGTGTAAGCCCAGTTCGAGATCGGCATAATCGGTCATGTTATTTTCCCAAAAACCAATAAGAGAAATCAGATAAAGAATGCTTTAATGGTATCATGTTTTGAAAATAAATCAACACAGAATGTAGCAGGGGCTGTGGTTCAGATTTTCGGAGATCCTATAAATCAGAATAAATTCCTTGTTTTTCAGCTGTGACCGGCCCTCACCCCGACCCTCTCCCGCTAAGAGTCGACCATAAGCGTACAATATTTACGCAATACCGCATAAGTTGCTTTTTTATATCTTTATCACCAACGTGGTTTCAAAGCTTTTAGCGCTAAGCCCGCAGAGAACCCCAATTGGACGCGGATTTTCGCGGATGTACGCGGAAAAACCAA
>JAPLGT010000152.1:0-8979 GCA_026390035.1 Chloroflexota bacterium
ACTGCTTGAATCAAAGCAGGTCTATTCAATGCGCCTTGTGCGCGAAGGAGAAATTAACATGCTTTATCATTTCGTCGAATGGATTCACATCCTATGCGCCATCGTTTCACTCGGAGCCAACCTTACTTATTTTCCATGGTTCATGCGAGTTCCCAAAAATCGTGAGACTTTGGTTTTCACGATCAGCACCATTCGCCTTCTTGATAACTGGATCGCCAACCCGTCTTATGTGCTGGCTTATATTACAGGCGAGATCATGATGCGTCTCGGCGGCGAATTCCATTACTCAACGCCGTGGATGACTGCCGCACTGGTCTTGTATGCAATCATCTCTGTGCTGGGATTATTTGTCTACGCTCCCCTGCTCAAAAAACAGCAGATGTTGGCAGAAACAGTTGGCGCGGATGACGTTAATTATCAGCGCGTCTCACGCAATGGAATAATTTTGGGAACAATCATTGTTGTTCTGACCATTGGTATCACCTTCCTGATGGTGAACAAGCCGCAGTTGTGGTAACTTAAAAAAGGAAAAACTAAAATGGAAAAATTTGACATTGTCATCATTGGCGCAGGACTTGGCGGATTATCGTCCGCTGCCTATCTTGCGAAGGCTGGAAAAAAAGTTTTGGTACTCGAACATCACGCCGTCCCCGGTGGATATGCCCACGAATTTCGGCGCGGAAAATATCGCTTCGAAGTGGCGCTTCACGCGCTGGATGGCGCCGCGCCTGGCGGATGGGCGTATCCCGTCTTGAAAGATTTAGGCGTGTTGGATCGAGTCCACTTTCACCGCATGGATCCGTTTTACACGGTGCGCTTCCCCAACCACGAAGTCACCGTACCTGCAGATATGATTGAATACGAAGCGGAATTGATTTGCCACTTCCCCGCTGAAAAAGAAAACATCCGCACATTGATCGGCGAGATGATCGAAACATTTTTTCAAGTCCGCCGCTTTGGCGCGGATGGCGAGATCGGTCAACGCCCGCCCATCGAGCAGATGCCCGCTGTCTATCCCAAAATGCTGTCTGCCATGTCGCAAAGCTGGGACGAGTTCATGAACCAGTTCACGCAGAACGCGCAACTCAAAGCCGTGTTCTCCACGCTCTGGGGTTATTACGGATTGCCGCCCGCGCAACTTAACGCCGCCGCGTATATTTTTCCGTGGGTCAGTTATCACCTGTACGGAGCCTATTATCCCGAAGGCGGCAGTATGGCGATGAGCCGCGCCATCGAAAAGACAATCAACGAAAATGGCGGCGAGATTCGCTATCATCAAATGGTCAATAAAATTGAAATTCAAAATGGACGCGCCGTTGCGGTTGAAACCGAAAAGGGCTTGCGCGTCGAAGCGGATGTTTTCATCAGCAACGCCAACTCGCCCGACACGCTGCTCAAATTTGTCGGCCGGGAAAATCTTCCGCAACAGTACGCCGACCAGATTGAATCCGCCGCGCCGTCCATTTCCAATTTTGTGCTGTATCTCGGTCTTGATCGCAATCTCAAATCTGAAGGCTGGAAGCATCACGAACTTTTTGTCAACGAAGGCTACGACATTAATGCGGATTATCAAGCCGCGCTGGATGGAAAATTTAATGCGACCGCGCTGGTGCTTACCAACTACGATCAAGTGGACGCGTCCTGCGCCCCCGAAACTGGTTCTGTTCTCTCGATCTTTTCTCTCGCGGATTGGAAAACCGACAACGTCTGGGGCACTGGCGGCAATCTGGAAAAATACTCCGACAATCCGCAATACAACGAATTGAAAGAAGCCGCCGCAGAAATGATTCTCGACCGCGCCGAAAAAATCATCCCTGGCTTGCGCGCTTCGATCAAATACAAAGAGATCGCCACACCCATTACCAATTGGCGTTACAGCCGCAACGTCGGCGGCGCGATTTATGGCACGGAGCAAACAGTTGAAAATATGTACTCAGGTCGTCTGCAATCCAAAACGCCGATTAAGAATTTGTTTCTCACAGGCGCGTGGACTTTCGGCGGTGGCATGAGCGCGGCGTTGATGTCCGGGCGTGAAACTTCGCGCATGGTCATCGGTCAGATGGATGGCACGGATGTGGTGTTGATGACCGCGCCGAGTTTAGGTAGTGAGCAGGTAGGAGTGAACAGTGATAAGTTTGCGATTAGTACTGATCAATTAGCCATTACTAATCCCCAATCTGTAGTCTCTAACCACCAATTACCTATAATGAAAGCCGCAGGTTCAGATCGTGAAATCACTCTGAACAAAATCGGCAAGCCTGCCGTGTTAATTTTTCACACCCAGGAAACCGCCGAAGTCGCCGTGAAAATCAACGAGACGATTCGCGCAGAAAGCAATTACGCCAATTGCGACTCAATGTTCATCGCCAATGTGGTGGATTTGCATTCCGTTCCCAAACTGTTTCGCGGCTTCGCAGAGAAAGCCATGAAAGAAAGTTATGCCAAAGCCGCCGCGTCTCTCGCCAAAGGACTTAATCCGCAGGATTACATTGTCATCATCCCGGACTGGGATGGCAGCGTGACCAAATCCTCTGGCTTCAAGAATACCAATAAGACCGCCGCGTTCGCAGCGTTGGATAAAAACGGCAACTTGACTGGCTCGTATCAAGGCGAAAATCCAGAATCAGCGGCGTTAGCGCTTTTGAAAAAGAGCGCATAAAAAATACCAGGAGCCACCACATGAATATTTTTCTTCCCCTTCTCGTGATCGTTCTCGCCACCGTCGGAATTTTCCAACTCCGCGTGCTGACGGCGAAATTAAAATTCACGCTCAATCCCGATGCGCTGATTGATCAGACGATCAAGTTTCAAGGCGCGCAATTAATTCTCGCCGCTTTGGTCTTGGCCATTGCGTATTTTTTCAATCCTGAAAATTTCTTGCTCTTCTTCCGCACGGGAGATGTCGACGCGCACATCAGCCCAATCGCGTGGCTTGGAATCGCTGGAACCGAAACGTGGCTGGGAATCGCATCTACGTTGGGTTTGTGGATCACGCTCGGCACAGGCATCTTCATGTTCTTCCAATTGAAAAAAGCGAACGTGGATTTTCACTTCTTCCTGTTTAGTTTGCTTTGGTCAATTCCATTTTCGATGGCGAATGCTTTTTCCGAAGAAGCCATTTTTAGAATCGGCATTGTCTCGCCTTTATACGGACTTTTATCCGTGCCGATCATTCTCATTATCTCTGGCGCGCTCTTCGGTTTGCCGCATTATTTCGGCACGCCCAGCGGAATCATTGGCGTGATAATGGCTGGCTTTCTCGGCTGGCTGCTGGCAATGTCGCTCGTTGAAACGCATGGACTTTTTCTCGCATGGGCAATCCACTTCGTACAGGACGTGGTCATCATTACTTCCATAATTTTGATGAGTAAAAAGGAAACAATTAAATGACAAACTCAAGCAAAACCATTCTCGTCATCGGCGGCACAGGAATGCTGGGCAAACCGGTGGCGCAGCAACTTAACTCTGACGGATTCACCGTACGCATTTTGGCGCGCTCGATTGAAAAGGCAAAATCCAGCCTGGGTAATGGATACGAATTTGTCAAAGGAGATTACGAAGACGCGGGGTCTTTGAAAGCCGCTATGCAGGGTTGTGACGGAGTTCACATCAACGTGAAAGGCGGGCCCACCGAAGCGGACTTTGAGCGCGCCGATCATTTGGGCGTGAAGCGCATCGCAGAGACGGCGAAGGCTGTCGGCGTGGGGCGCGTGACGTTGATCTCGGCCTACGCTGTCAGCGTAGAAAAAGCCGATACGCCAGAGAGCAAAGCCAAGGTCAAAGGCGAAGTGGCTCTTAAAGCCAGCGGTGTGCCGTACACGATCTTCCGCGCCTCGTGGTTTATGGAAACACTGCCGCTGTTCATCCAGGGAAAAAGCCTGTCGCTGATCGGGAACCAGGTCCACCCCCTGCATTGGATCGCCGTCGATGATTATGCGCGCATGGTTTCAAAAAGTTACCAGTCGGACGAAACGCTCAACAAGGAACTTTATATTTTCGGTCCAGAATCTTATACAATCGGCGAAGCGTTGGAAATTTACGGCACGCGCAAAGGTTTGAAAGTTTCCAAAATGTCCACGAGCATGTTGGGATGGTTGGGAATGTTGTCCTTTAACACCGAATGGAAAAGCACAGCAACGCTGATGACTCATTATGAGAAGTGGGGCGAAGATGGCTCACCTGACGAAGCGAATCGTCTGCTCGGTGCGCCAAAGATTACGTTGAAGAAATGGTGTGAAAACAAACAATAGCCCGCTTCTTACACCCGCAACCGGCAGCATGGTTGCGGTTTTTTTGACCCTTGACAAATTGGTAAATATATACTAAATTAGTATACACATACTAAAAAAGGAGCGCAGATGTCACCGCGAACATATAAGGCTTCAGAACAAACCAAAAATTCCATCCTGCAAAAGGCGGTTGAACTTTTCAACGAACACGGCACGGCATCGGTCTCGATGAACGCACTGGCAGAGTCGCTTGGCATCAGCGCGGGAAATTTACAATATCACTACAAGGGCAAGGAAGACCTGATCCGCGCGATTTTGGAGGAGATGTTCAGGCAGTTTGATGGCATCTACCGATCCATCGAGGGCACATTCACGCTGGACATTTTGCGCCAGACCATGCGCCTTCACTTTCATTTGGTTTGGAAATATCGCTTTTTTTATCGAGAGCAGGGGGCGCTGCTGCGCAACGATGAGGCCTTGGCGGACCGCTTCCGCGCCATTCAAGCGCAGAGAATGGATGAGCAGGAAGCGCTGATGAAACGGTTGGCGGCTTCGGGCGGTGTGCGAGGTAATTTGAGCCCCGAAGAATTACGCAATGTGGTTCTGATCGGCTGGGTGTTGGGAAATACCTTGTTGGCCTACAACGAAAGCCTGGGCCAAAAAATCGATGAGGCTGCACAAGCGCAGGCGCTGGAGATCATGATTCAACATTACAAACCTTATTTACTGGAGACAAAATGAAAACCTTACTGAAACTCGAAGAATTATTTATATTCGGCTTATCCATCTTCTTTTTCTCAAAACTAGGTTTTGCCTGGTGGGTGTATCCCGCGTTGTTGTTCACACCTGACCTGAGCATGCTCGGTTATCTCGTCAATACGCAAGTCGGCGCAATGACCTATAACTTTATCCACTTTAAAGCGCTGGGCATCAGCATCTTCGTTGCTGGCGTTTTCCTTGCCAGCCAGCCGTTGCAACTGGCAGGGTTGATTCTCTTCGGTCACTCCAGCATGGATCGCGTGCTGGGCTACGGCTTGAAATATCCCGATGCGTTCAAGCACACGCATTTGGAGACGATTGGCGCAGGGTAAAATACCGTCGCTGGAATTATTTCCAAAATTCAGGAGCAAACATGAAAAACACGACAAGACCAAACTGGCTGGATGAAAACGAATATCCATTCAAATCGCATTTTTTCTCAACGCCTTATGGCGAGATGCATTATGTGGATGAAGGCACGGGCGACCCGATTATTTTTGTACCCGGCAACCCTTCGTGGTCGTTTGAATCAAGGAACATGATCAAATCCCTTTCGGGACAATATCGTTGCATTGCGGTAGATCATCTTGGTTTTGGGTTTTCCGATAAACCATTGGATTTTTCCTACATGCCGCAAGAACACGCGAAGAATCTGGAAGCCCTGCTGGAATCGCTGAACTTGGAACGAATCACAATGGTCGTCGGTGATTGGGGCGGTCCGATTGGTTTATCCTACGCGATTGCGCATCATGAAAAAATAAAGTCCATTGTCATCACAAACACATGGTTATGGTCTGTGAAAACCGATTGGTACTATCAGGGCTTCAGTGGATTTATGGGTGGCGCGCTGGGGCGTTGGCTGATCCGCAATAAAAACTTTTTTGCCCAAAACGTTGTTTATATGGCGTTTGGCGATAAATCCAAACTCACGCCGCACATTCATAAACATTATCTCCGGCAGTTTACAAATCCCGAAGAACGCAAAGGCAATTGGGTTTTCCCAAAACAAATCATCGGCGCATCTGATTGGCTGGAATCGCTATGGAATCAGCGACAAGTTCTGACGGATAAGATCGCCCTCATTGCCTGGGGCGCGAAAGATATTGCCTTTCGCGAGAAGG
Organism: Chloroflexota bacterium; assembly: GCA_026390035.1. Taxonomy (GTDB): domain Bacteria; phylum Chloroflexota; class Anaerolineae; order Anaerolineales; family Villigracilaceae; genus UBA5195. Next base: position 6,110 of record JAPLGT010000152.1, read on the forward strand.
AACTGAAAACCTGGATTCAGGCTTTCCCGAAAGCCAGAGTGATTCGCTTTCCAAATTCGGGACATTTCATCCCCGAGGAAAATCCCGTTGAATTGGCAGATGCAATCCGAAAGATTTGATGAAAACCACAAAATCGAAACTCCCCGAATCATCCCTGCTGAAAAACTCCCGGCATGATTTATGGACAGTTTTTGTGCCGCGTTCTATACATCCTTACATATAGCGCACAAGCATGGCCATATGTGGAATTGTTTGAGAAAATGCCACCCGGCTGAATAAAATTTTGGCAATGCCCTCTTTACAACTTCTATATCAGGTGTCAAGAGGGCATTCTTCGTCCAATAACGCATTGTAGAGTGCCTGTAAACGCCTGGTCATTGTACCGAGATGCCCATCACCGATGATGCGCCCATCAATTTCTGAAACACAGGCAATCCCACCAAATGTACCGGTCACGAAAGCCTCATCAGCGCTGTAGACATCAAAAAGAGAAAAATCCTTTTCAAAGACAGGGATATTGTTTCGTTTGCAGAGTTCGATGATATTGCCGCGCGTAATGCCGTTCAGGCAGTATTGCCCGCTGGATGTCCAGACCTGGTCTTCACGCACAATGAAAAAATTTGTGGAGTTACAGGTGCTGACAAAACCCTGCGGATCCAGCATCAGTGCTTCATTTGCACCGGCTTTGGTAGCCTGAATACAGCTGATGACACAGTTTAATTTGGAATGTGAGTGAAGCTTCGGGTCAAGCACATCCGGGCGGTCACGGCGAACATGCACTGTGAACAAAGAAATCCCATCTTCCACATCTCGGCTGGGCGCCTTGTATTCCGCAATGATCACAAGCGTCGGTCCGCCCACATTGGTACGTGGGTCCTGTGAAGGCGATCTTTTGTTGCCTCGCGTAATCATCATGCGAATGTGAACATTACTGGAATTCATGTTGTTTGCCCTGACGGTCTTGTAGACTTCGTCAATCAGCGCTTCAGCCGGCATTCCCAACGAGTAATCCAGAGCCTTGGCGTTGGCCTTCAAACGTGAAAGGTGCTGCTTTACGAAAGCCAATTTTCCATTGTGCAGCCGAAAACTTTCCCAAAAACCATCTCCTACCAAAAAAGCACTATCAAAAACTGAAACTTTGGCCTCGTAACGAGGAAATAACTCCCCATTAACATAGATAAGAATATCCTGGTTTCTACTATCTTCGACAAATTCATGCGTACCACTCATAGAAAAACCTCCTTGTCATCAACAAATGAATATATGGGCAGATTTGCAAACATGGATGTGGGCAAACTATCAGCAGCAACCTTGTCGAAAGGCAGCCGGAGCGAAAGCGCCTGCCTTGGCTGCGCTACAGAAACAAATCATCGTCTTTTTCGAGCCGATATTTGGAAATAGAATAGATCACCACGCAGATAATCCCCATCACAGCAATTTTTACGAAGCCGACCGCAAGCAGAGATAATAAAATCATACCGGTTTCGTTAGCGAAGATACTCGAGAAATTGGTGGTTTTATTGATCAACAATGCCGCCGGCACGGACAGAGCGCCTACCAGCAAGATGGTAACCGCGACGGCCGTGAAAACGATCCACAGTATATTGCGCAAGTTGCGAAGTTTCTTTTCTTTTGGTGAAATCGGGTTGGCGTTCATTGGTTATCCTTTCTTGTTTCCATCGGATGAAAGCGTTTTTTGGATGAGATCGGCCACATCCGGCTGTTCGAAGACCAGGATGTTGCGGGTGATGAAACGGGTGAGCAAATCATGGCCCAGTTCGGTAAGGAAAAAATATCTCCTGTTCGGACCGGTCTCGGAGGGCAGCACTTCGCTGTCGACAATCCCGGAATCCGCCAGCCGGTTGAGGGAGCGGTAGATACTGTTCTCGTCGGCGTTGATCGTGTTCCGGCTCATTTCGGTGATGGCAGCTTTGATCTCGTATGGATAAGCCTTGCGTTGAGCGAGCAACAACAGCAGCCAGAAGCTGAGCAGTCCCTTTTTATAATTTTCTTCCCATTGGACCAACAGGTTTTCAAGATTGTTTTGATCCATAATGCTCCTTCCATTGGTATTATACCATCAGTATAATACCAATGGAAGGATATGTGAAACGGATATTTACTCACGGCTCGTTGGCTCAAGCCTTAATCAGCCTGGTTTTGCCATGGGGGATTTTGGTAAACATGCATGACGTTAACGAATATCGACCGCGCCTGTTTGTTTATTTTTTTATCAAGCCAGTAAATTGCAAAGAGCCTTCCAAACCTATCTGGAAGGCTCTTTGCAATATGTGGTCACGGGCTGGCAGCCCTGCCGCCGCCTGGCATAGATTCCCAGGCTCCAACATATCGTCACGCATCTGGTCCTTTCAATCCACGCCGCCTGGGTAGGCGGCGACTATGATCGCTATGGAAGTATTTTCACCGATTAGTGTTTCAATCCACGCCGCCTGGGTAGGCGGCGACTCGTTTCCTGATCTGATGACCGGCGATGATGCCCAGTTTCAATCCACGCCGCCTGGGTAGGCGGCGACGTGCCATCCCCCGCCATCGTATGACAATATTGACGTTTCAATCCACGCCGCCTGGGTAGGCGGCGACAAGCGACTCATGGCCTAGCAGACGCTTTAGGGAGTTTCAATCCACGCCGCCTGGGTAGGCGGCGACGGTATTCTGACAAGACGGCGTGGTGTAGGCGTGGTTTCAATCCACGCCGCCTGGGTAGGCGGCGACGACATATCTTTGATTAGTGGTACTGCTGTTTCTGGTTTCAATCCACGCCGCCTGGGTAGGCGGCGACCCGATGGAGTTAAAGTACCGTAACCCCATGGATTAGTTTCAATCCACGCCGCCTGGGTAGGCGGCGACTC
>JAPLGT010000255.1:0-21676 GCA_026390035.1 Chloroflexota bacterium
CCGCTGATGGTGGTTGCTGCCTCACCTGTGATGACCAAGGTGAGGGAAAGTTTGTGTTGCCAGCGGTCAGCCAAAATGCAAGAAAACGCCCTTACGGGCCTGCTTGAGTATTCAGTTTTTTAAGCTGCAAAAGTCGAGTAATAAACTTCCAGTTTTTATATCAACAAAACAACGTTACCCCAAATTCCCAGCTTAATTAGCATGGAAAATGTTTTTTCAGGGTTATTTTCGCGCTTTTTGGACGGAAACAACCATCTGTGATGCAAATTACTGACAGGGGCCGCAGGAGCGAAAAACCCATTCCAACTTGAGCCTGATCCATTATTCAGGTTACATAAACAATTTAGGACTAATATGGTGTAGTTATATGACATTTGTCATGGCTTTTATGCGGCTATTTTCAGGATTTCTTAATCTATGTGTGTAAAACTACACACGTAGATATGTTCAACTTATTTTCATGGAGGTACTAATGTCATCCCCACGTATAAAATTTATTCTAGGCGGTTTGTTGATTCTGGTCGCCGTGGTTTACTTAATTGTTTCATCTACTCAGGCCAGTGCGCAATACTTTTTGACTATCGATGAACTTGTCGCGAAAAAAGCAAATGTTGTAGATAAAAATATTCGTATCTCTGGTGCCGTGATTGGAGATACCATCGGTTACGATGCGAAGACGCTCACCCTCAATTTTACAGTCGCCCATGTTTCTGGTGACAATGCTGAGATCGAAAAAGAGGGTGGTTTGGCGGTTGTATTACACCAGGCAGTCATTGACCCAAACCGTTCAAAGCTGAAGGTGGTTTATGTTGGTGTAAAACCTGATCTGATGCGCAATGAGGCTCAGGCCATTATGACTGGCCATCTGAGCGCTGATGGCGTTTTTTATGCGGATGAGTTGTTGTTGAAATGCCCAACGAAGTATGAGGAAGCTGTCCCCCAGCAGGTTCAAGGGAATTGATGATCTTATAGTAACGGCGCGAGTCGTTACTATTTTTGTTAGTGGAGAAAACCAATGTTTGCTGATTTTGGTTATGGTGTTTTAGTCTTATCTTTTTTGCTGGCAATCTATGCGATTGTCTCAGCCATTTATGGGTATAAAGTTAAATCCCAGAAATGGGTTGAAAGTTCGCGTCTGGCGATGCAGCTTACCTTTCCGTTGATTTCGCTGGCGGCGCTTAGCCTGATTTATCTGCTGGTTACCAACGACTATCATGTGGCTTTTGTATATGAGGTCACCAGTCGCTCAATGCCTATGTACCTGAAGATTACATCCTTGTGGGGTGGTCAGGCCGGTTCGTTGGTCTTCTGGGGCTGGTTAATGTCCGCTTTTGCTACCGCGGTTACCTTACGCAAATGGGACCGCGACCGCGAATTTTTGCCCTGGGTGGTGGTTGTTTGCAGCGTCACGCTCGCGTTTTTTGTTGGTCTGGTTATCTTTTACGAAAATCCCTTTGGTAAGTTCTGGCAGACTTTTAGCGGCGAAATTGTGACTCTCATGTTTCAACCTGCTGGTTCGGTTCCATTTAGCCCGCCAGATGGGCGTGGTTTGAATCCGTTGCTGCGTCATCCTGGTATGGTTATTCACCCTCCCATGCTGTACTTGGGGTTCGTTAGCTTTGTAATTCCGTTTGCCTTCGCTATTGCAGCACTGGTTACTGGCCGCACTGATGATCGCTGGATCCGCATTACCCGGCGTTGGACAATTGTTGCCTGGTTGTTCTTGTCAGTAGGTCTGGTGTTGGGCGGAAGGTGGGCTTACGATGTGCTCGGCTGGGGTGGCTATTGGGGCTGGGATCCGGTCGAAATTGCTGCGTTTATGCCCTGGCTTTCTGGCACAGCTTTCCTGCACTCAGTCATGATCCAGGAAAAACGCGGAATGCTCAAATATTGGAATATGATTTTGATCATATTGACCTATGCGTTGGTCATCTTTGGTACCTTCCTGACTCGCTCTGGTGTACTCTCTTCGGTGCATGCCTTTGCTCAGAGTGCCATTGGTCCGTCTTTTTTCATTTTCATCGGGCTAACTTTTGTTACCTCGGTTGCTTTACTTATCTATCGTTGGGCAGATCTTAAATCCGAAGCGCAAATGACCTCCATGCTTTCACGCGAGGCGCTTTTTCTACTCAACAATTTGTTATTCATGAGTATTCTGGTTGTTTGTTTCTGGGGAGTAATTTTCCCGCTCATATCAGAGCTCGCCACCGGTCAAAAGGTGACGGTCGGACCTCCTTTTTATGAACGCGCCACCGGCCCATTGTTTGCCGCATTGGTGCTTTTGATGGGTATTGCACCACTTTCAGCCTGGGGTCATTCCACGATCAAGACTCTCGGAAATGCCATGTGGAGGCCACTTATCGTGGCTGTCGTCGCCATGCTGGGTGTTATTTTTGTGGCGAATATTCGCGAACCGTATGCATTGGTTGGTTTCTTTGTGGTTTTTACCAGCGCATCCATCACCTTGTATGAATTTTGGAGAGCTGCGCGTGCACGTGGAAAGGCGCAGAAGGAGAATCTACTCGTTGCGCTCTGGCGCCTGGCTGGTCGCAATCGCCGCCGGTATGGTGGGTATCTGATCCACCTGTCGATTATATTGATGGCGCTGGGAATTATCGGTATCGAAATGTTCCAGACTGAAACGCAAGGTACTATCGCACAAGGCGAGTCACTCAAAATTGACGGCTATTCAGTTACCTATAAAGATCTGGCGGTTTTTGACACTGCAGATAACCGGAATGTAGCCCGGGCGGTAATCAGTATCGAACGGGATGGCAAATATCTTGGCGATTTGCACCCCCGCCGTGATTATTTTTACGAATCTCAGCAACCAATGACTATTCCGGGTGTTCGCTCCACGATGGAGGATGACCTGTATGTTATTTTGGTAGACTGGCAGCCAATTCTTTCATCAGGCGCGACCTTCAAGATTTACCATAATCCGTTGGTTAATTGGCTTTGGTTGGGTACCATTATGATGATCCTGGGTTCTGTTGTTGCAGCCTGGCCTGATAAAGACGCTGATTATGAACCTGCCCGTACACGCCGCAACCAAAAAGTGATTTACCAACCAGGTTCTGCTGACTGATCTCAAATCCAGAGCGTAAATTTGAATCGGAGAAGTACATGAAACGCAACATATGGATTTTTATGATAGTCAGTGTAATGGCTCTTGCCTGGGTGACACAGGTTTCTGCCCAAACGCCTGCCCCGTCTGACGACGAAGTCAACGCTGTTGCCAGACAGTTATTCTGCCCGGTCTGCGAAAACACCCCGCTTGATGTGTGTCCTACCCAGGCCTGCGCTCAATGGCGTGAATTAATTCGTGGAAAATTGGCCGAAGGCTGGTCGGCAGAAAAGATTAAACAATATTTTGCCACTCAATACGGAGCCCGGGTACTATCCGAGCCGCCCCGACAGGGATTGAATTGGCTGATCTATATCATCCCACCCGCTTTAATGTTGTTGGGGGTTTATATCTTGTTTCGCGCTTATCAGTCCATGCGCAAACCGGTTTCGGCTGATATCGATTCCGATGAATCCAGCTTGCCTGATTCTGATGAATATCTTCGTCGGATTGAAGAAGAATTGAAAAAAAGAAAATAATTATTTCCTGGATGTTTTTGGAATAATATTCCAGGGAAATAAGGAGAATGTATATGACTGAACCAGATGCCGCCCCCACCTCGGGGGCGGGTATTACGCAGGTTGCCCCCAGACGAGGGGTTCCTCTTTGGGCCCAGATTATCGTTTGGGTGGCACTGCTTGGATTGCTCACCATTGTTGCTTTGGGACTGCGCCGCACCCAGCAGGGTACGGTTCAAATTGGTGACATGATCCCTGATTTTACGCTAACGTTTTTCGATGGCTATACTTATCAGGGCAAGACTGAAGTCAAGCTCTCTGAGATGAAGGGTAAAGTTATTGTTGTAAATTTTTGGGCTTCGTGGTGTAAGCCTTGTGAACAGGAAGCTGCTGAAATGGAATCGGCCTGGCGCTCATACGAGCAAAGTGGGCAGGTTGTTTTCGTGGGCGCTGATTATGTAGACACCGAACCAGAGGCGCGTGGGTATCTTAAGAAATTTGATATTACTTATCCGAATGGCCCTGATCTGGGCACAAGAATTTCGCAGATGTTCCGCATCCAGGGTGTTCCGGAAACTTATTTTATTGATCAGACTGGCAAATTGGTTTATGCCCAGATTGGGCCCTTTGCATCTGAATCTGAAATTCACGCCATCATTGATCCGCTGATCAAGAAATAGAGATACTTATGGATATTGGTGCAATTTTTCTTCTACTATCAGTTTGTCTGCTGGTTGGCTTATTTGTAGCCCGCCCGTTCATGGAACGCCGCCATTTTTTAACTGAGTCTGCCGGAGATCAGGAGCTTTCTTCGCTTCTGGCTGAGCGCGACCGGCTGATTGGTGCGCTGCAGGAATTGGATTTTGATTACACCCTAGGGAAAATCCCTACTCAGGATTACCCGGTTATGCGTGCCAGCTTGTTACAGCGCGCTTCAGATGTTTTGCGCAAACTGGATGTACTTCAACCGCAAGCCGTGGTGCGTGCAGATGCCGAAAGCCGGGTTGAGGCGGTCATTGCTGCCCGACGTGCCGATGCCGCTGTCGAAAATACCCAAACAGCGGAGGTCTCTGATGATGAGGTCGAGGAGCTACTTGCTGCCCGGCGCACCGCTCGCAAAGAAAAGTCAGCAGGTTTTTGCCCCAAGTGTGGCAAACCAGTGCTTCGTTCGGATCGTTTTTGCCCCGCTTGCGGTAAGTCGATCTCGTAAATAAAAACTTACAACCCAGAAGTCATTTTGTAAAGGAATCCTGATGAAATCTCGTATTATCATTTTAGCTGCAGTGTTGGCATTTATGCTCAGCGCCTGCACACTATCGCTCGCAGAAGATATTACACCACCGCCAAATTATCAATCGCCGACCCCGGGCCCGACCATGAGTCCGTTGTTTCCTCAAAGTCCTCCTAACATCGCTTCTGGGGCAGCTATCTATGTTGAAAAATGTGCTCCATGCCATGGTGATAAAGGGCTTGGGGATGGCCCTATGGCTGCCCAATTGCAGAAAGCCCCCAGTGCAATCGGCAAGCTCGAGGTTGGTCGCCTAGCCGCTCCTGCCAACTGGTATACAACTGTTACCCAGGGCAATATTAACTCTTTTATGCCACCATTCAACGGTAGTTTGAGTGATCAGCAGCGTTGGGATGTGGTTGCATATGCCATGTCGCTCGGTGGAAGCACAGTTGCAGAAGCAGAAAAAGGGAAAGCTATATTTGAAGCGAACTGCCTCAAGTGCCATAACCCTTCTGGAGACCCATTGCAGGGTGCTGATTTGGCCGATCAAGCTTTGATGGCCAAGTTGACTCAGACTGATATTGCCAACTTTGTTGATAAAGGTGTTGGCAAAATGCCAGGTCTGGGCGGGTTACTTCCCGAAGCAGATATTTTTGCAGTAGCTGCATATGTGCGAACTTTCTCCGTGCTCACCGGAGATGCGGCTGTGGCTGCCGTGGCAACCGTCACTCCTCAAGCGCCCGTGGCTACGCCGGATGCTGCTGTCAGTTCTGGCGGTACTCCTTCGGCGGCAGTTGATACTTCTACCACTCCACAGGCAACAGCCCAGGCGGGCGATGTCACTGCTGTTCCAGGCACCCCAGCCGAAGTGGTTGGCAGTATTGGAGGTTTAATTAGCAATGGTTCTGGCGGCGCACTTCCTGCCGGACTTAATGCCGTCTTGCATATTTTTGAACACGATACCGCCACACAACAATTCAGTGAAGTAGCCACTCAGACAGCCCCGATTAGCGCGGATGGCACCTACAAATTTGGCCAGATGCCCCTGCCTGCCAATCGCGCTTTTTATGTTTCAGTAAATTACGCGAACACGGATTATGAATCTGATCCGATTTTCCCAACTGAAGGGCAGACCAGTCTTGATATGCCTTTGACCATCTACGACACCACCACGGAAACATCCGGGTTGGTGGCTGACCAGGCCCATATTTTGCTTGATTACAGCAAGCCCGATATTGTTCAGGTGGTTGAGTTTCTTATTATTACCAATCCGGGTACGAAATCTATCGTTCCCGCTGAAAAGGGTGGTCCTGTTGTAAAAGTAGTCTTGCCCAAGGGTTATACCAACCTTCAATTTGAGCAAGGAGCCATTGGAGATCGTTATCTGAAAACCGATGATGGTTTTGCCGATACAACCGCGGTTACACCGGGTACTAAAAAATACCAACTTGTGTTTGCGGTTGATCTGCCGCTGCCCAAACCGGGTTTGTTCGGTGGTCAAAAGCTCGAAATAACCCAACCATTCCCCATTAAGGTAAATGGCCTTTCTGTGCTTGCACCTGAAGGCGTAACGGTTGATGGCTCAGGCTTCACTCCGGGTGGTCAGCAGGATATGGGTACAGGTGCAAAATACCTGGTATTTAATGGCGGTAGCCTTGAACCTGGCCAGACTTTGCAGTTTACGGCTTCTGGTGCCCCACAGAGTGCTACGACCCAACCCACAGCTTCTGTAAACCCGAACCAGAATATCATCATTGGCGTCGGTGCTTTTGGCCTGGTGTTAATCATTGCCGGGATCTGGATGTACTTGCGGGACCGCCAGCGTTCAGAGTCTTCAGATGATGATGATGATGAAACTGATCAAGATGACGATGATGAAGATGGCGAAGATGATGATGCGAGTTTGGATGAAATCATGGATGCGATCGTCGCCCTCGATGACCAGTTCAAAGCTGGAAATATTCAGGAGCCTGCATACAAGGAACGTCGGGCCGAACTGAAAGCCAGGCTCAAAGGAAATCTCTAATTCTGAATAAATACTGCTGAACCGGCTTCTGGTTTTTACAGCCGGTTCAGCAGCCAAAATGGAACTAGAAACCCGAAATGATTGAAGTAAAAAAGTTGGTCAAACGATTTGGTTTAAAAACTGTCCTGCGTGGAGTGGATTTTTACGCTCAGCCTGGTGAGTTTGTGGTTTTGCTTGGGCCGAATGGCGCGGGGAAAACCACTTTTCTGCGCATCCTATCAACACTTTCTCGTCCTTCCATGGGACTGGTAAAAGTAGCCGGCTTCTTGCTGCCCGCCCATTCAGCCTCGGTCCGGCAGCGTCTTGGGGTGGTCTCGCATATGCCGCTTTTATATGGTGACTTGACTGCGGAAGAAAATCTTCAGTTCTATGGACGAATGTACAATATTCCCGTTCTGAAGGAACGTATCGACGTCGTGCTCGCTTTGATCGGCCTCTCTGGCCGTCGCCGCGACATGGTCCGAACGTTTTCGCGCGGAATGCAGCAGCGCCTGGCAATTGGTCGAGCGGTTTTACATAATCCTGATGTGATGTTGTTCGATGAGCCCTATACAGGTCTTGACCAGGATGCTTCCGAAATGCTGGATGATGTTCTAAAAAATGTCGCTGCGGCAGGGCGTACGGTTGTGATGACCTCTCACGATCTGGCGCGCGCCGAAGAATTGGGTACGCGTTTTGACATTCTCACACGTGGGGTCATCAGTGCTTCTTGCACCCGGGAAGAATTGGGTAGTGATAATTTACTTACCTTTTACAAACAGGCATTGATAGGCTGATATGCGTAAAATTATTGAACCACAAGAAAGACCTGAAGGTAACTACCTGCGAGCAGTGATGGCCATCACCTGGAAGGATTTATCAGCTGAATTGCGTTCGCGGGAACTGCTTTCATCAATGCTGGTCTTTTCGATCCTTGTTATCCTTATCTTTTATTTTGCGCTTGAACTTGATGTGAAAGCGCGCAATGGCATCACTGCTGGCGCGCTGTGGGTTACCTTTGCTTTTGCAGGCACGCTGGGTCTGAACCGGTCCATGGCTGTGGAAAAGGACCGCGGTTGCCTCGATGGTCTTTTACTGGCTCCGGTAGACCGTTCTGTGATCTTTTTTGGTAAGGCTATTAGTAATCTTGTTTTTATGTTGATCGTTGAAGCTATTGTTTTACCGGTGTACAGCGTGATCTACAACATCAACTTATTTAACCTGGGATTGATTGGCGTGACACTGCTCGGGTCGTTGGGCTATATCGCGGTGGGAACCCTTTTGGCAGCCATGTCGGTGCAAACACGTACACGTGATGTGCTTTTACCAATTTTACTATTCCCGCTCGTTATTCCTGTATTGGTAGCCGCCGTCAAGGCCAGCAGTGGTTTTTTGCTGGGGCTTGAAATGATTGAAATTCTACCGTGGTTGAATATTCTCATTGTTTACGATGTGATCTTTATTGCTGTTTCGTTCATGGTCTTCGATTACGTGGTTGAAGAATAACCACGTAGGAAGCAAGTCAATTAATATTAGGAGTGTGTATGTCGCCCCAACCTCGTGTGTTAAAAATATTCAATATTTTATCTGTTGTGTTGGTGTTCGTGGCTTTCTTATTGGCTATGTTTTACGCCCCGCTTGAAAAAGTGATGGGTGAGGTGCAGAGAGTCTTCTATTTCCATGTTGCTACCGCCTGGGTAGGCATGCTGGGATTTATTGTCGCCGCCGTAGTGGCTGTCATATACTTGCGGACCCAGGATATGAAATGGGATGTGATCGGTCTTGCTTCAGTGGAAATCAGCCTGGTATTTTTCCTGATTGCCATTGTGCTGGGGTCGATCTGGGCTCGTCCTGCCTGGGGCACCTGGTGGACCTGGGAACCCCGTTTGACCACTGCCGCCATTCTTGAGATGGTTTACCTTGCCTATTTGCTCTTACGGCAGGGAATCGAAGATCCTGAAAGGCGGGCTCGCTTTGGTGCAGTCTATACTTTGCTTGGTGGTTTGAGTGTTCCGCTCACATTTGTATCCATCCGTATCTTTCGGACCATTCATCCTGTGGTCATTGGTGGGGGCGGCAGCGAAAAAATGAGTATGACTGGTTCGATGGTTGCTACGATGCTTTTCAGCATCGCTGTGTTTTCGCTGGTCTTTATCACGTTGTTTTGGCACAGGGTGCGCCTTGGTCAGTTTGCCGATGAAGTAGAACAACTCAAAATGAAAGTGATTGAATAAGGAGCCCGATATGGACGCTACTCCCAATACTATTAGCTATATGGTTGGTGGTTATATTGTATTTGTTGTGCTTATGTCGGTTTATCTTGCAAGTTTGGTTTCTCGTTGGAACAGCCTCAAACGTGAAAAGCAAATGCTTGACGAACTTGGAAAATAGCAGACAAAAATAGTAGCATTTGAAACAATAATCCGCTATACTTATATATTGGATTATTTTATTTAAATAGGATCAGAATTCGTGCGATCGAATAAAATCGTATTGAAATTGGCATTGGCATTTTCCATTCTACTCGGGTTGGTGATTTTTGGCATGCTTCTGGCAAATCCCAAACCTGCTTATGCCTCTGCGCCTACTCCCTTAGCGCTTCCTACCGGCCCTGATCGTTATACGTCGATGACGCTGGATATCACCATGTATGAGTGGTGGTTGGCTGCTTGGCGGGATAATAATATATATTGTTCTTTCTTCGTGGATCACGAGGGTTTACCCACTGACGTTGAGATAGATTCAGCCTGTGGCACTGTATTGTATACAGACTGGATAAATAACTCCACACCCTGTGCGGAAAAGGATGCTTCCACCTGTCCAGGTTATTATTTTATTCAGGTATCAAGCAAGCCTGCCAAGCGTGAAGTAACTGTCAAGCTACCTCCACCAGATGTACGGGTATCATTAGAAGGTTGCGAACCGGATGACACCGGCTGGTGTACGCATCAGCCGAATCTGGTGTTGAGCGGGGAAGAGCCTCTTCCGAATGAATCGATTAGCTCCGTTCAGGGTTTTGCGGGAACTGATCCTTTTTCCTGTAAGGGGAACCAGTGTATTTTCAGGCTTTCAGGTACCAGTGCTACTGGAATTCGAATTAAGTTTTGGTCAAATTCCACGTATGGGGATAGCAGCAAGGTATTTGAGGCACTCTTAAGGGTAATCAATGACGGCGATAAAGGCAATCGCCTTACGCCACGCTGGTATGTGGATGTGATTTCGTCCCAATGGACAGGCGCTCCGGTTGCATCCTGTGCAGCCACATGGGAATCCTTTCCACCTACGGACGGCTTGCCACAATGGCTGATTACACCTGCTTCGAGTGATGATTTGAAATCCAACATTCCATATAATTATCTGGCTGCCAACCTGATCATTCAGGGTATAACAAATGCTTCTGAATGCCCCAATGGCGGCTTGCTGTCAGATGGCTCAGTGAACGCTTGTGGCTTGAAAACTGCTTCTGGTGATGTGGAAGAATGGCAGAATCGTTTTGATCAATTGATTTTTAAGGTAGCCAAGGATGATGATGTTCCAGCACAGCTATTAAAAAATATCTTCAGCCATGAAAGTCAGTTTTGGCCAGGTGTATTTCGTAACGGAACAGATGTTGGCCTGGGTCAGATGACCGATGGTGGGGCTGATACCACGTTATTGTGGAATCCCTCGTTTTACCAACAGTTTTGCCCCCTGGTGTTGAATGAAAGTGTTTGCCAATCCAAAGGTTTTGCAAATCTGAGCTCTGCCAGTCAGGCCTTGTTACGTGGTGCTCTGGTGGGCAGTGTTGATGCGAGTTGTGCGGATTGCCCGCTCGGGCTGGATCTTTCACGTGCTGATTTTAGCGTCAGTATTTTTGCGCATAGCCTGTTGGCTAACTGCGAACAAGCTGGCAAGATCGTCAAGAATGTTACCAGCGTAATGCCAGGACAGAAGGTTGATTACGAGACTTTATGGCGTTTTACGCTTGTAAATTACAATGCCGGATCTGGCTGTCTGGCGGATGCGCTTACCCAAGCTTATGATGCCAGCTCTCCAGATTCGCTGAGTTGGGATAGGGTTTCCGGGGCTCTGGATGTGGTCTGTCCTGGAGCTGCCGATTATGTGGAAAAGGTCATTCGCGATCCAGATCCAGATCAACCGCTCCCAGAACCAGTTGTAGTGCCTGGTGAAACAGCCGGATGAGTAATAGCTAAAAACATATAAAAACGAACCATTAACGCCCTCAAATGTAAAAATCAGGACTGGAGTACGCTCCAGTCCTGATTTTTAAGCAAATGGTCATGTCGCATAGTGATTAACGTAACTATTAAGATTGTTCATTATCGCTTATGCTAATAGTTAGTGAAATTATCTATTCTGATATATAGATCGGGATGGAAGGAGAATATGTTTTCATGATTAACGTCCCTGAACTAAAGGTTTTTGTTACGGCAGCTGAAGAGTTGAATTTTAGCCGTGCAGCTCAGCGTCTACATTTATCGCAATCGGCGGTAAGTCAAAACATCCAGTCAATTGAGCGAACATACCGAGTTGAATTGTTTGTACGGCACGGGCGATCTGTACAGTTGAGCGAAGCAGGTCTGGCAATATTGCCGATGGCGCGTGATGTGCTTAATTCGGCTCGGTTATTGGAAGACGCATTGGTCAATGTGAATGGAGAAGTTGCTGGTGATCTGACAATCGGTTGCGCAGCTACTTCTGGCCGGTATTTTATTCCGAATTTGCTGGCTTCATTTCAGCGTGATTATCCACATGTGCGAACTCGGGTTAGTTTAATGCGACGGCAGGATGCGATCGAAGGCTTGCTGGATCAAACCCTGAATTTAGGGGTGGTTGGTCGCGTCATTGAGCATCGTGAATTGGAATGCCAGCCCTTGCTTGAAGATCGTGTGATCCTGATTGTACCGGCGCACCATCCTTGGGCAGACCTCGATCAAGTAAAACCTGCTGATGTTTTGGAGCAGCCTTTTATCAGTCGGGAAACCAACTCTGGTACTTATGAAATGTTGTTTGATAATTTGCGCCGCCATGGTATTGATCCGGAAAACTTGAATGTTGTTATGCAATTGGGTGATGCTGAAGCAGTGCAAATGGCCGTTGAAAATGGGATCGGAATTACTTTTATTTCAGAGGTAATGGCCTCACGCAGCCTGGCGTTGGGACGTGTCAAGAAGGTGGCTGTGGAAGGTTTTGACATAACCCAAAAGGTTTTTCTTGTGCGCCATATCTCACGTGTTTTTACGCATGCAGAGACGAAACTGTGGGAGTATGTCCGGCTTCACCACGAAGAACTAACAGCAGATTTACTCTGTAACCTGGCAAATATTGCCCCGGACTGATCAGGATCAAGATCAACTACTCGAAAATGATTATATTTTACGAACCGATAAGCGGCAATTTTCTGTAAAAACAGGAGATTGCTGCTTTGTTCTCTGGTACGTCTGGGTAAACCAATGGAGGCCATATGCTGACGCTCGTTGAAAAGATCCTGTTCGTAATTGCTGTTGGTTTTTCGTTATATTACACTTGGAATGGCGTCAAGCGCATCATAAATAATATTTCCAGCGGCAAAGGCAATCCAGATTGGAGTCTGGTCGTGATGAAGGCAGCTGGGGCGCTTGTTAAATTCTTAACCTTCCAGCCCGTGTTTCGTTTTAGACTTGTGCCCAGCATTTTGCATGGTTTCATCGGTTGGGGTTTTATTGCATTTCTGCTTATTAATCTGAGCGACTTGATCTATGCTTACAGCGGTTGGCGACTTCTCAACAGCATTGGCATTATTGGGGATCTTTACCGTTTTTTGGCGGATATTGCCAATCTTGCAATTCTTCTTGGGATTGTGGCAATGGCGTTCAGGCGTTTTGTTATACGTCCGGAAACTCTTTCCACACGGGAAACAATTTTACTGAACCCACTGGCCCGATCTGGGATTAACCGAGATTCGGCAATTGTAGCTGGTTTTATTTTTCTACATAATACCGGGCGGTTGCTAGGCGAATCGTTCAACGTGGCTCTACACAGTGGCTTTGATCCATGGCAGCCAACGATCTCAATGCTGGCAAAGTTGTGGTTGGGGATAAATCCAAACTCGTTGGAAGTGGCTGAACATCTGATGTTCTGGCTGTCGATTGGTGCCGTGGTGGCCTTTCTGCCGTACTTCCCTTATTCCAAACATTTGCACCTTTTCTTTGCGCCGATTAATTTTGCGCTTAAGCCTGAGCGGAAATCCATCGGCCAACTAAATTACATTAATCTGGATGATCAGTCTATCGAGCAATTTGGCGCGGCCACGGTCAGTGACCTGGGCTATGAACAAATTATTGATGCGTATGCTTGTATCATGTGTTTTCGATGTCAGGAAGTTTGTCCAGCCTATAATACTGGTAAGGTGCTTTCACCGGCCGCACTGGAAATCAACAAACGCTATAACTTCAATTATGGAGGCGGTACAGATAAACCGTTGCTCGAATTGATCAGTGCGGAAGCGGTTTGGGCTTGCACATCCTGTGGGGCATGCGTTGATATCTGTCCGGTTGGCAACGAACCCATGCGCGATATTCTTGACATCCGCCGAAACCTGGCGATGATGGAGAGTGCCTTTCCCAAGCAATTGGAAAATGCGTTTAAGGGAATGGAAAGAAATCTGAATCCATGGAATGTGCCGCAGGCTGACCGCATGAAGTGGGCGCAGGGTTTAAATGTGCCAACGATTGAACAAAATTCGGAGCCAGATATTTTGTGGTGGGTGGGTTGCGCTCCGGCGACTGATGCGCGCGCCCAAAAGACAGCCCAGGCATTCGCAAAAATATTAAACGCCGCAGGTGTAAACTTTGCAGTGCTTGGTAAAAACGAATCTTGTACCGGAGATTCAGCCCGCCGAGCCGGGCGTGAGGATATTTTCTTTGGGTTGGCGCTTGGGAATGTGGAGTTACTGAATGAACTCAAGCCAAAGAGGATTGTAACTACCTGCCCACACTGCCTGCATACCATCAAAAATGAGTATCCGGCTTTTGGTGGAAACTACGAGATCATTCACCACACCCAGTTGATTAACGAGCTTGTGGGGGCCGGAAAAATTCAACTCATAGAAAGTGCTGACAGTTTATTGGTGACATTTCATGATCCTTGTTACCTGGGCCGGCACAATGGCATCACCGCTGCACCTCGTGAATTATTAAAAAATGCCGGGCTGACAACGGTGGAAATGCCTCGTAATTCAAACCTATCTTTCTGCTGTGGTGCGGGTGGCGCGCAAATGTGGAAGGAAGAAGAACAGGGTACTTCCCGGGTCAATACGGTGCGCTTTGCAGAAGCCAGGGCAAGCGGGGCCAATACTCTCGCGGTTGCCTGTCCTTTCTGCCTGACGATGATGTCTGATGCTGCCAGGGCGGATAATGACACGCTTCTGGTGCAAGATGTGGCTGAACTGGTGGTATCCAGGTTGAAACCCTGATCTGGTTCATGTCGGATGGAAGGCTGCTTCGAGCGGTATGAGAGTACGGTTATTCCGGTCACGCGAAGTATATGCTTGGCGTGACCGATTATATTCATCAAGATTTGCAGGTAATTAATTGCTTTAATCTGGTGGGTGTAGTGTAAAATTGATTATCACCCATTTTCCCCGTCGCAGCGCGACGGTACCTAAAGCTTGTAGGAGGATACAGCATGTATCACACATTGATTCTTGTAGGAAATGTAGGTCGCGACCCGGAAATGCGATATACCCCTTCCGGGCAGCCGGTTACATCGTTTTCAGTTGCTACGAACCGCCAGTATACTGCCAACAGTGGTGAGACAGTTAAAGAGACCGTCTGGTTTCGCGTCACTACCTGGGGTAAGACAGCTGAAACATGTAATCAATATGTCAAGAAGGGCAGCAAGGTGCTTGTTGAAGGTCGTTTGACTGCAGATACTGCCACCGGCGGACCACGAGTTTGGAATGCTCAGGATGGTACGCCCAGGGCCTCCTTTGAAGTCAGCGCCAGCACAGTCCGCTTTTTATCATCGCGCGGAGACGGCGATGGTGGCGGAAGCGGTGGCGATATGAGCGGCGGATCCTTTGTTGGCGCCCCTGAAGAAGATATTCCGTTCTAAACAGAAAGCCCCTGAGAAATCCTGGATTTCTCAGGGGCTTAATTAGAGGATGCACAGATGGCAGTTCCCCCAGCACGTCCCCAAACTACGCTTGAAGTACCGGCTGACATTCAGCCAGTTTATGCCAATCTTGTGCGCATCGCCCACTCCCCGGCTGATTTGGTGTTCGATTTTGCCCACCTGTTGCCTGGCGAGAATAAAGCCAGGGTGGGGGCGCGCATTCTGATGTCACCGTTGAGTGCGAAACTGCTTTACAGGGCTCTGGGTGAAAACCTTGCGCGTTATGAAGCCGCTTTTGGTGAAATTACCATGCCAAGGTCTTCGTTAGCAGACCAGCTGTTTAAGCCATTTCACCAACCAGCAGATGGCACAAACCCGCCCGAAGAAGGTACGGAATAAATGGATCACCTGGATTCGATTTCGGAAATTATACGTTTGCAATTCGACGCGCGCACGGCTGCTCGCGATCAGGCCCTGACCCAGGCCCGGGCTCTGACTCGTTTTTGTTCTCAGGCTATTCGGGCTGTTCATCGTGATGATGATGTCAGCATGCTTGAGCAGCTAGGCGAGGCTCGCAAGCTGGCAGATTCGCTGCGTTCTGCTGTTTCGAGTTTTCCAGATCTTTATTATGCCGGATATACGCAGGATGCTCTCAAAGAATTCGTGGAAGCTTCGGTTACTTGCGCGCTGATCAAAAACCTGCCATTGATTGGTCCTCAAGAGCTGGGTGTTGAATACAATACCTATCTAAATGGTTTGTCTGAAGTGGTTGGAGAGTTACGCCGCCGTTGCCTTGATATCCTTCGTCATGGTTATTCTGCCGAAGCAGAGCGCTTGTTGACTCTGATGGATGATATCTATGCGGTGTTGGTTACCATGGATTATCCTGATGCTATCACCAGTGGCCTGCGCCGCCAGACTGACATTGCCCGTAGTATTATTGAAAAGACTCGTGGCGACATCACTTTCAGTCTGCGAGGTGAACATCTTGAACGTGCGATTGCGCGCCTGAGCGAGCAAATGATCGGTGATGCTGGGCCTAGGGCGCCTATTTTGAGTCGCTCTGTAAGCGAAGAGGAGTAATAGTGGCCAAAGCTGGCCGGAAATATCGTTTGATTATCTATGAATATATGCTTAACCGCTGGTGGCCGGTAACTCTGCTGGTGGCTTTTTTTGTTTTTCTGAACGTTGGGGTACTTTGGGGTGCGGAATGGTATTTTATCAACCCCGAAGATAATCCTTTGCCGGTACTTTCAGGTTCTGGGGGAACAGTGATGCTGGCAGTTGGTGTGATTTGCCTGCTGTTTTCTGTTTTTTTATTGGTTACTCGTAAAATGGCCTATGTGCAGCTTTTTGATGATCATATGCAGATGGTGACACCTTTCCTGCGTATGAACGTCTCGTATAAGCGAATCCTGCGTTCGGTTAGCGCCCAGATGTATGTGCTATTCCCCCCCAAGGCACTTTCCAGCTGGAAGCGCGATTTGATCGAACCAGTTTGGGGTAAAACAGTGGTGGTTGTCCACCTGTCGGGGTATCCCGTTTCGCGAGCGTTACTGAAGTTTTTCCTTTCCCCGTTTTTTTTCTCTGACAACAGTCCTCATTTTGTTTTGTTCGTTGATGACTGGATGCAATTTAGCACCGAGCTGGATAGCCGCCGTTCGTTGGCACGAAATTCGCACAGACAGCCGCCCCAATCTGGTGGCAATTCCGGTCTTTTGGAAATTTTACGCCGAAAATAATTTATATTTGTGCGATAAGCTCCCCATAAATTTGGAGATACTTTGAATATCTATTTTGCCTGTTCCATTACAGGCGGCCGCGAGTTTGAGCCTGTTTTTCAGGCAATTGTTAACGCCATGCAAGCGGATGGCCATGTTGTCCCGACTGCGCACCTGGCAGATGCCTCGGTTCGGGATGCTGAACTTGTTGTCTCACCTGCCTCTGTTTATGCTCGGGATGTTGATTGGATTCGCGGGGCGGATGTACTTGTAGCTGAGATTAGCACGCCCTCACATGGCGTTGGATACGAAATTGGATTTGCCCTCGGGTTGGGGAAACCAGTGTTGGCCTGCCATCAACTTGGGCGGAGCATATCCAAGATGATCTCCGGAAACCCAGACAAAAACCTGGTGATACGAAATTATGTTGACTCAAATGCTGCAGTTGCGCTTGTTCGTATATTTCTGGCAGACCAAAAATCGCGGGAATTATAGAAGTTGTGAAATTTGTCACTACCGAAGCGTGACATACGGCTTTGTGATAATTGGTGCAAGGTGTTATCATTGAAAATGACAAAGGGTAAGCATTTACCCTTCACTGTCTCCTCCTTTGGCGAATGTTTGCACCGGGTCCTCCCCCCGGTGCAAACTGTTTAAAGTCACTGAAATGGAATAAAAAAAGCCCTGCGGTGTATTGCAGGGCTGGTAAGCCATGAAAATCTAAATGTGGATTGGGCTACCGCTGACCCCATGCGCCGCTTCCATTAATGCTTCTGAAATCGTGGGGTGCGCATGGACATTGCGCGCAATTTCTTCGGCGGTTAGTTCCATCATGTGTGCCAGGGTTAATTCGGGTAATAGTTCCGTAACTTCTGGGCCAATCATGTGTGCACCCAGAATCTCGCCATATTTTTCATCCACCACTAGTTTAACCCAACCGGCATAATCTCCAAGTCCGAGCGCTTTGCCGTTGGCCTGGAAGGGAAAACGGCCAATTTTGACGGTATAACCACGTTCTTTGGCCTGTGCCTCGGTAAGCCCAAATGAAGCGATCTGTGGCTGGCAGTAGGTAGCGCGCGGCATCATCTCATAATCGAGCGTGACCGTCTCGTGCCCGGCAATGTTTTCGGCACACACAATTCCCATGGCTGAGCCAACATGGGCAAGCATCAGTTTTCCGGTTACATCGCCGATCGCCCAAATGCCTTCAACGTTGGTGGCCATTTTTTCATCGATTTCAATAAAGCCTCGTTCGCTGAGTTTAATGCCAAGTTCTTCAAGGCCCAGTGCCTTTGAATTCGGCCTGAATCCGATTGCTACTAATGCTTGCTCTGCCTCAAGCACTTTGCTCTCGCCACCCGTGGATACCGTTACCCTGACACCGTTTTCTGTGGCTTCAACTGATTCAACCTTATGTCCGACAAGGATCTTGATCCCGCGCTTTTTTAAGGCTTTGTCCAATTCGACGCTTACTTCCTCATCTTCCATTGGGACGATTCGCGGCAGCATCTCGACGATGGTTACATCCACGCCATAGGAACTCCAAATTGTGGAGAATTCAACCCCAATGGCGCCAGAACCAATCACAACGACTGATTTGGGCAACTTGTCTTGAACAATTGCTTCCAAATAGGTAACAACTTTTTTGCCATCCACCTTCCAGGCGCCTGGTACGGCGGCCGTGGCTCCTGTGGCGAGTATGATGTTTTTTGTCTTGAGCTCAGTAACTTTTCCATCTTTATCGGTCACTGTCAGGGCATCTTTTGCTGTTAGTTTTGCCATGCCCATGTAGACAGAGATATTGTTCTTTTTCATCAAAAAGCCAATACCTTTTACCAGCCGGTCCGAAACCTGGCGACTGCGTTTTGTAGCGACGCTGAAATCGAGCACAAGGTTCTCGAATGAAAAACCGAATTCTTTACCTCGTTCGCGCAAAGTATGTGCGATTTCTGCATTGCGCAACAGCGCTTTTGATGGAATGCAGCCTACGTTCAGACAAACACCCCCCAACCATTGCTTGTCAACAATCGCAGTTTTTTGACCCAATTGTGCTGCCCGGATGGCTGCAACGTATCCACCAGGTCCTGCGCCGATTACGACAACATCGAACTCATCAGTCATGTAAAATCTCCTCCGAGATGGTATTTAGTGAATGTGCCTGGAACTGTTTGATGCCGTGCTGCAGAAAAAGTGCCAGTTTGCGCGAAATCGGACAGAACCTACACTATTTTACTACGCTCTACACGCTACTTTCGGCTCGTGATAAACTTGCTTTCAGCGAAATTCTGCTTAGCCCCTGCGGGAAATTTATTAAAATTTGAGCTGCGGACCATGTTTTTCCAAAACAGGAAAATATCTGAAATGAATATAAAAGCATCCCGAATAAAAGATAATGAAACCCCGGTGCTTATCTTCCTTGCGATGGTGTTTGGGATGGTTCTGGTGCGTTCTGCGTGGATCACCGAAGATGCTTATATCACGCTGCGGACAGTTGATAATTTTGTCAATGGATATGGGTTGACCTGGAATATTGCTGAGAGGGTACAGGCATATACCCATCCCCTGTGGATGCTGGCGCTCAGTGGATTGTATTTTTTTACGCACGAGGCTTTTTATACCACCTTGCTGTTATCGCTGCTCACATCCACGGGAGCCTTCTGGCTGGTTGCCAGGATGCTGCCGCGCAATAACCTTGTGACCTTTGCCGGCTTGTGTGTACTGCTTTTTTCCAAAGCTTTTGTTGATTATTCTACATCCGGTTTGGAAAACCCGGCCACACATTTATTGTTGGCAGCCTTTCTCTATGTTTTTTTCCGCCAGGATCTGACTTTTGATAATAAAAGAATTTTCTGGTTGAGCCTCATCGCCGGATTGGCAACTCTTAACCGTCTGGATACCTTCCTGTTTTTTGTTCCTGTGTTGGCATATATCTTTTTTCAGCGCAAGTCGTGGTCGGTTTTGAAGTTGATCCTGATTGGTTTTCTGCCGATTATCCTGTGGGAAATATTCTCGGTTATTTATTATGGTTTTCCTTTTCCGAATACTGCCTATGCAAAGTTATATACTGGTCTTGCTCGCACTGATTTGATCGAACAAGGTTATCTGTATTTTATTAATTCGCTTCATTGGGATCCCATTACTCTGCTTGTTATTGCGGTGGCACTTGGTTTGACGCTTTACCAGGGCACCTGGCGCGAAAAAAATGTGGCATTGGGAGTTTTGCTGTATCTATGCTATGTTTTATGGATCGGTGCTGATTACATGAGTGGTAGGTTTTTCTCTGCCGCATTACTTGTGGCGGTTGTGCTGTTTAACCGCCGGCTGCGCCATAGTTCTATTTCTGGGGGCATAATTGTCCTGTTATTTATATTTACGGTTGGTTTTATTTCACCTACTCCAACATTAACCAGTATTGACGATGCTTCTTTTTCCACCGGTCGGACTGATATTAACAATATCGCAGATGAGCGTAGTTTCTACTATCAGCCTTCCAGCCTGTTATATGACAAGCGTAATACAATCGAGCCTTTTCATGATTGGGTTTTTCGGGGGCAGGAACTTAGGGCCAATGGCATCAGAGTGCAGGTTTTATTTAATGTTGGTTACATGGGTTATTTTGCAGGGCCGAAAATATACATCATTGATCGATTGGCACTGGCAGATCCACTCCTGGCCAGGCTGCCACCCATTCAGATGGAAAACTGGGTTCCAGGTCATTTTGAACGGAGCATCCCGGATGGTTATTTGCAAAGTGTAAAAAATAATGACAACCGTATCACTGATCCTGGTCTGGCGTTATATTATGATAAGCTGTGCTTGCTTACCAGGGCTCCGTTGTGGAGTAGAGAGCGTTTTGCTGCCATTTGGGAGTTCAATAGCGGACAAGCAGATATATTACTAGAAAATTACAAACCCTGAAAGAAAAAGCGTGCCTGATAGTGGCACGCTTTTTTCAAAACCAGTTTTTTAGTTTCGCTAACATTATCCACAGGGATTACTATTTGACCTGGTTGCCAGCCTGGTCTACAGCCATCGTCTTACGCTTGATTTGTACTCAAGGTATTTTTGACCGAATATATGCTCCAGGTAGGTTTCCTCGCGTGCTATGATGAGCCGGTCGTATGCATCCACCACAATTGGCGCGAGAATTGCACCCCAGTAATATCCAATGGCGAGTGGCAAGCCAATCACAAACATCACATAGCTTAAGTAGATGGGGTTACGTGATAACCTGTACGGTCCCTGTTTGACAATCTCACTCGTTGGTTTGTCCGGGTCTGGTGATGTGTGCGCCTTTTCCATCGTACGTACAGCGCTAAAGCCGATTCCAATCCCGCCCAGGCTTATGGCCCAGCCGACAAGTTTCATCCATACTGGAAAAGGTACCGGGATAGGAAGTTTCCACCCAAAGAGTAATGCCACAATCAAAAAGATAGCCATCAATATCGCTGGTGGCAGCGGTAATCTGGCAGTTTTATTGTTTTCTTTTGCCACAATAACTCCTTTTTAACACTGCAGATGGCAGCAAATCAAACGTTGATAAATAAATATTCATCAGCGTTTGATTTGTTAAGCTCGATTTGCCACCATTAAAAAGACTGGGAATGTTTTTTCGCGTCCGTCCACCAGTTTATTAATAGCGAAAGCCGGTGAAAACCTGATTTTGCTAAATCCGGCAGTTTCGGCTTGGTGCTCAAGCACCGAACGTTCAAAACCCTTGTGGACATCTTTTGTGGCTGCTCCGTGAAAGGAACCGTCTTCTTTTTCGAGGTCGGCAATGCAAAGATAACCGCCTGGATTTAATAGCATGTAAAAATGATGCAGAAAGGTCTCCGTTTCGAGAATGTGGTGCATGGTCATTAGTGAATAAATTATATCGAAGTGCGTTTCTGGCAGGGGTTGGTTCACAAGATCCAATTTTATTGGATAGAGATGATCAAGCCCTGAGCTTTCAATCTTACTCGAAAGTACGTCCAGCATGCCTTGTGATGTGTCTGCCAGGGTGATGGATGCAAAATCCATTTGCAGGAAAAAACTTAA
>JAPLGT010000208.1:0-35293 GCA_026390035.1 Chloroflexota bacterium
CATCGGGCTGGCAGGGTCGGAGGTTATGCGAGCAACAGCCGAGTAGACCGTCGTTTCGGTCGGGCCATACAGGTTCCAGAGCGCGGCGCTGCGTTTTAGCAGTTATTCGGCCAGTTCGCGGCTGAGGGCCTCGCCGGCGGTCAGCAAGGTGATGTCTTTCTCGCCCTGCCAGCCGGCGTTCAGCAGCGCTTTCCAGGTGGAGGGCGTGGCCTGGACGTGTGTGGGACGGCTGGCAAGCAGTTTTTCGCTCAGAGCCAGCCCATCAGCAGCGAGGCCATCTTCGGCAATTTCAACCAACCCACCCGCCATGAGCGGCAGGAATAGCTCGGTGCAGGAAATATCAAATGAACTGGTGGTCAGCGCCAGCATGCGTCCTCGCGCTGAAAATTCGATATAACCGCGCACAGCCTGCAGGATGTTGAGCAGTGCGCGCTGGCGAACATCCACAGCCTTGGGTTTGCCGGTCGAGCCGGATGTGAAAAGCAGCATGGCGCCATCCCCTGGACGGGCGGACGGCAGGCCAGGGGGCAGGTCGCCCTCAGGATCATGCTCGTCGATCAGCAAAGCACGTGCGTCTGGCTGGCTGCCCAGCAGTGGAAGCAGGTCGCGCGTGGTCAGGATGGCGCTGGCGCCGCTTTCGTCCAGCATGTAAAGCAGGCGCTGACTGGGGAAGGTGCTGTCGAGTGGAACGTAGACGGCGCCCAGTCGCCAGGTTGCCAGCATGGCTGGCAGCAGGTCCAGCGAGCGTCGCAGCAACACGCCAACACGCTCACCCGCCTGCACGCCGCTGACATGCAGGCGCACGGCAAGCTGGTCGCTACGCTGCATTAACCCGGCATAAGTCAGAGCGTTTTCGCCAAACAGCACGGCTGTTTGGCTGGCGCACTGTGCGGCCTGTTCGCGAATCAGATCATAGACTGTGCGGTCAGGCAGCGCTTTTTCGGTGTGGTTCCACTGTTTTAGCACCAGGTCCATTTCAGCTGGGGTAAGCATGGGCAAGAGTCCACAGGCCCGAGTGGGATCATCCAGGGCGGCCTCCAGAAGCACGCAGATGCCGTTCAGCCAGCGCTGCAGCGTGCTGTAGTCGAACAGTTCCAGGCTGCCATCACAGGCCAACTGGATGCCGGTAGGTGCATATACGATGAGAAGCTCCAGGTCATAACGCGCGCCAGCGCTGGGTGGCAGCTTGAGTTCAGTTTGCAGTTCATCAAAGACCGGCGCATGCGTCAGATCCAGGCTACGCAAGGCCAGTGAAAAGAGCGGAGAGCGGCTCTGGTCGCGAGACACGTTCAGGACCTGGATAATTTCGGAGAGCCAGAGTTGGCGCTGCTCGTCAGCAGCCTGGCGTTGAGTCTCAAAGCTTGCCAGTTCATGCGCGAAGCTGCGCTGCGCATCATAGTCGAGGACCAGCGGCAGCATGTTGCGGGTAGCGGCTAGCGCGGGCAGACCGTTTCGTGGGTAGAGCGGCGAGCTTTCCACCCCGATGATCGCGCCGCCAGCCTGGCATAGGCGCTGGAGATAGATGGTGCTGGCGGCTTGCAGCGCGCCTTCGGTCTGGGTCGAGCCGGCCAATTTCTTTTCAAGCCGTGCGCCCAGTGGGATTTGCAATCGCACGCCATCATATTTTTTGATAGCTGGACGCGGGTGATCGGAAGGCAGCTCTAGACGCGGAAACTTAGCGGGGAACTGCTCCCGCCAATAGACAAGCGCTTGTTCGCGCGCCTGTTGGGCGGGCGTTGTGCGGGCGAGTGCCAGGTAATCGGCCCACTGCAGGCAGGCTGGCGCAGCAGAGGCAGGCAGGTCGCGCCGGTACAGGTTGTAGAGTCTGGCGACGTCCTCGAGCACCAGCCGGAGCGCCTGCTGGTCCAGCACTAGGGCGTGCCCCACCAATACCAGCACATGCTCGTTTTCTGTAAGCCGAAGCAGTTCGGCCCTGAAAAGGCGTTTGCCGCTTTCAAAGGGCGCGGAAACCACTTCCTTCAACCGTGCGTCCAATTGACTGGGGGCGACCGGGTTGACTTGCAGCTCCAGCGCAGGGCCCGTGCCAATCTGCAGGCTTTCGCCATCCAGGCTGAAGGCTGTACGCAGGGCCTCGCAGCGCTGCCCGGCTTCGTCAACAGCAGCCTGCAGGGCGGGCGCGTGCAAAGCGCCGCTTAGCTGTGCAACCAGCGCTTCGTTGAAGGCGGCGTTGGCTTCATCTGAATAATGACACAGGAAAGCCAGATGGCGCTGTGCGGTGCTCAGTTCCAGTTCGCGCTCGATTTTCCATTCACCCAGCGAAGCATTCTCAAACTTTTTCTGGATTTGGGCATTTTTAAGCTCTTGCTCGATATGGAGCGCCAGGCTGCCCAGGGTTACCTGCCCTTCGATCACGCGCCGGATAGAGACCAGGACGCCAAAACGGTCATAAACACGGCGCATGCCCTCCACCAGGGCCAGCGAGCTAATGCCCAGTTCGAGGATCGGGACGTCTGCGGGCAGGGTAGCGAGTTCACTGCCAAAGGCTTCCATGATCAGCCTTTGCAGTTCGGCGCGAATCTTTACAACTTCGGGGGTCGGCTGGCTGGTTTGCATGCTTGTCAGCGCTGCTCAGGGTTAGGATTGGGCTTCGACTACGATTTTTTCGCGCAGAGCCTGGTAGCGCTTCTCAGCCAGCAGGGTCTGGATCAACGGGGTGTAGAATGGTCCGTCGCCGACCAGCTTGATCTTGTGAGGGGTGACCTCCACGAAGTTATATTCTTCCAGCGCCTTCCAGACCCCTTCAAAATGTTGGTAGATGTCCTCTTCGAAGGCACCCTGGAAGCCCTCGCGATCCAGTTCCATGCCAAACAGGTTGCGCCAGATGAGCGAGATCATAAAATCTTCGGTCTCGTGTTTGAAGCCGCACTCGGTGGGGAACTTGCCAGCGTCGATGCGCGCCTTGTATTCATCCAGGTTGCGCTGGTTAATGAAGGACCAAGAATGACCCGGCTCGAGTTCCACGTCATTGAAAAAGGTCAGGGCGGCATAGCCCAGTCCGAGCGTATCCATCGTATCAAAGCGATGGGTGACGCCTTCTTCGTAATTGCGCTCGAAGGGGTTGCCCGGTTTGCGCCAGTTATAGGCTGTGATCTGTTCGTAGCCATGTCCTTTCAGCAAATCGCGCGCCTCTTTGTACATTTCCAGATTGCTGAGCGTGCTGGGCAGCTCGTGATAGCGGTTGAGGGCGAAGTCGGTTGGCCCACCCACGTTTAATTCGTAATGGGTAATATCGTAGACACCCCAGGAAATCACGGTTTCAAGGTCTTCAACCATGGTCTTGACGGTCTGCTGGGGCCAGCCAAAGATCAAATCGACATTGGCAGCCAGCCCAAATTCGCGCGCCCATTCCAGGGTTTGGATGACGTGCTGGGTCTTTTGTTTACGTCCACTGAAACTGTTCAAGCGTTCGTTGACCTGCTGGACGCCCATGCTGATGCGGTTCATGCCCGACTCTTTGATGGCCTGGATCTTCTCACGTGTGAACAGCTGCGGTATGCCTTCCAGGGTGATATCGACATACGGCGGGATAACCGGGAACAGGGAACGCACCAGCTCCATCAGTTCATGGTATTTTTCGGCCTTGTACAGGTTGGATGTGCCGCCGCCAAAAAAGACGGCGCCGACCGGCAGGCCCTTCAGCCCGTCGCGATACATGGCTGCTTCGCGCTTGAGATATTCAAAATAGCGTTCTAGATCAGTATTGCCGGTGAAGGCCTGCACCGGGAACAGGCAGTAGCCGCATTTGCCGGGCTCGGTCTGGATGCAGTAAGGCACTCCCATATACAAGTTGATCGGCGCGCCGAACCCACGCGCGTGCAGTTTTTGGCGGTCTTCGAGCATCTGCTGAACGGGGATTTCGGTCTCGGTCCAGTAGCGTGGTGAGGGGAAGGCATGTTGGATCTTATTTACCTGGCGCCGGTCCAGGTGGTCTTCGATGAAATTGCGGGCGTATTCAAGGTCAGCAGAAACGGTGTCGGGAATCATGGTTTACCTTTAAGGGATGATGGTCATAAGAGATGTCAACGAATAAAAAAAATAAGACGCTAATTGGCTGGCGCAGGGGTGGCCTCGGGCTGCAAATCGTTCGCCAGCACATCGCTCAACAGGAATTCAGCCAGCGATTCGATCGACTGGTAATCCAGGCCCTGCATGGGTTTGAAGCGGAACTCGAGCTTTTCCTGAATGCGGCGCTGCAGCTCAGTCACCAGCAGCGAATCCAGCCCGATCTCGAGGAAGACGGTCGAAGCGGGTAGCTTTTCGATGCCCATGCTATCGGCGGCCTGCCCCATGGTCTGCTTGATCTCACCTGCCAGCCATTTCGAGAGCAGGCTGACCTGTTCGGTCTTGTTCAGTGCTTTCAGCAGGCCGGCCAGTTCCTGTCGCGATTTAAAGAGCTGGTTGGCGCTGTCTTCGCTGCCGGGCCGGGCAGTGTGTTTGCCGCCTTGCAGGGAAGTCATGCGGCGCAGTTCGAGATTTTCAAACTCGAGCAGTATTTCGCCATCTTCGCCCACCACCTTGATATTGGCGAGCGCGGCCCGCCCGTCGCTGTTGATCCTGAGTTGTATGTGGCTCCAAACCTGGTTTGGAAGCTGCTGGCGCATACTGATCGATTGAATGGCTGCCGGCACAAAAGCGCCTGCCAGTCGTTTCTCGCTGAGCAGTTCAAAAGCCGCGGCGACCGAATGCTGGCAGCTGTCCATCAGGATTGTGTTACGGTAGGGGTCATCCTGCGGGACGCTGGGGCTGTGGGCGGCGCGCCCAAAGGCTTCGCCCGAACCGGGCTGCCCTTGCCAGAGTTCGCGCAGGTTGGCAAAACGCGCGCCAAAATCGATGCCGCTGTTGCGCAAATCGTTATAGTAAGATCCTATCTTTAGCTCAGTCGTGCGCCCTGCCAGCTCGACGTTCAGATCGACGCGCGGGCGCGTGTCATTGATGCTGACGATGCGTCCATGGCAGTGGCTGACACCATCGGATGTGATCTTGAAGTTGGCTACGTCCCGTCCGCGTGTGCCAAATTCGAGTGTAAGAGTCAGCGGTTTTTCATTCCTATACGAGAGCGTCAGCGGGCGTTCAAGCGCCACATCCTTGAGCTCCACAGCTTTCCATTCCTTGCCATTCGCAGCGGCGAAACCGCGCGCCGCCATCTCGAGATAGCCGGTGCCGGGGAAGATGGTCGTCTCGAGTACGCGGTGATCAGTCCAGGGGATGGAAGTGCGCAAGCTGTTTTCAAAAACCACCTTTTTGGTTGTGCGGCTGACCAGTTTGCCCAGAATTGGGTGCAACACCGGCAAAGCCGGGAGGTCCTCGGCCTCGGCAGACGCCTCAGGTTGGCTAAGCGCAAATTCACCAGGCGGCACATCCAAGACGCCGTTGGGCTGTAGCCAGTATTTTTCATGCCTGAAAGGGTAGAGCGGTAGGTGCACGCGCCGGGCGTTGGTGCCAGCAAAAATATTTTCAAATTTGAGCGGAGCGCCGCTGATATACAATGAAGACAGACTGGTGAGCAGATTGGTCTCATCCTGCTGGTCGCGTTTGAGGGTCGGGATGATGTGCAGGCTGGGCACATCAAAAGCCGTCACCACCGCGGGGGTCAGCGCCGGGTGCGGGCCAATCTCGATGATCAGTGTGCAGCCGGCCTCGATTATTTTTTGCATGCCCTGGTGAAACAGCACCGCCTGCCGCACCTGTTCGCTCCAATAGCCCGCCGGGACCTGCTCACCAAAAAAAGCGCCGGTCGTGTTCGACGCTACTGGTATACGCGCTGGGCGCACACGCATGGCTGCTGCTGCCTGGCTCAACTCTTCCAGGATGGGCTCCATCAGAGGGGAATGGAAGGCGTGCGAGACTTCCAGCTCTTTGGTATGACGGCCGGCTGCCTGTGCCAACTGGTTGACCTCCTCAACCGCCTCAGCCGCACCTGAAACTACCACGGCGCGCGGTCCGTTGACCGTCGCGATTGAGACCCTGTCCTCGCGGCCTTCGACCCATTTCTGGGCTTGCTCGACCGAGGCGTTTATCGCCAACATTTTGCCGCCCGCTGGCAGGTTGCCCATCAGGCGTCCGCGTGTCACCACGAAGCTGGCTGCATCTTCCAGGTCCAGCATGCCAGCCACCACCGCTGCCACCAGTTCGCCAATGCTGTGACCGATGACATAATCGGGTTTGAGGCCCCATTGCCCGAGAAGATCCGCCAGCGCGTATTCGACCGCGAACAGCGCCGGCTGCACATAGCGCGTATTTTCCAGGTATTGGGTCGATTTTTCACCGAAGAGTACCTCCAGTAGCGGCGCACCCAGGTCGGCATCCATCAACGCGGCCACATGGCGCAGCGTATCGGCGAAGCGCGGGTTGCGCTCAAACAGTTCGCGCGCCATGCCAGCGTATTGCGCGCCCTGGCCCGTAAACATGAAGGCCACTTTTTGCTTGAGGCGCGTGTTGACCTGTCCGTTGAACATGCCCTGGGCAGGGTGACCGCTGCGCCAGGATTCCAGCTTGGTCTTGATTTCGGCATTGTTCTTGCCTAACACAGCCACACGATAGGGGTGCTGCGAACGGTCCATGGCAGCCGAATAAGCCAGGTCTGCCAGGCTGGCGGGTTCGTGCTCCAGAAAATCGGCCCATTTGTCTATCAGCTCATCCAGCGATGCTTGTGATTTTCCGGAAATAAACAGCAATTTGCTGCCGTCGGCTGACTGGGCCCGCTGATCGCCGGGGTTGAGCGGCGCTTCCTGCAGGATGGCATGCGCATTGGTACCGCTGTAACCAAAGGAATTGACGCCCGCCAGGCGCGGCGCGCCATTGCGGGGCCAGGACACATGCTGGGAAGCGATTTGAACGGGCGCGCGCCCAAAATTGATACTGGGGTTTAATTTTGTGAAGTGGATACTAGGGAAAATCTCTTCCTGTTCGAGCGAGAGCGCAGTCTTGACCAGTCCCAGCAGGCCGGCTCCAGCTTCGATGTGACCGAAATTACTCTTGACCGAGCCCACATACAGCGGATTATTGGCCGATCTGCCCGGCCCGAACACATTGACGATCGCGCTCATCTCGATCGGGTCGCCAACCGGGGTGCCGGTGCCATGTGCCTCCACGTAACGCACATCGTCTGGGCTGATGCCCACGCGGGCCAAAGCGCTGCGGATGACTTTTTCCTGCGAACGACCGTTTGGCGCAGTCAGGGCGGGGGTATGCCCGTCCTGGTTGACGCTGGTGCTGAGGATGCTGGCGTAGATATGATCACCGCGCGTGAGGGCGTCCGACTGCCTGCGCAGGATAATCGCCATGCAGCCTTCTCCACGCACATAGCCATCCGCCGAAGCATCGAAGGAGGCGCAGCGGCCGGCGCGCGACATCAGCCCGAGCTTGGAGAAGGCCACGTGCAGCCCAGGATGCAGCATGATGTTGACACCCGCCACAATCGCCATATCCGATTCGCCCGAAAGCAGGCTCTGGCGCGCCAGGTGCAGAGCCACCAGTGAGCTGGAGCAGGCTGTGTCGAGTGTCAGGCAGGGACCTTCCAGACCGAGGAAGTGTGAGACACGCCCGGCCGCGATGCTCATCGAGTCGCCCATGGCGTCATACCCGGTGATGCCCAGTGGACCTTCATAGACGCCTTTGAGCTGCGAATAACCATTAGTGTTCATCATTGCCAGGAACATGCCGGTGTTGCTGTGCACCAGCTCTTCGGCCGGCTGCCCGGCATCTTCAAGAGCATGCCAGACGGTCTGCAAGATCAGGCGCTGCTGCGGGTCCATTCGGGTGGCTTCAATATCCGATATGCCAAAAAAGCCCGAATCAAAACTCTCGATGTCCTCAATAAAACTGCCCTTGCGCACATATGTTTTGCCCGGACTGACCGGGTCTGGATCATAATAGGCGTTGACGTTCCAACGGTTGCTAGGCACCTCGGTCACCAAATCGCGGCCGGTGCGCAGGGCGCTCAGCAGCTCGCTGGTGGAAGTAATATTTCCGGGGAGTGTACATCCGATTCCGATCAGGGCGATTGGTTCCATACCAGTAATTTTGTGCTCGTGTTGCGCGAAAGCCATTTTTCCTCCAATCAAGAAGAAACAAAGTATCCTAACCAGATGATGGCGAAATGTTCAATATTCGCTTTACCCAATATTCTAAAAACATCAAGTGATTAATATCATACAAATAAGGTACAATTAGTACTATAGTAAAGTTTACTCATCATATATCGAAGGATGACGTTTGTCAATCCTGTACTTGGTTGGTATTACCCGCTCCGTGTCTGCCGCTTGATCTTTCCGTAAAGATTTTAATAGTGAGGAGAATATGACTGACGAAACCAATAAATCCGGCACCGAAATGGCTCAACCAGTGATCGTCGATCTTGGAAAGCAGAAATCCAGCAAGCTGAAGGATTTAAAAAAGGGCAAAGGCGAGCTGTGGGACGATGTCATCAGCGTGGTTGGTGAGGCGCGCGATATGCTGGGTGATGAAGCCGAAGGGAAGGTGCTCATCCCGATCATATTGCTATATGAAAAGAAACCCAGGCGCTCACAGTTGAACAAACTGAATAAATTGATTTTTCCCTTAATGAAGTAAAAAAGCGAGGCTCGCCATGTCTGCAGAAGAAAAGGTTAAAGCCCGAACTCTCAGCCGCCCTGCGGTACCGGAAGCCGAAGACGAGGCTCCGCGCCTCAAGCCGATTGTCTTGAAGTATAAGAAACTAAAGAAAAAGAAACAAAGGGCAGAGCCACAGACTGGCGAGCCGAAATATTCCCGAGGGCTGAAGGATTTGCAATTATTGGAAGGGAATGTGATCCATGTGACCAACAAGGCTGTCCGAGCAATATCCAAGGGCATGGAAGTCTATGACCGCGAAAGACAGCAATCAGCCCGTGAGAAGACCGATGGCGCGATTGAGGACTTCATCCACAATTCGGCTAAAGCTACCAGCGCATACTTAAAGGAAGCCAGCGACCTACCGATTGACCTGGTCGAAGCGGTCAGTGATTTATCCTACCGCAATCAGGTGCGTAAAAATCTTCGGCGCGCCTCCCGATTTATTCGCACCTGGCGGATTTAGCCAGTCGAACACAATCTCAGCCGGTCCCGCAAAGACCTGGCTGAACTAAAACGAACATGCACAGCGCCCTCGAACCCGCCGACCCGAGCAAAACGATAGGGAGGATTGCGCCCTTACCCAGGCGCGAGCAGATCAAGGTGATGGTTGGGGATGGGGACTTGCCGCAGATGCGTTTTGTTTCCTTTGAGCGCAAAACTAGCAGCACTCTGCGGCGCTTCCTGGATTGGCTCGATTTACTGCTGTACTATTATTTGCGTGTAGGCTGGGATGCGCTGCTGCGTCGCGACAGCCCCACCCGGCGCGCCACGCGCCTGAGGCAAGGTTTTGAATACAAGGGCGGCACGTTTATCAAGCTGGGCGTGCATCTAAGCATGCGTGTCGATCTGATGCCTTGGTATTTCAGCAATGAACTCTCGGGCATGGTTGACCACATGCCGCCTTACGATATCTCCCTGGCGCTCGAGGCGCTCGAGCGCTGCTTTAAAAAGCCTATCACCGCGGTCTTTGCGCAGTTTGACCCCGTCCCAATCATTTCGACCTGCACCAGCTGCACCTACCAGGGCCTGCTGCACAGCGGCGAGAAAGTGGCAGTCAAGGTGCGCCGTCCGGGCGTTGGTGAGCAGTTCATGGCGGATATCGAAGCCCTGAACTGGCTGGTGACAATCGCCGAATTCCTGACCATCTTTCGCCCTGCGCTCACGCGTGGGTTGTGTGATGAAATCCGCAGCTACCTGATGGAGGAGCTGGATTTTGTCCAGGAAGCCCGCCGCCAGGATTCGTTTCGCCGCGCGGCAGAAAAAACCGGCAAGCAGTTTTTTTCGGCCCCGCGCGTCTTCCTGGAATATTCGGGCGAGGAAGTGGTGATTAATACCTTTGCCAGCGGTCTGTGGATGTGGGAGCTCCTGTCTGCCATCGAAGCCGGCGACGAGAGCGTTCTGGCGCAGGCCCGCGCAATGGACATCCAGCCCGCGAGCCTGGCCCGCCACCTTCTGTGGGTCAATTACTGGGCGCGCGAAGAAAACCTGTTCTTCCCAGCCGATCCCAATTCGAACAATATCATTGTCGGGCCGGGCAGCAAACTTTACTTTATCAATTTTACCAATACTGGCACGCTCAGCCACTCGCGCCGGCAGGCCATGCGCCAGATCCTGGCTTACGCCTGGCAGCGCGACCCGCAAAATATGGCACGCTCGTCTCTGATTCTAATGGAACCGCTGCCGCCCGTGGATGTGATCGAGCTTACCCAGCAGTTGGAGACCTATAACTGGCAGATGCTGTATGCCATGGAGGCCACGCCGGGCAGTATTTCCTGGCAGGAGCGTACTTCGGTTGTGCAATGGATGGGGATTGTGCACCTGGCACGCAAGCATGGCATCGTGCTGGATATTGAAGTGCTGCGCCTTATGCGCTCAACCTTGCAATTTGAGTCGATGGCTGTGCGGCTGGATCCAACCATCGATTTCATCGCTTATTACCGCGAATTTGTGCAATACAAAGCCGAACATGCCCGACGGCGCATCACCGAAAGCCTGACAACCCACCTGGATGGGCGCGAAAATGAGCAGTTGATCATCCGCATCGACCGCATTTCACAGACCTTGCGCGGTCTGTTCGACCGCGCAAGTCACCTGCTGGCGCTGCCTTCGGTAAACTTTAATGTCCTGATAGGTAAATGGCCTTACGCGATCTATATTATAGTGCGTGGGTTAATCCAATCTCTGGCTGTTTCGGTCCTGGCACTGCTGGTCGCGGCCCTGGTCAATTGGCTGGGCGGGCATCCTGCAGCGGGTTTCGGGCAGTTGATGAACCAGGCCTTTTTGCACCCGATCTACCATATATCTCTGGTCCTGTTGCTGCTGGTTAATGGCCGCACGCTCCTTTTCCGGTTGGATGATAAAGAGGTTTAATGGCTGCGCCTGAGCTCGAGACGCCATCTCACAGACTCGCCCATGTGCGCCCGGCGGTCTCAAAGGCTGTAACGCGCTGGCGCGAGCAACGGGAGTTGCTGGCACAGCAGCACAGGAAAATTGAGCAGCTGCCGCTCGATGCCGTTTTGAAGAGCATGCCCCGCCGCGAACAAAACATGAACCGCGATGTCCGCCAGTTCTGGCTGCCTTATATCGGCGCCCAACATTACGACCCAATCTTCTGGAAAAGCCTGGCCCGCCTGTTGACCTGGCTTGGGTTTGGGCTGGCGATCCTGCTGGGTAACCTGTCCGATAGGCTCTTGAAGCGCGATTCCGTCGAACGGCGCGCTGTGCGGATGCGCCAAGCGCTCGAGAAAGCTGGCGGCACTTTTGTCAAGTTGGGGCAACAGTTAGCCATGCGTATTGACTTGGTGACTTGGGCATACTGCGTGGAGCTTTCCAGAATGCTTGACCATATGACGCCCTTCTCATCCGAGGCCGCACTGCAAATTATCGAGCGCTCCTTGCAGCGACGCTGGCAGGATGTCTTTGCGGTCTTCGACCCGCAGCCGGTGGGTTCGGCTTCGATCGCCTGTGTCTTTCAGGCCGTGCTTAAAAATCAAGAGCGGGTGGTGGTCAAGGTGCGCCGCCCTGGCATTATCGATCTTTTCAGGGCGGATCTGCAAGTACTGGATTGGCTGTGCGGATTGGCGGAACTCCTGACCATCATCCGCCCAGGCTTCACGCGCAATCTGCGCATCGAGCTGCGCGAGACATTGATGGAGGAACTGGACTTCAGGCGAGAAGGGCGCTTCCAGGATATTTTTAGACGCAACGCGCCTGCTTCGGGTAGGGATTTCTTTTCGGCGCCTCGCGTTTATTTTGAGCTTTCCACTGGTGAAGTGCTGGTGCAGGAATTTGTCTCGGGTTTGATGCTCTGGGAAGTGATCGCGCTCGCTGAAAAGAAAACGCCACAGGCGCGTGCGTTGCTGCGCAAGCTGAATATTGATCCGGCTATAGTTGCCCGCCGCATCCTGTGGTCAGCATTCTGGAGCATGGATGAGCACGTCTTCTTCCATGCTGATCCGCACCCCGCCAATATGATTATCCATCCCGATAATAAAATCACCTTTATAGATTTTGGAAGCTGCGGCAGCTTCAATAACCAGCAAAAGATTGCGCTCGAGCAAATGGTCATGAGCATGAAAGATGGCGACGTGGAATCGATGACGCGCGCCTCACTGGGATTGATGGAGCCCATGCCGCCGGTCGATATCCCCGCACTGGTAAAACAGGCCCAGGGCGAATACATGCGCGTCCTGCACACCTTCAACACACCAGCCCGCTATACCCAATATTGGGAGCGCACCTCGGCCCGCCAGTGGTTTGTGCTGATCGGTGTGGCGCAGAAGTTTAACCTGCCGATGAACCTGCACATGTTGCGCATGATCCGCGCCACCCTGCTGTATGACTCGATCGTTCTTCGTCTGGATAACCAGCTCGATCGCTACCAGGAATATACACTCTTCATGCGCGACCGCGCCCAACTCGTCAAAAAGCGCTGGCGCGAGAACCTGCGCGATTCATCGGGTGACAATTTTTTCCTCAGTCTGGATGAGTTTGGCAAGACGCTCAACAATCTGATGATCCGCACCCAGACCACCCTCGGCCGGCCCTTAATCAACCTGGGCTCGACCGTCACCAAGTGGGCCTTTGCCGCCAGCGTCATCAGCCGGATGCTTGGGCGCATGCTGCTGATCACCATCTTGGGTATGCTGATGGTTGCTGCCGGGAATTATTTTGGGCAGCAGCCGATTTCGTTTTTTGGAGTGATCGCCACACTGACCGAGAACCTGGTTTACCAGCTTTTCGTGGCAGCTTCGCTTGTCATTAATACACGCCATATCCTCTTCCGGCTGCTTGATAAGGATAGCTAGGCCTGGCAATCATTCTAATGGTGCTTGATTTTTAATTTTGGAGGTCGATATGGATCAGGAACAGGATTATTTAATATTTCGCAGCCAGCCCCGTCAGGATGAAAAGATAATGCTGCTGAATCTGCCGGTTGTGATCGGGCGCACCTCGCCTGCAGAAGTGATCATCGACATCCAGGATATTTCCCGCCGGCATGCGCGTATTTCCCGTGAGGCTGGCGTGTACCTGATCGAAGATCTGGGCAGCAGCAATGGCACCTACCTCAACAACCAGCGCATCGAGACAGCCCACCAGTTCCAACCCGGTGACATGCTGCGTTTTGGCGCCAGCACCACGCTGGAACTGGTGGCAGCACCCGCACCAGCGCCCGCCGCGAACGCTACCGTCATCACCACTGTCAGTCAGATCAGCCACGCAGATCTACAACCAGCGAGCCACCCGGTGCTGTCTGATGAAACCCGAGAGGCTGTTATTTTTGGTCAGGCGATCACGAAGGGCGATGGCCAGTCTGGAGGTGAGCCGCTGATGGCACCGCCCACCGCCGTGCCCCCCGATCCGGGCGGCCAGTCTGGCAACGAAACTTCCATCGGGAAGGGGACCTCCCGCTTGGGCGGCAAGGTTGGCGATGCCACCTCCATTGGAACAATACCCCCCGTCAAGGGCGGCAAGGCTGATGACTCCACCTCGCTGATGCCAGGCCTGGCGGATCTGCCACCTGCCTCGGAAGTAGCAGCGCAGTTGGTGGTGAACGAATCGGGGCAGCAGCCGCGCATCATTAACCTGGGCGGCGCGCTTCTACGCATTGGGCGCCTGCCGGATAACGATGTTGTCATCAACAACCGCTTTGTCTCCCGATATCATGCCGAGCTTGAAAGGCGTGGCACAGATTATTACCTCTCGCCGCTGCCCAACATCAGCAACGCCCTGCTGGTGGATGGCTCGCCGGTGATGGAACCGGTGCGCCTGCGGCATGGCATGAAGATCCGCCTGGGCGGCTGGGCACAGGGCGAGATGACGTCGTTGGATTTCATTTCACTGAACCCCGAAGCCGATCTATCGCAGCAAAAGATCCAATTTAAAGAAAACACGCTCATAACCATCGGGCGCCATCCGGATAATAAGCTGGTGTTGGCGGCGCCGGTCGTCTCCAATTTTCATGCCGAGGTTGAGAAAATCGGCCAGCGTTACCGCGTGAAAGACCTGAAGAGCAGCAACGGTACTTACGTCAATGGGAAAAGCGTCATCGGCGAGACCTGGGTCCACCCCGGCGACGCCATCCAGATTGGACCTTACCGCTTCGTGGTGGATGAGAACGAAATGTCTGGCTCTGATCAGAGCCAGGGTGGTGTAAAGGTGGAGGTCTTTGGGCTAAACAAGTGGGTTAATAAGAAATTGAACATCCTGCAGGATATTTCGCTGGCCTTTAACCCAAAAGAGTTCATCGTGGTGGTCGGGCAGAGCGGTGGCGGCAAGTCCACGCTGGTGGACGCCATCACCGGCTATCGCCCCGCCACCAAGGGCAAAGTGCTTGTCAACGGGGTCATCGACGTCTACAAGGAATTCGATGCCATGCGCACAACCATTGGCTATGTCCCTCAAAAGGATATCATCCATATGGAGTTGACCGTATTCCAGGCCCTGGATTATGCAGCTCAACTGCGCATGCCCGCCGACACGTCGCGCCAGGAGCGTTTGAAGCGCATAGATGAAGTGCTCAGTGATCTGGATCTGAGCCACCGGCGCGACACGCAGATCAGCACACTGAGCGGTGGGCAGCAGAAGCGTGTCTCGATCGGCGTGGAGCTGCTGACCAAACCCGGTTTGTTCTTCCTCGATGAACCCACCTCGGGGCTCGACCCCGGCATGGAAACCGAATTGATGCGCCTGATGCGCAAGCTGGCCGACCAGGGCCGCACGATCGTGATGATCACGCATGCCACCAAGAATGTCATGCTGGCAGACAAGGTGGTCTTCCTGGCTAAAGGCGGCTTCCTGACCTGGTTCGGTCCACCCGAAGAAGCCCTGACCTACTTTGACCAGTACCGCTCGGCCCGCGATAGGCGCTCGAGCCCGATGGAGTTTGACAATATTTACACCCTGCTGGATAAGGATGAACTCGGCAAGGGTTCGGACTGGGCCGAGCGTTTCCGCAACCATGCCGCCTATTTTAAATATATTGCTGAGCCGCTCAAGCAGGATATGCTCGCCACTGGGCCAAAACCATCTCCGCAGGCGGCTGCCCGGCAACTCAACCCGGCCAAGCAAGTCTCGGCCCTGCGCCAATTTTTTATTCTCTCGAGCCGCAACATCAAAATCCTGACCCGCGATCCGTTCAGCCTGGCGCTGCTCTTGCTGACAGCACCCCTAATGGCTTCGATGGATTTTACGATTGCGGCTGGCGGCGGCACCAACCCGGTCTCATTCCAGACCGGCAGTTTCAACGGTCTAATCATAACCCTGGTGGTATTGACCAACACCACCATCCTGGTAGGCGGTCTGTCCTTCATGCGCGAGTTGGTGAAGGAGCGCGATATCTATAAGCGCGAGCGTATGGTGAACCTGAAGCTTTCATCCTATATCGTTTCCAAGATCTGGATTGCGCTGATCATCGCCCTGTACCAGGCGGCTTGTTTCACGGTCATCCGTTACATGGCTTTTGATATGCCTGGCGGGTTGGAAGAAAAGCTCTTTATGTACATCACCATTTTCCTGCTGATCCTGGCGGGCATGATGATGGGCTTTTTCTCCTCGGCCCTAGCGCCCAACGCCAATTCGGCGCCCCTGCTGCTGATCATGTTCATCATCCCGCAGATGGTGCTGAGCGGCGCACTGGTGCCGCTGGCACCGGCTGTAATGGCGCCAGCCTCCAGCCATTGGGCGGTGCTATCGGCTATTGCGATTGGCGGAGCTGGTTCGGATGTCGCCGCTGATTCATGCTGGGCCCTGCCAAAGGACAAGCAGGATGACCTGACACTCGACCAGAAGAATACCGACTGCACCTGCATGGGTGAGAACGCGCTGCGCGAATCGAGCTGCAACTTCCCGGGTTTGGGTAAATATTATGATGTGGCTATTGATACACTGGACCCGGCCAAACCGAAAGAACCCGGAGCGCAACCCGCCGAACCGAAGTTCCCTGACCCGCCCGCCAAGCCCGCCGATGTGAACAACGTGCTGATGCTGCAGAAATACCTCTCGGACCTGGATACTTATACCAAGGGAATCGACGTCCAGCGCAGCAATTACCAGACCCAGATTGACGACTGGAAAAAGGAACAGGACAGCTACAAGACCGCCATCGAAACCTATCAAAAAGACCTGACCGACCTGGAAGTCAAACGCGCCATCGGCGTCGGTTCGGCCGAGGCCACTATCCGGCGGTATAAGGATGATTATGGCTGGACCTTTATTAATAAACAGGCCCGCGCCGCTTACATGGATACCCTTTATCAGGCCTGGGGCGCTTCGCTGCTGATCATCCTGATTCTGTTTGTGGGGACGATCGTGCTGCAAAAACGCCATGACAATTGATTTGGACAGGCATCTGCCTGGCTCCGCCTTCCAGTTGGGCGCAAGTCAGGCGCATGTCTGGCAGACGGGGCTTTCACACCCGTCTGCCAACTTCGAGCGGCTGCAGGCCTTGCTCTCTACGGATGAACTCGAGCGTGCTCGGCGTTTTGTATTTGAGCGCGACCGCAGGCATTACATAACCGCCCGCGCCGGCCTGCGCCTGCTGCTAGGCGCTTATTTAAGCTGCGAACCAGCCTCGATCCGTTTTTGTTACAACCAGTGGGGCAAGCCCGCACTGGCAGACGGTTTTGACGAGCAGTTATATTTCAATCTGGCTCATTCCCAAGACAGGGCCGTTTATGTCTTCACACGCCAAGGTCCGCCTGGTATTGATCTGGAATATGTGCGGCCCTTCCCGGAGCATCAGTATTTTGCACGCATGTTTTTTTCGCAGCGCGAAAACAACCTTCTGGCTTCGCTGAGCGAAGGCGACAGGCTGGCAGCCTTTTACAAATTGTGGACCTGCAAAGAAGCCTATCTAAAAGCCGTGGGCGCCGGGCTGGCGGGTGAACTGAAGGATGTGGAAGTGGAACTGGAGCCCGGCTCGCAAGCCCGCTTCAGTCGCGCGCCGGGCCCGCAATCCTGCCAACTGGAGCTCTTCAGACCATTCGAGAATTTCCAGGGCGCGCTTGTGACCGCTGCTTCCAGCGCCCGGCCCGATTATCGCGCGATGGATGGGTATTTCAACCTGTAGGGCTGGCGAACTCAGGCTGGTTTCAAACGCATGGGCAGGCCGCCTTTCAGACGCAGGGAAAGCTCAGGCTCCTTCAGCACCTGCCAGCCCGGTTCCAGCTCGAACCTGTATCGCTGCAGCAGCATGGGCAGCGCCAGGTGTGATTCTAGCAGCGCCATGCTGCGGCCAAGGCATTGCCGTTTGCCACCACTAAAGGGGATGTAAGCATATTCATGGCGATCTCGCATCCGTTCCGGGCTGAAACGCTCGGGGTCGAAGACCTCCGGGTTATCCCAGAATGCCGGGTGGCGGTGGGTGACGTACTGCGTAATCGCCAAGGTGGTGCCAGCCGGGATGTGGTAACCGCCCAGCACATCGTCCCGTAGTACAAGTCGCTCAGTCAGCCAGACAGGTGGGTAGAGCCGTAGACTCTCATCACGCACCATGCGGGTATATTCCAGGCGCGGCAGGTCCTGCAGGGTGGGCACCCGCCCGCCTAGCACTTCGTCCAGTTCACGGCGCAGACGCGTTTCTATCTCGGGGTGAATGGTTAGCAGGTAGAGCGTCCAGCACAGGTTGGCGGCGGTGGTTTCGTGCCCGGCCAGAAAGAGTGTGACCATTTCATCGCGCAGTTGCTGTATGCTCATACCGCGTGACCCATCACCCAGGGCTTCGTTATCATCCAGTGTGGCGGCCATCAGGATATCAAGCGCGTCCTGCCGCCCGGATGGCTGCGCGCGCCGCGCATTGATCAGCCCATAGATGATGTCATCGATGCGGCGGACGGCTTTCTTCAGCTTCAGATTGCGCCCAGCCGGGAACCACAGCGGCGGGTAGAAGGGATGCTCGAAGCGGTAAACCGTATCGCGCATGATCACATTGATCTCTTCAGCCAGGTCGCCATCCAGGTCATTGACCTGTATGCCAAAAAATGCCAGGGTAGCCACGCCCAGGGTCAGTTTCATCATTTCGTGGCCCATGTTGACGGTTTGCCCGCTGTGGGCCGCGGCCTCCAGTGGGTCGAGCATGGCCTGGGTCTGGCGCACGATCATCTCGCTCAGTCTGTTAATCGTATCGCGGTGAAAAGCTGGCTGCATCATGCGGCGCTGGCGCAGCCACAGCTCGCCATCACTGCGAATCAGGCCGTTGCCAACCAGTGGTTTTAGCAGGTTGAGGGTGTGTGTTTCCTTGGAATAATTGGACTGGTTATCCTGCATGATGCGCTTGAGATCATCTGGGTGAAAGATGGCGATGCCCGAGGCCGGACCAAGCCGGATTTTAACGACATCACCATAATCGCGGCGCAGATCCAACAGGAATTGCACCCGGTCGCGGCGGATATCTGGAATGCTGCCCAGCAGCAAATCGCCCCTCGGACCAGGTATTTGCATTTTTGGCGTATTGTTCATGGCTTTTTTCTCCGAGCAGGGTAGTCTCCCCGCTGTGCTGTCTAAACCAAACCTATTTGCGCGCGCGGTAATCGCGTACCAGGCTTATGCGCGCCCAGAGCGCAGGTTTGTTGACGAAGATCAATTTGCGCAGGAAAGTGGCGACGCGATAATAGAGAAAACCCTTGTTCCAACGCAGGGCTTGAAAGGGTAATTCATAAAACAGTTTTTCGCGCAAGGTCTGCTGCTCAAAAATTCCAGTTAAATTAGCGCGCATCGAGTCTAGCGGGCGTGGTAGCGTTTCGGCCTCGAAGATTCCTTCCGCGTCCCAAGTCTGGGGCTGCAGGTTCATCTTCCAGGCGTTGACCCACGGCCGCTGCTTGAGCGCAGGCTGAGCGGGGAAGCACTCACTGACGGCCTGCCAGAACAGTACCAGGGCCAACTCTTCCATGCGATCGAGGTTCTTCTCGATGATCCGCAGAGCCAGATCAGGCGAGCGCCGGGCTGCCAGATCCAACCCCAATAGCATCATCAGGTGCATGCGCGTCAGGTCGCCACGCACATGCAGTCCCCTGGGTGGGGTCAGTTCCGACCAATCGCTCAGCAGTTTCTGGACGCGCGCGTTCAGAAAACGGTAACGCTCGCCCAGCGCAAATATTTCGGGCGTGGGGTTGAGCAGCAGACCCTGCAGATAGAGCTGGTACAACCAGCTCCAACTGATGGCAGTATCCCAGGCGAGCTTGGCAGTATAAATGTGGGCATGTCCAAAGGTCTTATACATGCCCTGGTAATAGCCCAGTGCGATGGGATAGAGATTTTCAAGCAGCAAGCGGTTGTAATCTGCTGCAAGTTCCGCGCTCAGCGTTCCAGCCCGCTCGCGGCGGATCAACTCGGTCGTAAAGGTGTTTGTCAGGCAGATATAGTCTG
Source organism: Chloroflexota bacterium (assembly GCA_026390035.1). Lineage (GTDB taxonomy): Bacteria > Chloroflexota > Anaerolineae > Anaerolineales > Villigracilaceae > UBA5195. Next base: position 19,477 of record JAPLGT010000208.1, read on the forward strand.
AGCCAGGGCTGTAGAACGGGTCCAGGAAGAGGCCCGCCTCGCCCACGCAGCTCCAGCGCTGCTGCGAAAAGACCTGGGCCGAGCCATAACTGAAGTGTTTGATACTCAAAAAGTCGAGCGGAGGCTCGTCACGCAGGAACTCCCACAGGACCGGTTCATTGCTGCGCAACCATTCGAGCGATTGAGCGTGGGATTTCCCATAGCTGTTGTGAGGGTGGATATCGTCATCGCTGACAATACCAACGCTGGTGTTGCCGGTGGCGAGCGGGATCAACCAGACCCAGTAGCCCTTGCCCATAAAATGGTTGGTTGAGTAGTAACGGTCTTCAATGTGCTGCCTGCGCCAGGGATGGCTGGCATCTGGCATCATGTTGTCCACATCGATGCGGCCCTTATAGCGCCACCAGGCGGCGCTGGCGCAGTGACCGTTTTCGCGCTTGAGCCCCAGCTTGCTTTGTAGCAGACGGCGGCGGCCGAGCGCGTCCACCACCCAGCCCGCGCTGAGCTCAAAACTATCGTCCGAATTCTTATGGCGGCAGCTGATGATGTGTGGCGCTGACCCCTCATCCAGCTCAACCTGCTCCACCAGAGTGCCTTCGAACAACTGCACGCCCATTTCGACTATTAACCGGCGCAGATCGTTTTCAAGGCGGCCGCGGTCGATCTGGTAGGATGGTACCGGCGGGAACATATCCGGTCCTGTTTCGGGACGCTCCGCCAGCGGACCACGCGCATCACCAAAAAAATAGTGCAGACCCAGCTTGGGGAGGTGCTGGCTGCGAAAATATGCGTCTAGCTTGAGGACCTGCCCGAAATAATAGGTAGCCAGTTCCACCGATGATTCGCCCACCTTGAAAGCCGCCTCCGGCAGGGGCGCCGACAGCCTGTCGACGACAGCCAAAGATAGTTCTGGCAGTTCCAACCTGAGCTGGCGTGCCAGCGTCAAGCCTGCCAGTCCGCCCCCGCAAATAACCACATCAAAATGTTGCTTTGACGTCATATTTTCTCCTCATTTTGATAGTAGTGTATCATTTTGGCGCAGGAATTACTACTATTTTGATGAGAATGGGTGTGCTTCATTTTTTTACAGGTTGGGTTAAGATAAATACAAACGTCGGTTACAGACGCAAGGGGGAGGCGAAGTGGTATTGAAACGGTCGTACGCGATCTGTCCGAAATATGGGATGGAGATTTTTCCCCCTGGATGAAGAAATGGAGTTGTTACCCGGTAACTTGAGTCCCTTGATGCACGAAGCATCGGTGCGACTGGGAGCCTGGATGCCCTTTGGGCGAGATGTAGAGTTCATGAGTTACATGATGAGGGTAATTGGTGGTGGCCCAAACTATTGAGTTATTCCGTGAATCAGGAACTACAAAACGTTGATGGAATTGGGCCATTGTTCGTTGGCGACATAAAATTGAGCGCACTGGAAATCTGGACACAGATTCATTAAATAAATTAACACTATCTTTGTCTGTCGGCAAAGACGGGAAGGAATGAGACCGATCTCGGTTAATTGATAGAAGCTGTAAATAACGGCCTGCACTTGTTGCGCCCCGGTTTACTTCAACACGGACAAAGGCAATCATAAACTGATTGCGGAAGAATATGTCTTTGGCATAATGCCAGGCTAAAGTTCCAGGGAAATCTGAGCCGGATGGCACACCAACGATGACATCAATTGAATGGATTGAGCAAGTTATATTGCCGCGCGCTCAGGTAGATAGCGTGCACGAGTGTTGGAAAACCCAAAAAAACGTCCAAATTCATCGGCAAACAGGTAAGTTATTTTTCAGCCGTTCCTTGGCGTTTACTTGATCCTGATTTTTACCGTTGCGTTTGTGCCAATGATATCTGTCAGATCCACGTTATCGAGCAGCTTGATCTTAATCGGGATCAACTGGGTTACCTTGGTATACGTACCGGAAGTTGTAAAACTGGTGGCTGAACCGGTGAGTTTTGTTGAGGTTACAGTATTGACATCCTCTACATAGCCATCAAAACTCCGGCCGTATGCATCCAATGAGACTGATACGCTCTGTCCGGTTTGTATTTTTAAAATATTGGTTTCTTCCACATTTGCCGTGATATACATATCCGACGTTTTGGCAACAACCAGTATGACATCCGATGCAGTAACATAGTTTCCTTTTTGCATCTTGACGTCGGTTACCGTGCCATCGACAGGTGACCGGACGTACGGGCCTTTTTCCACTTGCGAAAGCACCTGTCCCGCTTTTACTTCATCGCCTTCAGAGACGTACATCCTTACCAGTTGGCCACTTGCGTTTGCGGTAAGCTGGTAAATAATCGTGTCCACCTTGGCGTTATCCGTTTGGTAATAGAAAGACCCTGCGTAAATAAAGTATCCTGCGATACCTAAGCCGGCAAGAAAGATTACAATGGCGACAGCGATGACCATCGTTTTATTGATCTTCCGGTTTGCGGTTTTGGGCGTAAAATCTTTTTCGTATTCGCCCGCTTCATTATTAGATGCCATGTTGTATCACCTTTCTTTCGAACTGACTGTTGTACATTCCGGCGTAAATTCCACCTGCTGCAAGCAGGTCCACGTGATTACCTTGTTCGATAATATCCCCGTCGTTCATAACGAGAATGAGATCGGCATTTTTGATCGTCGAAAGCCTGTGCGCGATAATAAAACTCGTCCTGCCATGCATCAGCGCATCCATTGCTTTCTGAATCAGTATTTCCGTACGGGTGTCAATTGAGCTGGTCGCCTCGTCAAGGATTAAGATTTTCGGATCTGCAAGGATAACGCGGGCAATGGTCAACAACTGCTTTTGCCCTTGTGAGATATTGTCCGACTCTTCGTTCATGATAGTATCGTATCCGTGCGGCAGTGTCCGAATGAATTCGTCGCAATGGGCGGCCTTTGCTGCGGCAATCACATGCTCTCGTGTCGCGCCAAAAGTCCCGTAACGGATATTTTCGAGAATGGAAGCGTTATACAGCCAGGTATCCTGCAAAACCATGCCGAACACGGAGCGCAACTCGTTTCTTGTATATTCGTGTATGCTGTGCCCATCTATCTTGATATCGCCGCTATTGATATTATAAAAACGCATTAAAAGTTTCACAATCGTCGATTTTCCTGCGCCGGTTGGGCCGACAATTGCCGCTTTTTCGCCTTGATGGATGGTGGCTGAAAAGTCATGGATAATTAGCTTGTTGGCATCGTAACCGAAAGCCATATGTTCAAATGACACGTTACCCCTAACTTGGCTGGCAGAAGCAAGACCGGGATCGGGGGACTCTTCTGGTTCATCGAGAAATTCAAAGACTCGTTCGGATGCTGCGATGGTCTGCTGTAATGTATTGGAGATTGACGCAAGCTGCGTGATGGGTGCGGTGAAATTTCTCATATATTGAATGAACGACTGGATATCGCCGATTTCAATCACCTTTTTTACCGCCAGGTAGCCACCCAGAATGCAAACGATGACGTAGCCAACATTGCCAACAAACTGCATCATTGGCTGCATGATGCTTGTAAAAAACTGCGACTTCCAGGCACTATCGCTGAGCAGATCGTTGATTTCATGGAAGCGTTCAATAGAATCAGCTTGGTGGTTGAAGGCCTGGACAATGATGTGCCCGCCATACATCTCTTCGACATGCCCATTCATTTTGCCGAGCGACTGCTGCTGTGCCCTGAAGAACTGCTGCGAGGTCTTGAGGACCACACCGATCAGACCAAATGACATCGAGACCGCAAGGAGTGCCGCCACTGTCATGAGCAGGTTAATGCTCAACATCATCAAAAGGACACCGACAACGGTGGCAACGGAGGTAATCAGTTGGGAGAGGCTTTGGTTGAGCGTCTGGCTGATTGTGTCGACATCATTCGTAATTCTCGAAAGGACTTCGCCGTGTGTGGATGTATCGTAATACTTCAGCGGCAGGCGGCTCAATTTCTGATCGAGTTCCTTGCGCAGATTGTAGGTGACCTCCATGGAAACGCTGGACATGATGAAGCTTTGCGCGTAAGAAAACGCCATGGAGATGCTATATAGGATGATCAGCATCACAATCATCTTGCCGATATAGGCAAAATCCATCAACAGCCCGGTCCGCAGATAGAAACCGATCAGCCCTTCGGCGAGCTTTGTGGTCACATTACCCAGCACCTTCGGGCCGACAATGGAGAAAATGGACGATAATGCGGCGAAAATCATCACAACGATGATTTTCACACGATAGGGCTCCAGGTAGTGCACCAGAGTGGTAAGGGTTTTTCGCGAATCCCTGGCCTTCGTTCCCTGCGTAAAGTCGAAATTAGGCCTGTTCAAGCTCGTCCTCCGAAAGTTGTGATCGGGCAATTTCGCGGTAGACTTCACAATTACGAAGAAGCTCGCGGTGTGTTCCCCGACCGACAATTTCGCCCTCTTCGAGCACGATGATCTGGTCTGCGGAAAGGATGGTGCCCACGCGCTGCGCTACAATCAACAAGGTGCTCTCGCGCGCCTCCCGGTGCAGGGCCTCGCGTAGGGCTGAGTCGGTTTTCATGTCGAGGGCAGAGAAACTGTCGTCGAAGATGTAGATGGGGGCGCTTTTAACCAAAGCCCGGGCAATTGACAGGCGCTGTTTCTGTCCGCCCGATAAGTTTGATCCGCCCTGTGCAATATGCGCGTCATAGCCATCAGTCATGGTTGAAATGAATTCATCTGCCTGGGCAATCTGCGCCGCGCGTTTCATCGTTTCGAGGCTGGCGTTACTATCGGCGTACTGCAGGTTGGTTTTTACCGTTCCTGAGAACAGCATGCTTTTTTGAGGGACATATCCGATTTTATCGCGCAGATCGCTGCGCTTCATGTCGCGCATGTCGACACCGTCCAGTAGGATGCGCCCCTCGGTCACGTCGTAATAACGGATTAGCAGATTGATCAGGGTCGATTTACCGCTGCCTGTCACGCCGATAAATGCGGTCGTTTCGCCATGTTTTGCTTTGAAACTGATGTTTTTCAAGACCGGCTGATCGCTTTCAGGATAGCAGAAGCTTACATTTTCATATTCAATATCCGGTACAAAAGCCTCTCTGGGCTGAACTGTAATTTTCTTGTCTTTAACCAGGGTGTCTGTTTCAATGACCTCTTTGATTCGGTTGGCGCTGACTGCCGCGCGCGGAATCATGATAAACATCATGGAAAGCATCAGAAATGACATAATGATCTGCATGGCATACTGCATAAAGGCCATCATCTTGCCGATATCCATCTGCATGGCCGAAATTTGCTGCGCGCCGACCCACACGATCAGCACGGTCGTAATGTTCATGATAAACATCATAGTCGGCATCATGATCGTCATCGCGCGATTGATAAAAAGATTGTTTTCCGTAAGTGACCGGTTTGCATCGTCAAACCTGGCCTCTTCAAACTTCTGGGAGTTAAATGCGCGGATTACGAGCAAGCCCTCCAGGTTTTCACGGCTGATCAGATTCAATTTATCCACCAGTGTTTGCATGATGCGCATTCTTGGCATCACCACATTGAGGAGGATGATGATGACCATCACCAATGTCAGCACCGCTCCCACGATAATCCAGGATAAGGTTGGGCTTTCCGCAACGGCCTTGAAAATACCACCAGTGCCCATGATGACCGCGTAAAATAGCATGCGTACAAGTAGTACGATCAGCAGCTGGATCTGTGTGATATCGTTGGTGGTTCTGGTGATCAGGGATGCGGGAGAAAATTTGTCGAGTTCAGGGTTCGAGAAAGTCTGCACACGTTTGAATATATCCGCTCGCATATCGCGCGCAGTAAATGCCGCAATCCGGGCAGCATAGTACCCGGTAGCGATGGAACATGCGGCGCCAAGCAGGGTTATAAAAAGCATCTTGGTGCCGATTTGCACGATAAAACTGACGTTGCCGCTGAGCACGCCAGTATTGACAATATCTGCCATATAGTCCGGCAGCGAAAGATCGCAGATTGCCTGAACCACCAAAAGTGCCAGTGCAATAATTAACATGCCGGAATATTCTGACATGTATTCAAATACCATGATCATTGGCGCTTCGACCTTTTATTTCGATTGAAACTATTTGTCATCATCAGCCTTACCCAACCCGTGAACTAATCACTCTATTTCTTTTTGTGTTTCGCATAATTCACCTGCACAGCAAATCGAAGCTTGCGCATCAATCCATCCATCGAAGCCAATTCTTCTTTCGAGAATTCTTTAAAAACACTTTCGCGAAAGGAGCTCAGTTCCTCGCCTGTTTTGCTTAGCACTGCCCTTCCAAGGTCGGTAATACGGACACCTGTGCTGCGGCGGTCGCCCTCGTTTTCAAAACGCTCGATATATCCTTTCGCGACGGCAAGGTTCATAAATTTTGAGACGGCCTGTGGTGTTACCTCGACGCGTTTGACGATATCCGATACCCACACTTCCGTACTTCCTGTTTCCTGCGACATTTCAGTGATCAGTCGCAGCATGACATATTCCGCGAATGAGATATCCTCCGAAAAGAGTCCGGAGATTTTCATGGTTTTTATATAATAGAACATCTGCAGAAAAGGGGAGTTGTGAATTTCCATAATTCGTTGAAAATTAATAAACCTGGTTGATCATTAGCCTAATATACCATAATTGTATCTATTTAGCTGGCCAAGTAGTTGGTTTACGCCTTAATTTGATTTTGACAAACAAAATAATAGCAAGTGCTGAGAACATGGCGCCTCGCAATGGGTAAACACGGATACAATTCTGTACCTGCATTGACTGGATGAATTTTTCGGCGAAATTTCCGTGAGACGAGGTCTGAAACATGTTGCCCTGGTATGATTTTGTACTGCTTGGAATGGTTGCTGTGATAGCCGGAATGATGAACGCCCTGGCTGGCGGTGGCACCCTGCTGACTTTTCCGGTGCTCACAGCGGTGGGGCTGCCGGCCGTGATTGCCAATGTGACTAATACGCTGGCGCTTTTGCCCGGCACGGTAGGTGGTACTCTGGCGCAGTGGGAAGAGATGAAAACCCAGGCGCGCAGTCTGCTCTTTTTTCTGCCGTTCGCGGTGCTGGGTGGGCTGATTGGCGGCATCTTGCTTTTGAATTCTGGGGAAAAGGTCTTTCGCCAGATTGTACCCTTTTTGATTTTGATGGCCTCGCTTTTGCTGGCGGCCCAGGAGCGCCTGCGATTTTTCCTTTCTCGGCGTTCGGAAAAACACGCCAGCAACAAGACCTCGCTGCGGTGGAGCGGGGCGGCTGTCTTTTTGGTAGCAATTTATGGAGGTTACTTTGGCGCTGGGCTGGGTGTCATCTTATTGTCCATACTTGGCCTTGCCCTGGACGAAACGCTTACGAAGCTGAATGCTCTCAAACAGAGCATTGCCTTCTGTTCTAACGCCACTGCGGCAATCTTTTTCGTGTTCTCGGGCCAGGTGGTCTGGCCGGTCGTGCTGGTAATGGCAGCCTGCTCTCTCTTTGGCGGCTGGTTGGGAGGCAGGTTGGCCCGCAAGGTCAAACCTGCCAGCTTTCGCTGGATTGTCGTAACCATTGGTGTAATTGTAGCGGTCATTTATTTCATAAAAGGTTAGTGATTGTCCAACCTGGCTTGTATTTTGCCTGAATTTTCTTTGTAAACTCCACAAAAACTACTTTCTTCTCTTTTCTGGTCATGATTCGTTACGTGGGATATACACCCAGTACACCCACCAATCTCATCTAATCATAACGAGCGTATCCCAGGAATTGGACGAATATATAGCCGGAAGATGATAAAAATGATGGGAACGAGGCGCGACACATTGTCAAGGGTTACGGAAGCTTGGAGTACCCAATGAAATAGCCGTACTTGGAGAGTTGGTGAATGCCCATGGCATGCTTTTGCTTTGGTCGAAAATGGCTATGTATTGCACTACTTTTCATACAAATTAGTTGTTTTCCCTTTGCGCCCGCGCCCGGGAAACCCTTTTGCAAATTTGGAAACCGCACAGATCATAGTCATGATTGCCTGATATTTTTCTCGGTTAGTTTCATCCGGATACCCTTGTTGCCACATTTCATACCATGAAATAGCACCTTCCGGTTTTTCATTGGACAGGAAAAAATCGATCTTGGCTGAATTCAGTGGCGTGCAATTCTGGCTTTGTCATCATTTTATCCAGAATAATTTTCGCCTTTTCGACTTGTTTCGCATTTATGGGTCTATTTGTTCATGTGGTCGGTTTTTCGAGGCTATAGTGATCGGTCTTCCGGTTTACAAAAACAAAAATTGACTGATTTCGGGAAAGCCTTCAGGGATTGCAGTGTAAGTGGTACTATTCGTAGTCTAATGCTGTAAACCCTGAATGTTACGTTATGAATTGGTTTGGCGTTGGCAATGACACACTTTGTGCGAACCCGTGCGCAAGTTGAGGATTGTTTGAAAGGAGTGCATTGTGGTGATTGAAAAACGACCTTTGTTGAGTTTCGGCTTGATATTGATTTTGGGCTTGCTCATCCTTGTGGCTTGTGGGGATGGGAGTGGGTCGACTGGGGCTGTGGCACCGGATGTTCCGGCTGCGGTGGTGGTTACGATGGATGTAAAAGAGCCAACTTCCAGCCCGCCTGCGACGATCTCGTCCGATGCGAACGCACCGGATACGTGGCTGATTATGCTTTACCAGAATGGGGATGATGAGGTTCTGGAGGAAGATACTTTTCTCGATTTGAATGAGGCAGAAATTGTTGGTTCGACTGAAAATGTCAAAATTGTTTCTCAGATGGATCGATACAATGGCGGTTTCGATGGTGATGGCGACTGGACAACGGCCAAACGTTTTTTTGTGACCAAGGATGGCGATCTGAATAAAATCGGGTCGCAGGAGCTGGCGGATCTGGGCGAGGTAGACAGCGGCAATCCGCAAACTCTGATCGATTTTGCGACATGGGCGATTGAGGCGTATCCGGCAGGGCATTATGTGCTCATCTTGGGAGATCATGGCGCCGGATGGGACGGTGGATGGTACGATGATGATCCGGTGAAAGGCAGTTCGTTCCGCATGCAAGATATTGACGATGCGCTGGGTAAGATTATTGAGAAGACAAGCATCGGCGCATTTGAAATGCTCGGATTTGACGCCTGTCTAATGGGGCAGCTAGAAGTGATGAGTGCTATTGCGCCGCACGCCAGGTATGCGGTGGCTTCCGAGGAGACCGAACCGGCCATTGGTTGGGCCTATGCCAGCTTTTTAAAGGCCCTGAACAAAAAACCTGAGATGAGCGGTGGAGAATTGGGTGAAGCGATTGTGAAGAGCTATATTGCACAGGACTTTCGTATAACCGACAAACAGGCGCGCCTGGTGTATGCGGATGGCGACTATACTGCGAAATCGGTAGCGGATGATTTGATGGTCGATACGACACTTTCGACGATTGACCTGGGTGCACTCCAAAATTTGAACGCGGCATTGAATAAGCTGGCGCTGGCGTTGATGACGGTTGACCAGAGTTTGGTGGCAGAGGCGCGCGCGTATGCACAGTCTTACACGAGCGTTTTTGATGAAAAAATCCCGCCTTCGTATATTGATCTGGGACATTTTGTGGCGCTATTGCTGGAAAGTGTCGATGACGCGCAGGTAATCACAGCCGCCAAACAAGTGCAGCTGGCGTTGGAGAAATCGGTCAGTTCGGAGACGCACGGCAAGGATAGGCCAGGATCAAATGGGTTGTCGATCTATTTTCCGAACTCTAAACTGTATAAGATGACCTTTGGAAAGAAGGCAGAGTCCCAATACAGTGCCTATGTCGGGCGCTTTGCGAGTGCATCGTTGTGGGATGATTTTCTGACCTTTCACTATACCAACAAGTCCTTTACAGCCGCGGACGCGGACTTGAGCGTTTTGCAGCCGGCTGCTTCTCCGCGGACCGATTTCGCACAAGCGGTGGCAGAGGCGGCTCCAGCAGCAGGTGTGGAAGTCGCCGCCCCAGGGCAGGGTGATATCAGTATTAAATCGATCAAGGTCTCTGCTCACAAGATTGGTCCAGAAGGCAAGATCAAAATGAGTACAGAGATCACAGGCGCCAATGTGGCGTATATTTATTACTACGTCAGTTATTTCGATAAAGACTATGGTTCTTACTTGACGGCCGATATGGGTTTTATCAACGCCGAAACGACGAAGGAAATCGGCGGGATATTCTATCCGGATTGGGGAGATGGTCGGGTCATCCCAATCGAGTACACCTGGGAGCCGACGCTTTATTACATCAGCGATGGCAAGACCGCTAATGATCAGTTTGCGTTTTTTGAACCGGAAGTGTATGCTGGAGATGAAAGCACGAACACATATACAGTGCGGGGCACTTACACCTATCTAAAAAGCGGCAAACAAACCGAGGCCCGGCTGCGTTTTACGGGTGATGGCACTCTGCAAAACGTTTTCAGTTTCAATGGCGCGGGCGGTGCGGGTGCGCCGCGCGAGATCACCCCTCAGAAGGGCGATACGTTTACCATCACAGAAGAATGGCTGGAGTTCGATGTCAATCCAGATGGCGTATTTTCGGATTACGATGGCGGAACGATGACCTTTGGGAAGAAACCCTTTGAAATGACGCCTTATTATGCCTATTCAGGCGATTACATCATTGGGATCATTGTCGAAGATCTGAATGGAAATACGACCGAAGATTATGCCGAAGTAACGGTCACTGAATAGGAACACAGCAGATGCGACTATTGCGAGAGTATGAAGTGAACGACAGGGTCCTGAAGATTGAGGCCATTGAGAGTGAAACAATAGACTGGCCGATCACTTCGGGATTTGGCCAGACGCCACCCGGCATGGGGAAGTTTGAGATCGGAATGCTGAGCCTCTCGGCCGAAACAATCGCACCGGGGGAGGCGCTGACGCTCAACGCGCGGATCAGTGTGGGGAACGTAGCCTATATTTATTCGGAGCTTTGGTTGGATGAACCGAATTCCGGCGTATGCTATGGCCCGCTGGCGCAGGAATTTGTGCTTTCAGGGAAGAATAAAGATGTGGATGGCGTGGTTCACCCGGTTTGGGATGCGGAAATTGAGCTGTCGCTGAGCATTAAACCTGGGCTGCGCGTCCTGACGGATGGTGTGGATTCGGCGTTCGCGTTTATGTATCCGGAAGGATATGGGAGGGCGGGAAGCTGGCTGGATGGTCAGTTCAGCCGCGCCGGAAGTGCTATACGGCAGCGTGCACGCCTGAAATTAGACAGCGCGGGCGGGCTGTCCGGCATGCTGGTTTATAAGACGAGCGGTGGTCGCTCTATTCCACATGCGGTGACGCTCGGCGTTGGGGATACATTCAGCCCATTCGTGCAGATTTTGAAGCGACCAGGCTGGCAGGCTGAATTCGGCCTTTCCAACACACTGACTGTGCGCGATGCTGGTTTGGGTTGGTCGGCTGCGGCGCTGCTACCAGGAGACTATCTGCTAGGGCTGATGGTTAAGGATCTGGATGGGGGGCGGACAAGAGAGTATGTCACCTTTCGGGTTATATAGATACCCTTAAAGTTGCCGGCACAAATGGTCTTCACATTTGATTTGGGAAGCAAGTGGGTTTGCCTCCGGGAAAATGTATGTTATTTTTCGGACTCAAGCTCGAAGTTGAGCCGCATGGTTCCGTACATGGATGACAGTCTGGTCAATGATGAGTTGGCTGATGCTTTCAATAAGCGCCTGACGCAGGTCAAATTGATGACCGCAATCAGGGCGCCTGGAGCTGAACCTGGCGAGAGATCAAATCTCCGACTTGATCCTGATCGACTTGCACATGCCGGATAATACTGGCTCATAGGTATTGGGTCGATTAGATGTCATTCCCGCTATAAAAAATCCACCAAATAGGATCTCAATTTTGGATTACAGGCAGTATGATGCAGGTAGGATGGTTGGCATCATGAAAAATTGTCTGGTTGGCTTTTATGGGCGTGCTTCCGGTTCCGAAAGGTTCATCTGTATTCAGGTTGCGATCCCAGCGCGGGAAGGAAGAACTGGTAATGTCAACTCGGATACAGTGACCGGGTAAAAAGACATTCGCTGTTGACCAGAGATCGATCTTTAGCTCGGTTGGACTTTCCGGATCCAAAAATTCAATCCGATCGTCATAACGGTAGCGGGTGCGGATAATCCCGTCGCACAATGGCTGGGCAAATCCGTCCGGGTGTACATCCACCAGGCGCGCGATGAAATCCGTATCGCGGGCGCTGCTGGCCGCCCAGAGTGTCACACTAACCGGTCCGATTACTTCCAGTGCGCTTTTCAGGGGTTGCGAGCTAAAGGTGAGCACATCCGCCCGGGCCTCGACCGGGCGCTGGTCTTTTGGACCAATCCCATAGACCTGGCTCAGGTGGACATTGCCACCCCGTGTCGGAGCCGGATCGGCTGGGTCATAGCAGTATCGGCTGGGGCTTGCACCGGTTGGAGGAGTGTTGAGGCTGATGCCTTCGCCTGGTTGCAAGTAATAGGGTGAGAGGGTGGTATTTTCGAGCGGCCATTCTTGGGAATCTCGCCAGATGTTTGTGCCCATCACAAAAATCTTGACCGGGGCTTCATCGATCACTCCGTTTTGGATGTCTTTTAGCCAATAATCAAACCAGCGTGTAGTCAATGCCACCAAATCCCCCTGCCCATTGATAAAGCCCATTTGAGAGCGCATCCCAAAATCCAGGTCGCCGATATAGCTAGTGTAGTTGACGTGTGACCACGGACCGATGATGAGCTTTGCCTGCCTGGCCTGCGGCGTGGGCCCTTCGAGGCGCTGAGTGACAAAATTATTCAGGGTGCCCTGGATAAAAATATCATACCAACCGCCAATTCCATAAGCGGGAACAGTAACAACAGGGCAGCGTTCCAAATTGGAAAGCGGAGTACGGCTGTATTTTGGATCAAAGGGATTGCTGATCAGGTCCGCCAGTAGTTCGCTGCCCAGGTCAAGCTCCTGGATAGCTGGCATATCCTTGATCGGTAGTGCATTATAGCCTTCTCGTCCAAGTTCATCTATAGTGTTGATTAAGATTTCCAGGGCAGGTCCCAGTTCAGGCTTGCCTGCCAGGCGTTTGATCAGTACGTCCGAACCCATCGATGGTACCAGAATGTTTGCCAGGATCCCTAATTCTAGCGCTCCCCCACGCCACCACATGCCATCGCGTGCATCAGACCAGGTGAAGCCTGGCATGATAGCCTTGAGGTGGGGGGGATTTAGGCTGGCGGCAGCCCATTGGACAAAGCCCAAGTAGGAAATACCCCACATACCGACGTTCCCGCTTGAGCTGGGTAGTCCGGCGGCCCATTCGACCGAATCATAACCATCTTCGGCTTCTCCATCCCAAAAGAAAGAGAAATTGCCTTCCGAGCTAAACCGGCCGCGTACATCTTGTACGATGACAATATAGCCTTCCCGGGCCAGGCGCACCATATCGAGATACAGAAAACTGGTCGTAAAATCCTTGGCATAGGGAGTCCGACTCAGCGCTACCGGGTATAGGCCACCATCTGCCGGGCGGAAGATATTGGCATAAAGGGTTGTTCCGTCCCGCATAACGGCGGGCACATCAAATTCCACTTTGATCTCATGGGTCATTGGTTTCTACCTTGCCTTAGCTGATACCATCATAGGGTTGGCCGTCGGCGGCCGGAGGCGTGACGCGCCCGACTACTCCCACTAAAATAATCATGGTAGCAATATAGGGGGCCATCAGCATAAATTGAGAAGGAATCGGGACATCCAGCAACGACATTTTGCTTTGCAACGAACTGGCAAAACCAAAAATCAGGCTGGCGCCAAGTGCTCCGAACGGGTTCCAGTTGCCGAAGATCATGGCTGCCAAACCGATGAAGCCGCGGCCAGCCGTCATCAAGCGGTCAAAACGCCCCACAGCTCCCAGGGTCAGGTATGAACCGGCGAAACCTGCCACAAACCCTCCCAGTACCACTGCCAGGTAGCGAATGCGAAAGACATTAATTCCCAGGGTATCTGCAGCCTTGGGGTGTTCGCCTACCATGCGAGTGCGTAAGCCCCAGCGGGTATTGTAGAGCCCAAACTGGATCACGATTAGCAGAACAACGGTGCCGTATACGAACATGTTTTGTTCGAATAGAATTGGGCCGAGGATCGGAATGCCAGATAACCCGGGGATGGGGATGTTAGGGAAAATTCCAGAGATGTTTAACTGCGGGTAGGGCATCAGGAACTTTGCCGCCACGAAACTGGTGATACCCGTGGCAAAAATATTAATAACCATGCCGCTGATGACCTGATCCATTTTGTAACGAATACACATCACGCCATGTACTAGAGCCAGTAAACCTCCAGCAGCGACACCAGCCGCCAACCCCAGCCATAGGTTGTGTGTAACAGATGCCACCATGATACTGACCAGTGCGCCAACCAGCATTAAGCCCTCGATGGCTATGTTGACCACCCCGGCGCGTTCGCATAGGATTCCGGAAAGGGCCCCCAAAACCAGAGGGATGGCTTGGACCATGGATAGGCGAAGCATGCCGGTCAGGTTGATGCTTTGATCGCGGGTAGCCCAAGTAAGGAAGGCGAATATGAAGAGCAGGATAGCCATGCCTAAAGCCAGGTTCGAACGTTTGCCAAAACTGGCGATCAGCTGGTAGCCGCCCATCAGGATGCAAACGATGGAGATCAATAAGCAAGTTAAGAAGGTTGGTACCACCAGATCTGGAATCTGGAGGATTTTTTGCGCCGCGCTGCTGTTCAGGCCGAAAGTACTTTTTAGCGCTGGGTTGATGCCAGCAGCAAACAACAAATAAGCGCCAAACCCTAGCAGTAGGATGATGATGCCAATCGTTCGGTAGCGGTTGCGTTCTGTAATTTCCGCCAAGTCTTTTTGTGTAGTTCCTCGGGTTGATGTCATTCTTTTTATCCCTACTTGCCCCATCCGCGAGTCAATACCAGCCGGTCATCTGATTTGCTCTTGATACGAAAGAGGGCTTTGATGATGGCTGGAGCAGCGATAAAGGCTACAACCAGTGACTGGACGACTGTGATAATTTCCGCGGGAACTCTGGCGATGTTCTGCATGCGGGTGCCCCCGTTGCGAAGGGTGCCAAACAAAAGGGATGTCAAAATCACTCCGATCGGGTGGTTGTTTCCCAGGATCGAAAGCGAAATCGCATCGAACCCGTATCCTGGAGAAATAGCACCGGAAAGATAGTGATTTACCCCCAGAACTTCATTTGCTCCGGCCAATCCGCCCAGAGCGCCAGAGATGCAGAAGGCAATGATATAACTGCGAGTAATATTCATTCCGGAATATCGGGCTGCATTTGGGTTTTGCCCAACCGTTCTGATCTCCAGCCCGAAGGTGGTTCGAAACAGAAACCAGTACAGCAAGATTGCTACTCCAATGGCGATAAAGATGCCTAAATGCAGGCGGTTTGGATAGGCGAAAAAGGTTGTCAATTCGGCTGAATGTTGGATGTATTCACTGACTGGTTTAGATTCGTCCGCGCGGCGAATGGGGCCATTCAGCAACCATCCATTCAACCCGAAGGCAACATAATTCAACATAATGGTGTTGATGACCTCGTTCGAGCCGAAGCGTGTCTTCAGAATGGCAGGAATCAAGGCCCACAAGGCTCCCCCGGCTGCCCCGGCCAATACGGCCAGCGGCATGTGGATGTAGAAAGGTAATCCTTTTAGGCCAAAACCGACCACAACCGAAAAGATGGCTCCCATGAAAAGCTGTCCTTCAGTACCGATGTTGAAGATGCCACACCGCAGGGCAATGGCTACTGAGAGCCCGCTGAAAATATATGGAGTGGCTGATACCAGGCTTTCCGAAATCGGGTTGAAGGCTTGCAGAA
>JAPLGT010000266.1:0-22368 GCA_026390035.1 Chloroflexota bacterium
CCGATAAATCCTTCCCACAGCCAGAGAACTGGTTCGGGATGAAGGACGAAGAGTTCGACGAATTACAGAAGATGCTCTAGGGAACGCGCAAAATGACGTACGCGCAGCGTACCACCCATTTAAAACCCGAAGGCGCTTACCAGGTATTGGCGAAAGCCAACCAGTTGGAGGCCACCGGGCGAGAAATTGTGCATTTTGAAATTGGACAGCCCGATTTCGACACCTTCGCCAATGTCAGCATGGCGGGTATTCGTGCCATTACTGAAGGCCGAACACGTTACACATCTCCTTCAGGGATGCCCTCGCTGCAGCAGGTGATTGCCGATGATTGCGGGCGCAGGCGTGGGATCCATATCGACCCGGCTGAAGTGGTGGTTGGACCGGGCGCCAAGCCGGCCCTGTTCTTCCCAACCATGGCCTTGATCGAACCTGGTGACGAGGTTATTTATCCGAACCCGGGCTTTCCGACCTATGAAGCCATGATCCTGGTGGCTGGCGGAGTGCCGGTGCCTGTGCCGCTGTTGGAAGAAAATAATTTTTCCTTCGACCTGGACGTATTTGACCGCCTGGTAAATGCCCGCACCAAGATGATCATCATTAATTCCCCCAGCAATCCGACTGGTGGCGTGGTGCCGATGGCAGATCTTGAGCATATCGCTGAGAAGGCTATGCAATACGACTGTTGGGTCATGTCGGATGAGATTTATGCGCGGATTGTTTATGACGGTTTGAGTGTGCCGTCCATTACCAGTATCCCGGGCATGCAGGAACGCAGTATCATCGTGGATGGGTTTTCAAAAACTTATGCCATGACCGGCTGGCGCTTGGGATATGGTATTATGCCGCGCGGGTTGGCAGATAAGGTCGGACTGCTGCTGACCCATTCGATCGGGTCAACCGCCCAATTTACCCAGTTTGCGGGCGTGGAAGCCGTCTTGGGCCAGCAAGCCCAGGTGGATATTGTAGTGACTGAATATCAACGGCGCCGAGACTTGATTGTGAATGGATTGAACAACCTGCCCGGTGTGCGTTGCCAGAGTCCTCAGGGTGCGTTTTATGTTTTCCCGAACATCAAGGATACGGGCTTGACTTCAAATGAGTGTGCGAACCTGATCCTTGAAAAGGCAGGCGTAGCCTTGCTGCCCGGTTCGTCCTTCGGGGAATATGGTGAGGGTTATCTGCGATTGTCATACGCAAATTCTATCGAGAACATCGAACGAGGTTTGGAGAAGATTCAGTCTGTGCTCAAGTAATTGCTGCCAGAGTCAGTCTGGATGGCGATGGCGCAGGCGCAGGTAGAAATTCAACGGGGCTGCCCAGGAAGTTCTGGACAGCCCCGTTTCTTTAGTTTTAGTGGGTGAACCGTGGTATTTTGCCTATTTAAAACCCAAACCGCCTTGAAGCCGGCTCAGGCTCTTTGGCGGTTTGACACGGAGAATGTATCTTTATTATATCCAGCCAGTTTAGCGTGAGATGAAACAAAGATAAATCTTCGATGAGAGTTTTTTTGTTGATAGGTTCGTGCCTATCGTCTTTTAGGCAAAAACCGACTACAATCGGGTATTCCTGAAAGTGGCAGGTTGTTGTTAATCTTCAGGCTTATTCTTTCAAAAAGTAATCCCTAAAAACGGGATTAATGCGTAAATATTTGGAGGCAAAATGGATTGGCAAGACAAGGTTGTGCTTATTACCGGTGGTACCGGTTCGTTCGGGAAGAAATTTATTAAAATATTGCTTGCTGAAAAACAGCCTAAGAAAATCATTGTTTTCAGCCGTGACGAACTGAAACAGCACGAAATGCGTGTATCTGGATATGATCATCCATCATTGCGTTACTTTATCGGCGATGTGCGCGACCGTGAACGACTGGTGCGAGCGATGCACGGCGTGGATATCGTTGTACATGCAGCTGCGTTAAAGCAAGTGCCGGCCTGTGAGTACAACCCGATGGAAGCGGTCAAAACCAATATCATCGGCACCTCGAATGTGCTGGAAGCTGCCCTGGATGCGGGCGTGAGCAAGGTGCTGGCGCTCAGCACCGACAAAGCCGTCAGCCCAGCCAACCTGTATGGCGGTACCAAGCTGGTAGCTGAGAAGCTCGTCATTCAATCGAATGCCTATGCGGCGGGGACTGCCACACGCTATTCGTGTGTGCGCTATGGAAACGTAGTCGGTTCACGTGGTTCGGTTGTGCCGCTGTTTCTGAAACAGAGACAATCTGGGCGAATTACCATCACTGACGATCGCATGACTCGCTTCTGGCTGTCCCTTGAGCAAGGCGTGCATTTTGTGATGACCTGTATTGAACAAATGGAAGGCGGCGAGGTCTTTGTTCCAAAGATCCCCAGCACCAAGGTGATTGACCTGGCGCGGGCGATTGCTCCGGACGCTCAGATCGATGTGATCGGGATTCGACAAGGCGAAAAGCTGCATGAAGATTTACTCTCGGCAGATGAAGCCCGCCATTCGATTGAACTTGAACATATGTACGTGATCCAACCGGCTGAAGCCATCTGGTTTGGATATTCATGGAAGCAGCGTGGCAAGCCAGTTGCAGAAGGTTTTTCATATACCAGTGATACCAACCTGGAGTGGCTCGATGTAGAGAGTATCCGGCCATATATAGCGCCTTTTGAGGAAGATTTTGAGAAGGGCAGGCTGGAGGGATAAAGTTGATTCGAAGTGGTGATTAAATTGAAGTAAATATTTGGTGGGGTGGCTGGAAGGCTGCCCCGCTTTTATTTTTGGGGGTGGGTTATATCAACCCTTGATAGGATATTGCGCATAGCCAGATTTCGGGAGGTGGGAAAACTTGCTTAACATGCTGCTTATTTAAAAATACACCGGGAGTACACCGGGAGTACACCGGTATGGGGCTGGAAAAAATTCAATTTATTGCGATGAGTATTTTGTTCTGGCAAGCTCAAAGCAGGGGGCAGGCGATTTTCGAAAGCCGAATTATCTTGAAGGTGGCTCAGGGGTGGTTCAAAATAGAGTATATAGCAGGGTAACCGGTTTGAAAAGTCAGCATTTTAACCGACAGTAAAATTGGTTTGGGGTGCGAATGGCCAGATTTGAATTGAGCACAGACTGGTATAATCAAAATCAAATTATCTGACGGAGAAAATTAATGGATTTGCTTTCGCAATTGTTTGGTTCGCCAGTACCGGCAATCACGCCCACTGAACTGCAGGAAAAATTAAAAGCTGCAAAGCGCCCTTTCGTTTTAGATGTGCGCCAACCGGAAGAATTCCGTGAAGCTCATATCAGTGGGGCCAAGCTGATCCCGTTGGGAGAATTAAAAAACCATCTGGCTGATCTGCCCAAGGAGCGCGAGATCGTGGCCGTGTGCGCATCCGGCAGCAGGAGCACTTCAGCGGCTAAAATTTTGTCTGGCGCGGGTTACCAGGTGCTCAATATGCGCGGAGGCATGTCTGCCTGGCAGCGGGAAAAATTACCTGTCAAAAAAGGCATGGCTTCATAAGCGTACATAAGTGGGGTTGGGTTTTGCTCTGGGCATAAGTACTACTTCATGAAAAAAATTGCAATAGTGCACGAGTGGTTTACAAGCCTGGGTGGGTCGGAGAAGGTGATTGAACAGCTGCTGCAGGTCTTTCCTGGGGCGGATCTTTTCAGTTTAATTGATTTCCTGCCTGAAAAAGAGCGCGGTATGCTTGGAAATACGCCAGTGCGGACATCCTACCTTCAGCAGGCTCCTTTTATAAATGGCAGTAATTACCGCGCCTACCTGCCTTTTATGCCATTGGCGATAGAGCAGCTTGATCTATCTGCTTATGATGTGATCATCTCCAATTGTCATGCAGTTTCCAAAGGCGTGATTACAGGACCAGATCAGCTGCAGATTGGCTATATCCATACACCGATGCGCTATGCCTGGGATATGCAAAATGCTTATCTGGAAAATAGCGGGATGAATGGGCTAAGAGGCATGTTTGCGCGCATATTTTTGCATTATATTCGGATCTGGGATGTGGCAGCTGCCAGCCGTCCGGATGTTTTGATCGCGAATTCCAGTTTTATTGCCAGGCGGATCAGAAAGGTATACCGGCGGGAATCAACCGTTATTCATCCACCCGTCGATACCGATTATTTCACACCGCAAGGAGCGCGTGAAGATTTTTACTTTACAGCTTCACGCTTTGTGCCTTACAAGCGGATTGACCTGATCGTTGACGCCTTTCGAGGCATGCCGGATAAAAAATTGGTTATCATTGGCGATGGGCCGGAATTAGCGCGCATCCGGCCTTTGTTCAGTGAGAACATCACCTGGCTGGGTTATCAACCGGCAAGCGTGCTGCGGGAAAATCTGCGGCGCTGCCGGGCTTTTATTTTTGCGGCCAGGGAAGATTTCGGAATCATGCCAGTGGAAGCGCAGGCCTGTGGCACGCCAGTGATTGCTTTTGGCGAAGGCGGTGCCACGGATACAGTGCAGGGGCAGGGCAGTCTGAACCCGACGGGGATATTTTTTAAATCCCAAACGGTGGAAGCTTTACGGACAGCTGTGCTGGAATTTGAAAATCAGAACATCGATTCCCAGGACTGCCGCAAAAATGCTGAACGATTCTCGAATCAGCGCTTCAGAGAAGAGTTCGATGCCTTTGTAAAGCGTGCCTGGCTAGATTTTCAACAGGCTTAACGAGATGATTGCCCCCATTTTTATCAATGGCAAGTTTCTGACCAGTCCGGTGACGGGTGTTCAGCGTTATGCGTTGGAATTGTTGTGCGCCATGGATACCATTCTGGGTGAACCGGAATACCGTAAGCTCCAGATAGTGTGTTTGGCTCCTCCGAAAACGCAAACGGCGCCGGCCTGGAAAAGGATTGAACTGCGCCGGGTGGGTGTCAACCCGGGTAACCTGTGGGAGCAGCTGGATCTGCCCATGATTGCGCGCGGGCGTTTGATATTTTCCCCGGCGAATACTGGCCCAGCTTTTTATTCCAACCAGGTGATCACCTTGCATGATGCGGCTGTTTTTGGGGTGCCGCAAGCATATTCAAGTCTTTTTCGGATTAAATACGCGTTATTATTTAATGCGATTGTGCGCACTGCCAGGCTGATTCTGACCGTTTCGAGTTTCTCGCAGCGCGAATTGTCACGTTACCTGCGGGTTCCGGCCGAGCGCTTTACCGTCATTGCTTCGGGTGGGGATCATCTGGATGGCACGCTCCCGGACCCCAGCATCCTGATCAAACATGCTCTGACGCGCCATTCGTACTTGCTAAGCGTGGCCAGCCAGAGCGTGCATAAGAACTTCGGGCGGGTTTTGCAAGCCGCGGATCTGATCGAAGCAGATCTGGAGTTTGCGGCGGCGGGCGGCTCATACCAACAAATATTCCAAAAGACCGAAGAATCTGCGGAGCACCCGAATGTGCGCCTGCTTGGGTACGTGAGTGACGCAGAATTAAAAGCACTCTATGAAAACGCCCTGGGTTTTATTTTTCCATCCATTTATGAGGGATTTGGACTGCCGGTGCTGGAAGCCATGAACTGTGGGTGCCCGGTGCTATGTTCAAACGCGGCTTCCTTGCCCGAAGTGGGTGGTGAGGCAGTCTTATATTTTAATCCACTTTCTGTGGACGAGATGGCCATGGCGATTCGGAAATTTCTGGATGAGCCAGGTTTGAGGGCTGATTTGCAAGCCCGGGGACGGGTGCAGGCCTCCAGGTTTCGCTGGGAAAGCACTGCCCGACAGGTGCTCGCGCGCTTGCTGGCATGCAGCCTGAAAGGAAATCAATGACACAGGTTATCCTGCACAAGGACGATAAATATTTTAGCCGTGATCAGCGCAACATCGTATGGGCAAATCGCAGGTTATTAATGGCGGCTGTGATGATCCTGAGCGATATCTTGTCGCTGGGCGGCTCGATGAGTCTGGCAATCATCTTGTGGAGCAAGGTGCGGGCCGATCTGCTGGTGGATGTTTATTTCAGGCTCAGCCTGCCGGTTGCCGGATTATTTCTGCTCATTTTCCTGATCGCGGGTATGTACCCGGGCTTGGGAATTGGGCCGGTGGAAGAGCTGCGGCGCTTGACGATCAGCACATCCCTGGGCAGCCTGGTCTTGATGGCACTCACATTTTACGTGCGCAGCGAATTTTCGTGGTCAAGGGCAGTCCTGGGATTGACCTGGCTATTGTTGTTGGTGAGCCTGCCGCTGATGCGCAAGGTTGCCAGGCGCCTGGCTGTGCTGGCCAGGCTGTGGGGCATCCCGGTTGTGATCGTTGGCGAGGGGCTGGGCGCAGATCGGATCTTTGCCAGCCTCAGCCGTAATCGCCTGATCGGGTTCTGGCCGGTTCTGTGTGTTATGACCACATCGCTTGAAGATGTTTTTCCGCCTGCATCAGAGCAGGAGCGGCAGGTTTGGGATGGCAAGGCTTTATTTAAGGATATTGAGATTGCCGTGATCGTGCCGCAACAGGCGCCGCTGGGTGCGGTGAAGAACGTTTTATTGGATCGTACTCACCAGTTTAAACGCGTGATTGTCATGTTTGACGAGGCCCGCTTTGGGTTGGTCTGGTTTACCCCGCTGCACCTGGTGGAGCAATTAGGGCTGGAAGTGACGCAGCAGTTGGGTGACCCTACCCAGCGGTTGATCAAGCGCTGCATCGATCTGATCCTGATCATTGTCTCGCTTCCAATTTTCCTGCCAATTTTTCTTCTGATCGCCCTGGCCATCAAATTGGATAGCCAGGGCCCGGTGCTTTATTCTCAAAAACGAGTTGGCCATAACGGCCGCGAGATTAACATTTGGAAGTTTCGCTCGATGGTTGTGGATGCAGAAGAGTTGCTCAAGACAAGCCTGGCCGAAGATGCAGAAATGCGGGCCGAGTGGGAGCAGAATTTTAAGTTTAAACAAGATGCGCGTATCACACGGGTGGGGAAATTCTTGCGGCGCAGCAGCCTGGATGAACTGCCGCAGATCTGGAATGTGCTCAAGCGTGAGATGAGCCTGATCGGGCCTCGTCCGATTGTTGATGAAGAGATCGCGCTTTACGGGGAAGATTACGCTATCTACAAGCAGGTGCTGCCAGGGATGACCGGCATGTGGCAGATTTCCGGGCGCAATAATCTGAGCTACGAGGAACGTGTTGGTTTGGATGTGTATTATGTACAAAACTGGTCAATCTGGTTGGATATTCACATCCTGATGCATACGGTGGTGACTGCTTTGCAGGGAGACGGCGCATATTAAGGTCTTTGCTGAGCAAAAAATGGCAATAGACTGTAACTGCGATTAGCATTCAGACTGATCATCCCGCTCGCCTTCCCGAATCAGGTAGTTGCAGCCAAATAACAGCTTGAACAGGGGTAGAAAAAAGCGTGGGGAGCGAGTATTTGAGGGGTGATGGTGTTCTAGCCATGATAGCATGGCTAGTTTGCTGTACTGCGAAATTGGTTTTCGTTTTTTGCGAGGCCCGGGGAGCAACGCGCGGTTTGGTCACACTTTTCAGGTTTTACGGAAATGGTCCCCATCACCAGGGTTAGATTTGGATTGAAAAAAGGATCACCAGCGGCGAGCAAATCTGCCCAACGCGTCGTTAGCAGGCTGGCTTGCTGCTGAAAGCGGGCCTCTTTTAGGAGGCTGTCATCGTAGCCGCGAGTTAATGATTCGTAGTGAATCAGCTCTGCATAAGGTGTCCAGACGATCTGGTAACCTTTTTGGCGAATTTTGAGGCACAGGTCAACATCCCCAAAGACAACTGGATATTCCAGATCAAAGCCCGCGACTTCTTCAAAGACTGTCCGGCGCAGCATCAGGCAGGCGGCCGTGACGGCAGACAGGTTTTGAGGCAGGACCAGATTGAAGCGGTAGCCGGGGTCATCTGCGGCGGCGCCGACGGAGTGATGGCTGGCACCCGCACCAATCCCGAGCAGCACCCCGGCATGCTGGATAAGCAGATTGGGATAATATAATTTGGCGCCGACAGCGCCGACATCCGGACGCTGGGCATACTCCAGCAGGCATTCCAGCCAGTCAGGGTTGATGACCTGGGTATCATTGTTCAGAAACAACAAGAATTCGCCGGAAGCCTGTCGGGCGGCAAAATTATTGATGCCAGAGTAATTGAACTCGCCAGAAGGAAATTCCAGGATGTGCACTCGCCCGTCGCGCGCCTGCAGTTGGCTGTAAAGGCTGAAAATCTGCGGGCTGTGGCTGTTATTCTCTACGATCAGGATCTCAAAATGCGGGTAGCTGCTTTTTGTGATGATCGCATCGATGCAGCGCAGCAGGTCAGCGGCGTGCTCATGGTTGGGGATGATGATCGAGATCAGCGGGCGTTGCCTGAGCGGGTATGTGACCCGGTAGAGCCCGGCTTGTTGGCCGAGGCTGACCTGGGCGGGCAGGCCGCAGCGCCGGAGATGTTCCTGAATGGCACGCAGCCCAGACTGGTTGGTAGAGGTTTTGTCCGCCTGAGAGCTGGCGGTGGAGGCTGGCAAGGCGCGGCAGTGATAAAGGATCTGTGGCAGATGGGTGATAAAGCGTGATTGTTCAACTGTGCGCAGGATCAGGTCGTAATCCTGTGCGCCCTCAAAGCCAGCGCGCAGCCAACCCAGGCGGTCACCGAGGTGCTTGCGCAGTACCAGAAAGTGCGGCAGATAGTTGTTGGCGCGCAAATAATCGATGCTGAACGCCGGCCTGAAGACCGGGTCAGAACGCTGGCGGCCATCCGGGCTGAGGTAGTCTTCGTCCGAATAGAACAGGTCGGTTTGGGGAAATTGATTGAGGGCTTTGGCGACGGCGTACAAGGCAAAGGGCGCCAGGCAGTCATCGTGATCCAGAAAAGCGATAAACACGCCCTGAGCCAGCTCTATTGCGGCGTTGGTATTCCCGGCAATACCGCGGTTGGTCTCGAGCAGGCTGAAATGGATGCGCGAATCCTGGGCGGCGTAGTCTTGCAGCACCTGCAGGAGGCCGCGCGAAGGCGGTCCAGCAATTGCCAGGCACAATTCCCAGTGTTGGTAGGTCTGGGCGCGTACAGATTGGAGCATGGCTTGCAGGACGAACAGCCCAGGTGAAAAAATTGATACGACAATACTGATCAGGGGCTGCTCACCAGGTGCCCAGGCTTCGAGGCGCTGGGCTTGCAGTGCGCTTGCATCCGGTTCGTTATTGCGGATCCAGGCGCGGTAGCTGCCGCTCAGCAATGAGCGCAGCAGCGGAAGCTTGCGCAGCACAAAGCGCGCGAATTTTTCGCGTTTGCTGCTGCGCGGGGCAAGAATGGGGCGAAGGCGTTGAAAGATGGGTTTCAAAGAGAGAAATCAAATGAAGGGTTTGGAGGGAATGAGCCCGGATTTAGCCGAGCTCATTTCAAAATTTTTTTCCATTTGCAGAGCGGGCGGACTTGCCGCTGGAAGCTTTTAGGATCCAGCGAGGACCAACGATATGAGCATAGCGGAGGACTATGGCCGAGTTTTTGGCGACGTGCAAGCGCAAGGCGGGCAGACTAAATAACCCGACGATTTGGAGCAGGAATCTAAATCTTCTTATCCCAAGCAAATACTTTCAGCCGATCGTCTTTTCTGCCACAGCCCACATGTTAAACATTAATTCAAAATAACCAAACTTGACATTATTCATTTTAAAACCCGCCTGCCCAAAATACCAACCAATCAGCGGCAAAGTGTAGGCGTAGGCGTGCTCTTCAATTTCTTCGGCGCTGACCAGACCCAGGCGGGCCATTAAGTGCAGCAGCCCATCAGACCAGGCGGCCGGGGTGGTCATGATGACCTTGCCACCGGGACGCAGGACCTGGAATATTTCTCGAAAGAGAATAGCCATGCTGTCCGGATCGAGATGTTCGACGACTGCCAGCAATGTGACCACATCAAAATAATTGGGCTCAAAGGGCAAAGTAGGGTTTTCATTTAAGTTGAGCGAAATATTGACAATCTTGAGGTGTGAAGCCAGCTGCTCTGGGATGGGCAGTTGATCAATCGCGAATTTTTTTTCAAATTCGGTTCGAGCAAGAAAATAAGGATAGCTTCCGCAGCCAATATCCAGAATTTTGCCGGTTCGCAAATTAGGTGGAATCAATTGATTGGCCTTGATGGCACGCTGACTGGCTAGAAAGGGTTCAAGCAGGCCTTTGCCACGCGTTACCTGGTTGACGCCCGGATGATCTATAGACTTATCGGAATGTATGAGTTTCGGTTTTCCCACTTGTATTCACCTGAAAGGTTAAGAAGAATGCGAATATTTGCGATAATCGTTCTTGCTGTTGATGATGGAAGCAATATTTTGCAGGCGATCAACGTTTGGTCAAGTTTACCCGGAAATTTCTTTGTACCAGTATGTTGGAATGAATCTTGTTATGTTTAAATGTGGATCTGGCTTTTTTCAAGACATGCATACCGAAGTGGAGATAATTATTTTTGTATAAATATAGGCCATTCATGGTATTTCGACAGACAATGGTCACGGTATGGTTGCCACAAATGTTTGCAAAGAAGGATTACCAAACCCGTAAGATTTCGTACAGGGAGCCAGCTATTCACGAAATAGCTGGCTCCCTGTACAAGAAGCCGAAGTTTCAACTTTGCAATAAATTACCGACAAATCTTTATGCCTATTTGTGGGTTAGCTGGCTTTCTTAAAGTTATGTTTGTGGCGAGTGTACGCTTAGTATAAGTTTTAAACTTTATAGCAAATAATGTGCAAAGGGTAATCATCAAGTTCAGACAAAGAAATCCCAAAAACCGTTCCATGGAATGAAAAGCATCACGCCAGGGTGAACGTTAAATATTATTTACCAATGATCTTTTTGCCAACGAATTCACCCATTCATAAGCTACATTTCACGTGAATACTAAAAACATACTATCAGTTTATTTTTTCAGAGATAATCCATCACCCATATAACTGCGATGGATGTCAAGATGATTATTCTCAGGGAGGTGGCCGTTAAATTGACCATTACGTAATCGTTGGAATAAGTCATCTACAATCCTTTGTGAAGATTTTCCATCACCGAGGTTATGTTGCCAGGTCTTGCCATGCAAATTTTCAAACTTTTGATAAACATCATTGAAGGGGTAAAGATCGGGCTCGGATGGGTCAAATTTGACGCTTGAGCCACAGTCATATACTTGTGGGCGTTCGGTAGCCTTACGCATTTGAATAGCAGGAATTTGCAAAACAGCGGTCTCTTCAACTACCGATCCAGAATCAGTAATTACTCCACGAGAATTTACCATGAGAGTCAGCATTTCATTGTAGCCAATTGGGTCAACTAAAATTACATTATTCGGCAATGTCAAGTTGTATTCTTTTAATACTTTTTGAGTACGGTAACTGGCTGGAAAGTAAATTTTACGATCAGTTGCAGTTACCAATTTTAGTATATTTTCAAATGAAGAACGAATGTGGACGTTCTCCCGCCGATGGCAAGTCATTAAATAATATTCCCCTTTTTCAACTGAGTGTTCACTAAAAAAGGTGTTTGTGGCCATTTCATCATAAAATGATTTGCGTTTGAAGTAATATTCTTCGAGCACGTCGACTATCAGGTTTTGGACGACTATGATATTTTTTGGATTTAACCCTTCTGCAACGCCTTGAGCTTTGTATTCATCAAAGTAAGTATAAATTACATCAGATAAATGATCTATTGTTGTCCGGTATTTTTCTTCAGGCATACGCCAATCATAAGAACGCATACATCCTTCGATATGAACTATAGGGATATTCAGCATGGCCGCCGCTAAACAGCCCATTACCGTGTTAGTATCTCCAAGAAAACAAATAGCATCTGGTTTGATTTCTTCTAAGACGGGAGTTAACTTTGTGATGATTGAAGCAACTGTCTGACTATCAGTTTCACCGCCAGCACCTAATTCAATCGTCGGTCGTGGAACGTTTAACTCACGAAAAAAAACATCCTTGAGATTATCGGAATAATGTTGCCCTGACCAAACAAAAATTATTTCAAACTCATCAGTTTCGAAAAATTTCTTGAGGATTAAACTCATTCGAATTAAATCAGGTCGAATACCATGTACAGTAACTAGCTTTTTCTTTGCCATGCAGTGAATATCTCCTAAGATATGATTATTATCAACGGGGAATTATACGTAATTTAACTGAAAAATTGTCATCATTTGGTTAAATAAAGCGCAGGTCAGGCGCCGGCAGTATCCAAATACCATCAAACCAAGCTTCTTTTCGTCGGATTATGTCGAAGTAATTCCAAGCTGTCACAAGAATATAGTCGGGTGGGTTTCTCCGTAATGCATCCGGAAAAACGATTGGTGTATGTGTTCCAGGCATGAGCCTCCCAGCACGTAGGGGACTTTCGTCTACCAAGGCTTTAAGGTAATCCATTTTACAGGCGTTTACCCACATAGTAGCTCGGCCTGCCGCACCATATCCCCAAATTTGTTTGCTTTTTCCAAGTGAGGCTACTACCTCACTGACAACATGTATTTGTCGTTTTGTTGTGGCAGAGAAAATTCGCCAACTTTCTAAATCTGTAAGCTTGGCAGCTTTTTCCTGAGTTAGAAGCAATTCGACACTGGACGATGGTACTTCCTTGGGGTTTTTGGCTGCAATGACCCTGAGTGATCCAGCATGCATTGGTACAATTTCTGCATAGACAGCATGAAATCCAAAGCGATTGAGAAGTACTTCAAGCGTAGTGAGGCAAAAATAAGATAAGTGTTCGTGATACATCGAATCCCATTGCAATTTTTCTAGCAAGCTTCCAGCATACATCATTTCGAGACAAATATGTCCATTGTCTTTTAGCAATTCCCCCGCTGCTAAAAGAATCTTTTCTGGATGGTCATTATGTGGAAAAGCATTGCTGCCAGTGACAACATCAGCCGCACCATATTCGTTTCGAATTTGATAGGCTGTTTCAATATCAAAATAGCCGGTGATGACATTTAAACCTTTTTTTCTGGCCAGCGCTGTTATGTTGTGCGAAATATCTACACCGCAAGTTCGTATGCCAATTTTTCCCAAAGGGTCTAGTAGAATGCCATCGTTGCAACCAAACTCAACGACAAATTCTGGATTTAATTTTTCTTTTATCCATTTAGCATAATCGGAAAAGTGTTGTACCAGGTAATCGATAGTGCTTGATGAGAAAAAATAGTTTTCAAAAAGTATATTCGAAGGAATTACGTAAGTTGTTTGAACTAAACCACATTTTTTGCAAATCTGAATGGGAAGAGGGTATGTTTTTTCGTGGAGTATTGCACTTTCCTCTGGTTGTAAAAAACCACCAGCTAAAGGTTGAGGTCCTAAATCAAACAGGAATTCCAGATCTGAAATTCCGCAAGCTCTGCAAGTAACATTATTCATTTCTATCATTTTGTTTTTCCTTTAGCTGCTGTTTTAATTTCGGTTTAATATTTAGGAGTGAAAAAAAACAATAAATTAGATAACGTCTATAGACACTAAAGTTATATTGAAATTTTGAGTCTTTATGATTTGTCCGCGAACCCAGAGAATAACTTACTTCAGCAAAGCTTTGAGTAAGATATTTTGCCTGCCACATTTCTTCGACAAGAATTTCAAAACGATTTGCTTCAAGGTTAAATTGCGCTGCCAAACTTGTTTTTACAGCACGAAATCCGTTCGTATAATCTGTAAGGGGAAGACGGAATGCTATGCGGGCAAAAGTATTTCCAAGTGAAGAAATAATTTTGCGGAAACGTGGTACGCCAATTATCTGACTTCCCTTTATATAGCGAGAAGCCTTGATAAAGTCGATTCCGTTACTCATGTTCGGTAGAAAACTTAAAATGTAGCAAGGATCTTGAGTCAAATCGGCGTCCATAAATAGTACATAGTCATAGCCGTTTAGTATGCCAAATTGATAAGCGCTTTTGATAGCGGCGCCATAACCTTGGTTTACAGCGTGGTCAACAATATAAAGGTGTTTAAATTCTGGCTCAATTTTTTTTAGAATTAGCAGAGTATTATCACGACTTCCGTCATTAATGGCAACAATTGCGCTAGGCAGATTAATAGAGTTTAATACGGCAAAAATTGCCCGTATACTTTTTTCTGCATTCGGTTCTTCATTATACATCGGTAGGGCCACAACAAATGACGGGTGTGAATTCGTGTTTTCTGTCATTATAGTAAAACTCCTTTAAAATATTGCCATCCGATTTGCGTTGTAATAAAGAATAATTCTGCGAAAAAATGAAGATTAGGAACTTCAACCCCGGCGGCTCCGAGTACTTAACAAATCGCGAAAGGTTGTTAATCTTTAGGCATTTATACTGGTTGAGCGTACTGACCGTCCTTTGCACAGGGTGGCCATATCCAGTTAAGCACATATGTATAAAATCAAAAATCATTTTACAACAAAAAGTTATTTTTTACATCAAAAGTGGGTAAAGAATCTAGGGTAATCTCATCTAATTCTCTTGAAAACTTGGTCTTTTTCGCAAATCGACAGTCCTGTAGAAGATTTAACTGGTTGGCATTTATAAATTTACATACTTCTTAGTTCCTTGACTGAGTTGCATAGCAATGATTCGTAGGTGCTCGCAAATATCGCCCTGTTTGCTGGGATCAGAAACTATTGATAATCCATCTGAAGCCCCACCCAGGGGTGCTGCTCATTATTCCCCGAACTCAGCAATGTGTTATATCAGTACAATTTGGATAACCATTTGTTTAATAAATCATCGATATTCTTGCGGTTTATAACCAAGAGAATTAGCAAGAGAATAATCGCACATGTACAAAAAGCTGCCATTTTAAGAGTGCGCGGTTGATAATACATATATACTTCATATTTTCCAGTAGGTACAAGTATGCCTCTAAATGTTCCATTGACACGGATAATTGGTGTTTCGATGCCATTTACAAAAGCGGTCCAATTCGTGTGCCAGTTATCTGTAAGGATGAGAAAGGATGATTGATCGACACTGCCTTCCAGGCGAATTTCAGAATTGCGATAAAGAGTAATATTAGCAGGCTTGAATAATAAACGCATCTCAGGCGTTTGGCTAAGCAAAATGTCAGCCTGCATTTGATCCGCATCAATTGTAAAAGCCCGGGGTAACGCATTCCGATTCTGATATATATTAACTTCCGATGTGTCAAAGACAGGGATCAGGCCACGGTTGATAAACACATCTCGATAATTTTTATAAGATATTGGCGCAATTATATATTTTACACCCAGTAAATCGATTGCTTGCCAATTAATTCTATTTATATTCGGCGTATCTAGCATTGATCGTAAACTGGGGTAATAGGAATAAAATACGCGTTGATTTTTATCGAGGTCAACTGCTGTATGGAAGTAATTCATATAGCTGGGAAGCGTTCCCATATTGATGGATGTGATTTCTTGTATACCAAAGGCTGAACCAAGTTCATGACGAACCCCATAATTGCCACCAATCGTCATTGTTCGAAAGAATCCGATGTTGTCTTTAATAAAGCTTATGTCAGGTGAAGGATGTAAAAAGAAATCACTTGCCCCAAACCTAATTATTTTACTATCCGCGATTAATTCTGCGAATAACAGTAGGACTAAAGTTGAAACACCAATGGTGCGCATCCAAGTTTTGGGAATATAACCCAATGCAACCATTATTGTGTACGATACCACTGCCGTAACAATCGATAAAATGATTGACGCCTCTTTGTATTGAATGTTAGGCTCATGGAGTCCATAAATCAATCCAACTGCTGCTAATGATACAATAAAGATGCCCAACATAATAGATGAAAGTGCGCGGGCTGATAGTTGATGCTGAAGATTGTCAGAACCAAGTGCAATTAAAACAAGCATGGGAATAATTACCACTGGCGGCCAGTATTGGCAACTAAGGCTACCTATAATTGGAATGAAGGAAATGAGAGAAAACCCCGGAACGCCAAAAATGCGGCCAAGCCCAATAATACATGTTAAAAAGCAAACAAGAACCAGCGGTGATATTCTTGGTTTTTTGGACTTTATCGAACAAGCCGCCAGCCCGATAGCGACAATGCCTAAGTGAAACACCACATTCGAATAAACATATCTTGGTAATACATCCAAAGACCCTGCGTTATAAGATTCGTAAAATTGGGATGGGCTAAAAAGAGAAACAATCTGTAGCCAGGTTGCGGGGTAGAAAATTCTCTCGCTATACACATCCAATGTACCGCTACTGCCAATATTCTCAATAATTGGTAAATATATAAAAGCTAGAAGCATTAAAGATAGAATCAAACAAGTGCTAAACGCGAATAGAATTCGAAATATGTTTCGAATTCTCTCTTGCGGTTTTGCGTTTAGTAAAAATGCATACCCTATTAACACCCCATATATTCCCATCAATGAAGTAATGGTTGTTGGAATAAATGTACAAGAAAATAATACTGCAAACGACAATACAACTCCCGAAATTCGCAGTGCGGAAGGTTTCTCTAGGAATGCCATCGATAAATAAAGACACATAGGAATGTATAAATAACTTTGGCTTACATTTGAGCCAGTGTTTGCGATTGCATATCCATTGAGTAGATAAAAAAGAGTTGCTGCCAACGCTGCCACAAAAGTTACATTAAGCTTTTCTTTAGCAAGACGATAAGTAAAATACGATGCCCAAAAATAAAGGAACAAAATCACCAAGTTATATACCCTAGAGCCGCCCCCTAATGCTACATATGCTAAAGTAAAGAATGAGAACTTGTTATCAATTAACGTTTCAGGGCCAAGTGCTCCAGCGGCGGAAAATGGATTCCAATACGGAGAATCTCCCTCTCGTATTGTACGTAACATAAATTCCATCATTGGTTCCGATTGATACCAAGCCCCACCTGTATCGAAATAACCTTGCCACCATTGCCGATGTCCATCTTGAGGGTAGAATGTTTTTGCTACAAATGAACCATTTATTTGATCTGTCATACGTAAGCTTGAACCCATGAAGATTACATCGGGGAAAACCACGCAAATGCAAATAAAGGCTACTATAAGGCCTTGAGTCTGAATTGAACATCGAACGAATCGTATGAATTTATTTGTATAAACAATGAGTGATCTCCCGAATGCTAAGAGACTTTGGATAATTCGCGCAAGGGTGGCTCTCATAATGATATTTTTTTCGTCTCTTTCATTAGTTATTTACCCTTCTTGGTGAAAGGATATCGCCAAGAAGGTAGAACGCTGTGCTGAAATTGCATAAGAACAGAGAGATATTGGAAATTTATACTGACAATAACAAGAAAATCTATTGACAAAAAACTAGCACCGAATAAAATGTTGCAAGGAAAAATATTGAGAATATTAAAAATCATCAGAGCCGGATAAGAAGGTTTTCGTTGGATTACATTCTGCATCCATCAAAACGGCAAAAAATAGGAAACATACATATATTGTCAATCTCAATACCAACCCTTTTAGATTAAAATTAATGGGAGAGTGAGGATTGATCACAAATTCTCTACAAACAACCCTGTCATTTTCTAAATTTGTGAGGTCGAATCTCAAGCTTTCGACTGCCTGAACCGCTGGGAAATCAAGTATTTTATTGTTTAAATTTGAATTTGTTTCATAGATAATGGAGTGTGACTCACTAAATGGTTCATTGGTTTTACGATAAAAAACTTGCCCAACCGCACCTGGAATGGAATTTTTACATACAAATGAAATTCGGCCAATTCGGACATTCACATTCCCGAAAGTAATGTTAGGATCATTGGATTGGGCAATTAGTTTTCCGTTGTTGAGTTTGAATTGAAATAACTCACCATCGGTTACCGAAAATCTTTGTTCTTTATAATTTTGATCCCAAAATATATTGGATATTAATTCTCTTTGGAATAACAGAATATCTGCAAAGAAAATAATAAGAACAAGAAATCCATAAAACAGAAATTCCCTTCCGTTTTCGAAAATATTTTTCCACCATACCATTTTATGTTCCACATCCTTTTAGGCTAATAATCGGCAAGCGGATAACCAAAACTTATCGACCTATACTTCCTTAGCGAACTTATTATAGCAAGGGTCGGGATGAAGGTTTGAAATTCACTGGTTTCTATGAGAAGAAGAAGCAATTCGCTGTTCCCGGTCATCCAATATCTTGATTTTCCTATAAGTGTAAAATGTTATTTATAGGTAAGTGAATAAATTTGTGAGCTGCTGGATCTAGCAGGGAAATGATTTCGGTTTTTATATGATCCTCAATTATTTTCTCTCCATTTTCCGTAATGTCATTCCAGGCTTTATTGTAGGTTTGAAGAGTTTGATTGGCAGTATCCGTCCATTGGAACTTTTTCATTTGTTCGAACCCTTTTTGGACCAGACTCTTTCTGAGATCCGAATCAATTAGTACCCTATACATTGCATCAGATAATTCGTTAATATTTTCTGCATTTACGAGCAAGGCTGCTTCTCCAACCACCTCTGGAATTGATGTTGCATTGGAAGCAACAACAGGTATGCCATTAGCCATGGCTTCTAATGGAGTAAATCCAAATCCTTCGTACAATGATGGAAAAATATAGGCCGCAGCCCCTTTGTAAAGATCACCCAATATTTGGTCATCGATATATTCAAGATAAACAACTTGTTCTTTTAGGTCTGCAATCTGAGATATTATTTCTTGGCGTCTGATTGGTGAAATACTGGGCCCAGCGATTACCAGTTTAATGTCAACTTTCATCTCATTTTTGAGTTTTCGATATGCTTGGATCAATTTCTCATGATTTTTATGAGGGTAATCAGTTCCTATATACAGAAAATACTTTCCGCGTTCTAAATTCGGAAAATCCCAATTTCCCGCTTGCTCATTAATTTTTTCAGGATTCATACCCGAAAAACCCGGGTATATAACGTCAATTTTTTCGGCAGGTACATTGAAATTATTAATTATGTCTTCCTTCGTATAGTGGGAAATAGCAATTATCCGGTCAGCCAAAATTAGTGATAAATGCATTATTTGCTTATATTTATTGTATTCAAGCTGCGACAAAAAATATTCGGGGTGTTTATAGCTAATTAAGTCGAGAATGGTAATTACACTGCTTTTTGCTTTCATAAGCGATAATAAATCATAAACCGAATAACATTGATAGGTTCGGTGCATCAAGTCAATGGGTTCAGAATCTAATAGGATGTCAAGTGAATTAACTGCGAACCGCTGAATAAATTTACCGCACGGAATTCCAGTCTGATCTGGTTTCCCGTATAGAATAAAATGGTTGCCATCTTTTATGGTTTTGAAATTATCCAATAGGGAGATTATATACCGTTCCGTTCCTGTCTTTCTTGGTCTCCATAACGCTTGGGTATCTATCCCTATCCTGATTGGTTCGCGGCGTTCCGCCGAAATGGGAATAATCGATCTTTTAATATTGTTTTGTACATCTTGTAGAGGATTTCTAATAATAAAATCATTGACTATCTGTGAATAAAAAGGATATCGGCGATTTAAAAGTTCAGCATTTATTTTTTCTAGGTATTCCTGTTTGCCTTGAAAAGAAGCTCTACCTTTATGAAAAACAAATGTAGAGACATCTACCACGTGCTTGTAACCTTTTATACGAGCCCTCATGCAAAAGTCATTCTCTTCGTTATACCCTTTACCAAAAACTTCGTCAAAAAGCCCAATCTCATTTAATATATTCCTTTTTATTAACATGCAAAACCCAATTGCGGTTGGAATTTCGATGTACTGTTTTCTAGCTTTGAGACCTGCACTAAAAACTAGATTTGCAAAATCCGATACCGTATAGCCATCTGGGAGATCATTGGATATGCAAAATTCAGGTACTGAACATATTGTTGCGTTGTTTGATAGTGGTGTTACAGTTGCAATTTGATCATCATAGTATGCAGCATGTTGTAACCTATCCAACCATCCCGTGGTGACTACCGTGTCGGAATTTAGTAACACTACATCATTATGTTTTGATTGTGACATACCACGATTAACAGTTTTCACGAAACCAATATTAGAAGTGTTTCTCAAGATTAAAATATTTGTTTGGCCCTTTAAATTCAAGAATTCTAAATAATCCTTTACTTTGGGGTCAGTACTGACGTCATCAATGATAATCAGTCTATACGTCAGTTCTTGGGTGGATGACAAGACAGCCTCAATGCATTTTATCAAATCTTCGAGGGCATTATAGACTGGCACAACAATGTCAACCATAGGAAGCGCATATCCCTGGATGCTGGTTGCCTTATGATTGTCGGCGAAATTTCGATTTATCCAGTATTGATAAAGTTTTTCTTTAACCTTGGCTATGAAATACTTAATCCCATAATTTGATATTGCCATTTTACTTTTATTGACGATATTGATTATTTTTCGTCTTCGAGTGTGAAAGGGGATAATCACATCTATGATCTTCTTAAAGATTGAAACTGGTGCCCAAATTATCCTTCCATGCCCATCAGCCTGTATTTGATTATTTGTACTGTTATCCGTTAGGCGAAGCGCATCTGCCCCTGGATCTGGTTGAGCAGCTAAGCCCTTCCTTTTGCCATAACTTAGATAATGAACAAGTGGATTCATCCCAGTTTTTTTAACATCTACATAAGTAGTAAGATACCAGGCGCTACAGAAATTAGGACTGGGGTTGCGACCTTCAAACCCACCAAATAACAAGTAATGATAACCAGGGTCAACCTTTGACAAGGCCACATCAGGATTATTTGTCAGGTAGTATGGTTCATCGAATAAATCGGATGATTTGATCAATGCCAACTCATTAATTAGTTTGTGTTTTTGCCAGACTTTCCCAAATGGAATTGTGAATATATTTACAACCCACCTGATCATTCTAGCTCGGCGGCTGTAGGCTGGAGCGATCGATGCGCGAATCCGCCGAAATAATAATGCGATTTTCCATGTTTTACTGTTAGCAATTTCTGCCATCTGGGTTGAAAGCGCCTGCACGATATGTTCTTTCTCTGCCATCTGGGTTGAAAGCGCCTGCACGATATGTTCTTTCTCTGCCACCTGGGATGAAAGCACCTGCACGATCTGTTCTTTCTCGGCCATCTGGGTTGAAAGTTCCTGCGCGATTTGTTCTTTCTCTGCCACCTGCGATGAAAGCACCTGCAAGATCTGTTCTTTCTCTGCTAGCTGGGATGAAAGCACCAGCACGATCTGTTCTTTCTCAATAATAATTTGTTTATTCCTCAAAAATTCCACAGACATTAGTCTAATAATTTCTTTTGAACGATCATCTTCCCGAAAATAATTATTCATAGATGGTTGTACTTCTGTTTGGGCATCGGATAGTATTTGCGAGAGCGATTCAGATTGGGTGCACATTTCTTCATAAAGGTCAATAACTTTTGATGGAGCTGAACTTATCAAATCCAATAATGAAGACTGGTTATGGCGCAAGGGAATAGTTACTGCACTGATAGAATTTAAAAGCACGTTTTCTGGTACATCAATATTGAGGAATTTTAATACTCTGGTTATTTCTGAGTAAGGATCCTTAAAATAAGAATCATAATGAGTAATTATACGATTCTTAGGCTCACTATTTCGCAAAATCCTTTGGTTATATTCAAACCATAAATTAAACGCCGAAGCTGGAGAGAAAATATTTCGTTTAATTAGTGAATTGGCAACTTCATCCGGATTACGAACACAAACTACCATTTTTATGGAAGGGATTATTTTTTTCCAAAAGGGATAGGTAAGGGAATTCCGAGGATCTTTCCACCCCCAAATTTGGTGAGGAGAAAATTGCTGGGTTAGTTCTGACGCCGTAGATACGAAATGAGGAAATTTATATGATTTTTCCCATTCGTAATTAACTGGTGGAGGATAATCCCAGCCTCCACCCGCATCAGCTAGTAATTCGTCGTTTAATAAAGTAAAAGGTCGATTTTCCCAATATCCTTCTGAATTATTTACGTCTGGAGGAAACAAATCGCTATCTTGACCTAAATAGACTCCGCAAAGATTCAACAATCTTGTAACCATGGATGTACCCGAACGATGCATACCGGCAATATATATTACTGTCATAATTCCTCTGGATCAAATATTAACCCTGGTGAAATCATAGCTAAAAGCATTTAGTGAATGAAAATTATTTTAACCTAATATAAGCCGTACTCGATCATGTGATTTCGGGCTTTTCAAGGTTGCCGCCAAAA
Organism: Chloroflexota bacterium; assembly: GCA_026390035.1. Classification (GTDB taxonomy): domain Bacteria; phylum Chloroflexota; class Anaerolineae; order Anaerolineales; family Villigracilaceae; genus UBA5195. The sequence continues at coordinate 22,116 of JAPLGT010000266.1, forward strand.
TATGTTGCGGCAGTTATCGCAGTAGTCATTACTTCTGCGTCACTCAAACGCCTTTGTGGGTCTTCGTAATGATGAATCGCTTTCAACATATCTTCGCAAAGGCAAAATATAGCTATAATTTGTATATCCATGAGTCTCTCCTGTATTTTGAGTCTGGAAACCCAAATTTTCTCGAAACTCATGGATTTTTGTTAAAGTTCTTCCCAAGGTAGCAACTTCGGTTAAGTTAATAAAATCGTAATTGTGTTAACGA
>JAPLGT010000112.1:0-10774 GCA_026390035.1 Chloroflexota bacterium
CGCTATTTTGCGATTCATGGATGGCAAAATTCGCTGTGATCGCAATGATGCTGAAAGGAACAGCTCCAGGTTCTTGGGTATCCGCTTACTCGTCTGCATCTATTAAGATACATCCTGTCTTATTCAAAATGAGAACTGCTGGTTTGGTAAAAGGTTAATTCGCCGGCGGGATCATGACTGCGATCCTGGTTGTATTGTCGTTTGAAGTGAGCGAGATCATCACCATGCGTGTGTCATTTTTCATAAAATACCAGATTTTGGTTGTGCCCTGGGTCATTTCGTTTACAACCTGCCAGTTGTTGGTTTTCATGCCGGTCACATAAAAATCAGAAAGTTCGGTCAGAGATAGATTGCTGGAGAAGCTGAACATCTGCATACCCTGGCTGACTGAAGTCATCAGGTCGCCATTGTTGTCTTTTAAGAAAGGTACATCTTCGGGATAACCTGTGATGCTTTGCAGGGGCGTAGGAGTGGCTTCGGGTGCACTGGTCAGCTTGCTGCTGGCAGAAGGGCGAGCGGGTGGTGGCGCGGATGTTTCGGCCAGATTGCTGGGTAATTGGGTGCTGGCCTGGCCGGTTGTTCCCGCAGGTGTGAGCGGGGCTGGTTTGTTGTTCAACAGGCTCCGGGATGCGAAAAAAGCGCCTCCACCTGCCAGCAGGCACAAAAAAACAATTACGGCCAGCCCGCTGACCACGGCCAGGATAATTTTCCAGGTTTCCAGCTTTACTCCTGTCTGGCTGCCTGGCACCGGGATAGTCTGACTGGTGGTTTTTGTCTGTACGCCTACCGGGGAAACCAGGGATGTTTTTTCCGGGTTGAGAAGGGTGACCACATCCACAGGCATGTCAGATAAGACGGTTGCGGCGCTGTTCGCCAGCTTTTCGAGTGCGGTCGCAAAGCTGGCCATGCTCTTGAAGCGGTCTTTTGGTTCTTTTGCCAGGGCTTTAAATAATACCTGTTCAACCTCTTCCGGCAAGCCCGGAATGAAGCTGCTTGGGCGGGGGAGTGGGTCACGCAGGTGTTTGATCATCACGGCTGCGGGTGTATCGGCCGTATAGGGGCGGTGACCGGTGACCATCTCATAGAAAACGACACCGAGCGAGTATATATCAGTGCCTGGGTCTGCTATACCCATCCATTGTTCGGGGGCCATATAATCTGGGGTGCCGATGCCAACGCCTGCGGCAGTCAGCTGGGTGGCGCCGCTGCCGGAAATAACTTTGGCAATACCGAAATCTGAGAGCAGTGGTGCCCCTGATTGGCTGATGAGGATATTGGCGGGTTTGACGTCGCGGTGGATGATATTCTGCTGGTGCGCGTATTCCAGTGCGCTGGCAATCGGTGCCAGCAGGCTGGCTGCCTGCTGAGGTGATAGGGCGCTGCCCATTTTTTGTTTGAGGGTGCCGCCTGGGACGAAAGGCATCACCAGATATGGCACGCCATCCTGTTCGCCGTAATCCAGAACTTTAAGAATATAGGGGTGGTCGAGCTGTGCAAGCGCGCGGGCTTCACGTTGAAAGCGTTTAAGAAATTCGCCATCGTTGCTATCTTCGATATCTGTGCGGATGATCTTGATGGCTACATTGCGCTCAAGGCTGGTGTCATAGGCCTTGTAAACGGAGGCCATACCACCTTCTCCGAGTGGTTCGGTAATGTGATAACGGCCCAGATTCATGCCGGTTAAATTGAGCTTGCCCATAGCAGCCCTCCGTATCAATAAGAACGTGCTTTGGTTAATGAATGCCAATAAAGTTTATGAAAATCCCTGTAAAAAACAGGTCAGCAAGACTTTTGTGGTTATTTTCGCGATTGGATCATCCGCGAGAATAACCACCTGCGGAGGTTGCAGGCAAGCGCAACTTAATCCAAGCGCGACCCTCAACATTGTTCAGGTTCATTATAGTCTTATCCGGTAACGTTTGCCTATCAATAACCTTGCCGCGAGTGCGGTTCAGATTTTTGGAGATCCAAACTATCAGAATAAATTCCTTGCTTTTCAGTTCTGACATGCCCTCACCCCGGCCCTCTCCCGCCAAAAGTCGACAGAAAGCGTACAATATTTACCGTTGCGGGAGAGGGAGAAAGTTCTCAACCTGGGTGGAAAAGGGACGGCTGTCCCTTTTCCACCCAGAACCCCTCATTTTCCTGCCGGGCAACGCATATTTTCTACAAGAAACCCCTTTGAAAGCCACCAGATACAAATCCTGGCATTTTCAGAAACTTTGAACCACACCCTCTTGCCGCGAGTGCAGGGCAAAATCCAGGGGGTCAACCTCCCCAGGGCATGCCAGCATATAGCTCAAAAGCTTTTTCGTGCAGGTGTTTGAAGAGACGCTCGTGCCCGGATTCCCAGTGAGCCAGCATCTCCAGAACTTTCTTGGGTTCGCCTTCGGCTTTGGCGGCAGCCATGCTGTAAAACTCGGCAAAGTCGCGTTCGATCAGGTAGGCCATGCGCAGGACCGGTAGATCGGCTACCATGGCTTCGGCCACGCTTTGTGCGATGTTTTCGTTTTCGGCGCGATCAGAGAAGAAGCCGGCGCTGGGCAGCTCAGGCAGCTCGGCGCTGACACCTGCATGCTGGGCAGCGATTTGGGCGGCGATAAAGTCGATGTGTTTTTGTTCTTCCAGTGCGATAGCCTTGAAGGCACCCTGCGCGGCGGCATTTTGCAGCCGCGAGGCGTTTTCGACGAAGAAGCGTTTCCCTTCGTATTCGCGTTCCAGTGCGTATTCCAGGATCTTTGTGATATCCATGCTTAATCTCCAGGTGGGGTTGGTTGCTGGTACCCCTACGATGAGGCTTGTACAAGTGTCACTTTGACGGCGGTGACCTTGTATTCAGGGATTTTTGAGACCGGGTCGAGTACGGCCTGGGTCAATTCATTGGCAGAAGCTTCCGGAAAGTGGAAGTTGGCGTAGACCATGCCGGGTGGCACGCGATCTGTCACCCAGGCTTTGGCTTCAATGAAACCGCGGCGTGATTCGATCCGGACATGGGCTTCGCCGGGTAAATTGCTGGGCACCAAACCCAGTTTCTCGGCATCCCAAGGGCTGAGCTCGATCAGGGCCTGGCTGTAGAGTGCCATCAGGCTTTCGGCGCGGCGGGTCATTTCGCCGCCATGCCAGTGATACAGGACCCGGCCGGTGCTGAGTACAAAGGGATAGTCATCATCAGGGCGTTCGGCGGGGGGCAGGTGATCGATGGGCATAAATTTACCCAATCCGCGCGCGAACTGTTTGGTATGCAGGATGGGTGTGCCGGGGTGTTCAGCGTTGAGTACCGGCCATTGCAGGCGCTCGCCACGTTCCAGGCGTTCAAAAGTGATCCCGGCGTAGGAAGGCGTCAGGGCGTTGATCTCGGACATGACTTCGGATGGATTGTTGTATTGCCAGGCGGCGTGCGTTCCAGAAAATTGAAGAGCGTTGATCTGGATGATCCGCCGGGCGATTTCGACAGTGATTTCCCAGTCCTGGCGGGCTTCGCCGAGTGGCTCGATGGCTTTGCGTACCAGCTGCACGCGTCGCTCGGTATTGGTAATCGTGCCGTCTTTTTCAGCAAAGGAGACACCGGGCAGCAGCACATCGGCGTATTTGGCAGTTTCGGTGGGGAAGATTTCCTGCAGGACGACAAAATCAGCTGCTGCCATGCAGTGTTTGATGTGCTTTGTATCCGGGTCTGACATGAGCGGGTCTTCGGCCAGGATGTAGAGTGCGTGGGTCCGGCCGTCCAACAGGCCGGGCATCATTTCTGTGACGGTCAGGCCCACTTTGGGCTCAGGTGCGAAGCCCCAGGCATTTTTGAATTTGGCAATCACTTCCGGGTTGGTGACCGGCTGGTAGGCCGGGTAAACGTTGGGGAGACCGCCCATGTCGCAGGCACCCTGGACGTTGTTCTGTCCGCGCAAGGGGTTGACACCGCCACCAGGTTTGCCCATGTTGCCGAGCAGCATCTGCAAGTTGGCCAGATCCATGACGTTGCGCACACCAACAATGTGCTGGGTGATGCCCATGGCCCAAATGACGGCCATCGGCTTACTGGTTCCCATCATTTCTGCGGCCTGGTAGATCTTTTCGAGCGGGACGCCGGTAATTTCACTGACTTTTTCGGGTGGATACTGCTGGATGGTGGCTTTGAACTCTTCAAAGCCTTCGCAGCGTGCATCGATAAAGGCTTGATCTTGCCAACCTTTTTCCAGGATGATGTACATCAGCCCGTTGAGCAGGGCGATATCTGTGCCGGGGCGCTGACGCAGGTGCAGGTCAGCGTAGTCGGTCAATTCGATCCGGCGTGGATCAGCGACGATCAGTTTGGCGCCGCGCAATACAGCCTGGCGCAGTTTCGCGCCAAAGACGGGGTGCTGTTCGGTGGTGTTGGATCCGATCACGAACAGGGCTTGTGCTTGCTCGGCTAAATCGTCCATTGAATTGGACATTGCGCCCGAGCCGAAGGAGGTCGCCAGACCGGCGACGGTGCTAGAGTGTCAGAGACGGGCGCAGTGGTCAATGTTATTCGTGCCAATGACCTGTCGCGCCAGTTTGTTCATCAAGTAGTTTTCTTCGTTGGTGCATTTGGCCGAGGTTAGCACACCAATGCTATTGGGGCCGTGCTCTTGCCGGATGTCGCTAAGTCTGCGGGCGGTAATATCCAGAGCGATATCCCAACTGGTTTCGATCCAATCCCAGCCAGATTGAACGGTGGTTCTGCCGGCGGATTGAGACGATTTTCCTGAGATTAAGTCACGGACCTCACTTTTTTCAGCACCTTCCAGCAGGTAACGCCGCACGCGAGGTTTGAGCAGACGCTCGGGGTGGTGAATATAATCGTAGCCATAGCGCCCCTTGACGCACAGGTGCATGCCATTGACGGGAGCCTGTGGGTTGGATGTGACCCGAATGATCTTGTCGTCTTTAATGTTCAGGTCAAACTGGCAGCCCACTCCGCAGTAACCGCAGGTGGTGGTGACAAGCTTGTCGGGTTTTCCCGCGCCGATGGATGGTTTGTTGTCGAGCGCACCGGTGGGACAATAGGCAACGCAGGCGCCGCATGATTCACAGCGCGCGCTGAGCATATCAGTGTTGGCCCCGGCCGAGATTTCTGAGTCAAAACCACGTTTGGTCAGGCCCCAGACGAAGCGTCCCTGGATTTCTTCACAGGCGCGGATGCAGCGGTTGCACAGGATGCATTTGTTCAGATCGACCCACACAACCGGGTTGGGGTCGCTGTTGACGGCGTAACGCGGCGTGGGGGATTGTTTCTGGTTGGGGTCGAGTCCAAAATGACGCACCCAATGCATGAACTGGGTCTCGTCTTTTTGGGCGTTCTGGTAGCCGCTGTCGTGATAGGCGAATAGTAAAAATTCCAGGATTTCGCGCCGGGATTTAAAGAGCGCGTCGCTTTCGGTGGTGACTTCCATGCCCTCGCTGACTGGCAGGGCGCAGGAGGCAGCCATGGCGCGCGCGCCTTTGACTTCCACCAGGCACAGCCGGCAGCCTCCATAGGGTGTGAGGTCAGGGTGGTCGCAGAGGGTTGGGATGGTAATGCCGAGCTTTTCCGCCGCGCGCAGAACCATGGTGCCTTCGGGGACTTCGACGGGTATGCCGTTGATGGTCAGATTTGTCATGTTGGCAGCTCCAGAATTTGGATTCCAGATTTTGATAAAATTTGTATGATATCAATATAACATGAATAATTCCCGCCAATATTCACTTTTTTGTCATTTATTTGGGGTGAAAGGGGTCATGCCCAGCCGGCAGGTTCTCGCTGAAACCTGTAGAGAGCTTGCCGGCTGATTGTTGTGGCAGCCTGTGCGGGGCAAATCTCCGAATTTTCGATCATTTGGGTGCAGTGGTTGTGATGATTTCAAGACCTGAATCTGGAGGCCGGTGAGTAAATACAGTTTATTAAGGAATGCCGCCTCTGATAGCTATCAGAGGCGGTCTGGGGTTTGGGTAATTTTGATATTCAGGGGTCAGGTGCCAGGTAAAGAACGCTGGCGCTGGTAACAGATTGAGGGCTGATAATTTCTCAAGGCAGATGTTAGCCCGCAGAGCACGCGAGCCGATGAGATTATTTGATTGACTCGATCGCAGCGGTTTGGTGATGCCTTGTTAATTCCGAGTTGGTAGCGCTTTTCGGCTTTTCACAATCTGGTAAGCGCTGAAGAGTGCGCAGGCGGAGGCAGCATAGAAGACCCCGGCCAGCATGAAAGCCAGCCAGACGCCGGCGTTTTCAAGTTTGCCATTTCCAAGCAGGGCCAGCTGACCAATGCCATAAGGGATCATGGCGGTCAAAAGCAGGGCTGCGCCGGTGATCTGAGGTTGGGTTTGCTGGCGATAGCCCAGGTAGTAGATGACACTTCCCGTCAACAGTACCATCACGATCAGAGCCTGCGGGAGAAATAACATGGAGAGAGATGGCAGGCTTGGGAAATTGGCCCAGTATTCCTTCAGCGTCAGTAATTGAATGAACTGACCGTGGATCAGTTGGCTAATATTCAGCCCGGCGGGCGGGGTTCGAAGGTTGGACAGAAAAGAGATCGCGTTCAGGGTCAGCGTTGTGATAAAGATTGACCCAATCAGAAACACGGCGAAGGTAATTTTTTTCATAAAGGTGGGCTCCAATGCCAGGAGGCTGGTTGGTGAGGTCTGCTTCTACATACCAGTATATCAATCCGGCAAAGGAAAGTTATTAACAAAAGTGCAAAATGTCACAATAGAAAGGTTTATTTATTTACGCGCACATTCTCGATTTTTTCAACCGGCAGCCAGTCATCCAGATTGCCATAAGCGCTCTTATCAATCTGGAAGGGTTCGAGCTGGGCAAGATCACTGATTTCGATCAATACCAGGTATCTTTTTCCAGCCCAGCGCTCAAATTGTTTTTTAGTAAGCTGGAGCTGGCCGTGGTGGCTTTCGATCAGCCCGGTGGATTCATCTGCTGTCATTTTTTCTGAATTAAAAACACTCTTGACCCTGGCTTTGGCCAGGATCAGACCCTCGGCATTGTTGTTGATCAGGGTAAGCAAGTCTTCCGGGTTTACTCTTCCATAGGGTATTTTTCTTCCAGTGGCTCCACGAATGATCATGGTCTTTTTTCCTAAAAGAAGTAGATCCAATTCCTTTGCGGTTGAGTCAAGATACACCACATGGTCCATATTCTGATCTCCAGGGCTTTAATCAATTTTAATTATTCAACGGCCGTGTCGCTGACCTACCGGATGTTTATTCAGTGTTTATTCAGTGTTCAGTCAGTGTTGATCAGTCGGTCTGCGTTGCTGTGTGCAACCAGTTCGGCAGCGGTCTCGCTGCTGAATTCCAGCTGAACATCCTGGCTGGCGGGCCAGAAGTGACGGATTTTTAGCACTCCGCGGACTGCTTTAGACTCAGGGCTGGCAAAAAGGGGGGCTACGAAGAAGGTCAGTAGTGACCAGATTATCAGGAAAGCACCCAGTCCGATGAAGGCGGCCAGCAGCAGGTTGGTGATCAGGTTGCCTTGTGCGCTGACAGACCAATAGGCAAGCAGGGCGCCGCACACAGCCAGTCCCGCCAATATTCCCAGGATCAGCCCCATCTGCCCGACCAACTGCTCAGTGCGGTTTTTGGTGGAGGCGGTTGCATGATGGGCCGCGCAGAGAGGCACGGGGATTGTGATTGTCATGGACCGGCTACCGAAGCTAAGCGTGCGCGTGATGTCGTAGCGCTTTTCGGCAGGCTGCTGGCAAACCAGGCAGATTGGTGGAAACAGGATGTCGAGACCCCGGATCGTGAGTCTTTTAGGCATGGGTAACCTCCATTTTGTCATTTGAATATTGGCTAAATCCGTTTTTTAGATTTGCGCTGATCTTATATTTTCTTTCGGAGCAGATTGCTCCGGCAACCAATTTGCAATGCTTGCTGGGAGTGAAGCAGCCTGAGCGATTGCGACTGTTCTACTCCATTGTATTTACTCGTGGTTTGCCTGGTTTTGCTTTTCGCTTTAATTATTTACAAGCCGGGAAGCCCATCGATTAGCAAAAATTTATTGGCTATGATTGTGATGGTTATGATTAAACCTGGATGCCTGTGATTAGAAAGATAGTTGCGGGCGGGTGCCTGCCTGTCAGAAAATATACTTTTACTTTACTGCGATTTGAGACAGGTTTCAAGCAATATTTCTTTTAAAGGTCTGGCCTAAAGTTTTCAGGATACCTTGGCTAGTCCTGTGTTGCGGATTGGCTATTACCCCGGCATCTTCTGCTGGAATATCGATGTAAAGCGTACAAAAGCTGGCCATGCTGGAAAAAATTCTGGTTCTTCCCAGGTTAATGGGGAAAATATTTAATCCAGACTCCCGGTTGGCTTGTGCGTAACAAGCGCAGTAATTTGAAGGACCATTGTGGATGTTTTTGTCACGAATAAGTGCTGAATGGACGAATGACAGGAAGTTTCTTTGGAAAATATCGCGAAAAGCGCTGCCAAAAACTTGCGCGGTACAGCGTGTGGGTAAAGTTGATGCTCCGGAATAGCACTGATTTATTGTCTCCCTCAAATCTGATGAGAGCCACAATTCTCAACCCAGGAGTCAGATGGGCTGGGGCTATTCGCGCCAACCAGGCAGGTTTGTCATATATAATTGGGATGGCGGATGCTTGGTGTGTATTGGCTGGCCGAAAGACACTTGCGGGGAACCCGTGTTTTCAAAACCACGGTTGCGCCGGGCCAGATACCATCTATCAGCGGGCTTGCCTGGAATAATTTCTTATCATCGGAGTGGAATATGGAGAGTGTGCTTGTTACGGGTGTTTCAACTGGCATTGGCTGGGGAATTACGAAGGTTCTAATCGCGCATGGATATCGTGTTTTTGGCAGTGTGCGCAGGGAAGAAGATGCCAACCGGCTGGTCGCAGAATTTGGCGCAGCGTTTGTGCCCGTGTTGTTTGATGTCACTGACGAAGAAAAAGTGCATGCCGCTGCAAAACAGGTACAGGAGCAGTTGCATGGAGAGACGCTTCTGGGTCTCGTGAACAATGCTGGGATTGCCGTGCCGGGTCCATTGATGCACCTGCCGATCCAGAATTTTCGAAAACAAATCGAGGTAAACCTGATTGGGCAGCTGATAGTGACGCAGGCATTCTTGCCATTATTAGGTGCAGAACTTGCCCCGAAAGGCAAGCCTGGCCGGATCATCAATATCGGTTCGAGTTCGGGCAAGGCTGGCTCTCCCTTTCTGGGCGCATATTCTGCTTCAAAACATGCCCTGGAAGGTTTTTCTGAGTCATTACGCCGGGAATTAATGCTATACGGCATCGATGTCATCCTGGTTGGTCCTGGACCAGTGGTCACCCCAATTTGGGATAAGGCCGAACAGATGGATCTTTCCCTGTACAAGGATACGGATTTCATGCAGCCGGTTCTCAAATTCCAAAAATATGCGCTTGAAAATGGCAGAAACGGATACCCGCCTGAAAAGGTTGGCGAGGTGGTGCTGCATGCGTTGACGGTGAGCAAGCCCAGGGTTCGGTACGCTGTTGTGCGTGGCAACCCAATTATGCATTTCTTTGAGGATATTCTTCCGAGGCGGTTTATCGATGGGATTGTTGCGAAAAATTTGGGTTTAAAACCCAGGAGCCAGGCTGCTGGAGCGGTAAAAACCAGTGATTAAACGCGGATTATGGAAATGGTCAAGCCGGGTTGGATCTTGCTCGATCGCGCCCCTGGTAATTGGTTTGCCCGGCAATATAGAGACCTACGCTAGTAATTTGTCGATTTATTTCTAACGTCAATGATGGTACCGAACCTCCTGTAACAACAGGTGAGCAAGGGTTATTTTGTAGTTTTGGCGGGACCAGTTTTCGATGAAACTCTACAGAACCAATATTTTCCTTTCGGGCTGGTTTGGTCCAGCCCGAAAGGATGTTGATTTTATGGACGCTTTTTCAGTGCCCAGGGCGGTAGATGCTGATCAAGTCACAAATGATGGCATAGCCGGTTTCTGCTCGGCCTGCGCCGGGTCCGATTAGAGTGACATCGCCCAGCAAGTCGGTCGTAAAGGTGATGGCATTAGTGGCGCCATTAACATTGGCGAGCGGGTGTTCGAGCGGCAGACGCAGCGGTTTGACACTGGCAAAAATTCCATCTGGTTTTTTCTCGAGACTGCCAATCAATTTCCAGCGCTGACCGTCTGCTTTTGCCTGGGCTACATCTGCGCTCGTAATCCCGCTGATGCCGGTTCTATCCACCTGGTTCAGCTGCAGGGGCGTATTCATCAGAAGCGCGCTCAGGATCACAACCTTGCCAGCGGCATCAAAACCTTCCACATCGCCGGTTGGGTCTGCCTCGGCATAGCCTCGCGCCTGGGCTTCTGCCAACGCGTCCGGGTAGCTGGCTCCGCTTTCCATTTGAGTCAGGATGTAATTGGTGGTGCCATTCAGGATGCCCTGCACACGGCGTATGCCCGCACCCGCCAGCAGCTCCATCCCAAGATGCAGCGAGGGCGTGCCGCTCATGACTGTGCCTTCGACGCCGATCTGCAAATTGCGGCTGCGTGCCAGTTCGGCTAATTCGGCATATTGCAGGGCGATCGGGCCTTTGTTACTGGTGACAACGTGCTTGCCGTTTTCCAATGCGGTGCGGATATGGTTGATGGCGGGTTGTCCGGTTTGGAGGTTGGTGAAGCTGATGTGGGTCTTCATAGTCCTGCGGGTCTTGGTGTTTGCACTGAACAGTCCGGATGCCACTTCAATCCTGTATCTGTTGTCGAAATTGGCGACCGCTGCGGGTGCCCTTTGCGCACCCTTCA
>JAPLGT010000072.1:0-20627 GCA_026390035.1 Chloroflexota bacterium
AAAAGCATTTTGCCAAATCCGGAGTTACATCTCGACTGCCAGAAAAAACAGACAGAATGTATTAGGTGCTTTACGGCTGGCTTTTGCCGGAACTCCCTTCCTTCCTAATTTTGTTTCTCCGTTACCTGCCTGAGCAGTTACTGACGGTGTCCATGTGCTGCGGCGTAAATTCATGAGTTCCATCCCACATCCGGTCAGGCACTTACTGAGCGATCGCGAAAGCTGGCGGAAATACTACAAACCGCGCCTTGATCCAGAAAATCCAGGTCGCTATCCAGATGATTGGGATGAACGAGTCGGCAACTGGCGCGACCCAAACCGCTCAAACCTGGTGGTAGTACGCGGCGGCGGGCTTTATGGGTATCTGCGAAACTGGATGGGATTGGAGGCGCTCTCCCTGGTGATCTACGATGATCCAGCCTGGTTCGGTGAAATGGTTGAAACTCTGGCAGACTGCTCAATCGGTACCCTGGAACGGGTATTGGAAACGGGAGGACACTTTGATGCCTGCGCCATGTGGGAGGACATGTGCTACAATGCCGGGCCGCTGATCAGCCCCAAGCATTTCCGCCAATATCTTATTCCGCATTACCGCCGAATTACCGACCTGCTGCATAAACATGGGGTCGATATTATCTTCCTGGATTGCGACGGAAATATCGAAAAACTCACCCCACTGTGGCTGGATGTTGGCATCAATACCATGTTCCCCTTTGAAGTGGGCACATGGCGGGCTGACCCTCTGGATTATCGTAAACGTTTTGGTAAAGATCTGCGTATGATCGGTGGGATCGACAAGAATATTCTGATGTCATCCCAGGATGCCATCGAGGCAGAGGTGCTGAGACTGGCGCCGCTAGTTGAGGAAGGTGGCTTCATTCCTCATTGCGACCATCTGGTGCCGCCGTATGTACCTTATCAAAATTACCTGGGATATCTAAAGGCGGCCCGACAGGTATGGGGACACGATTGTGACCTCAAGCCAATGCTGGCGCCTGAAAATTTTCAAGAAAGATTGGGAACAGGATGATTTTCGAAGTCTGCGTTGACGCAGTGGAAGGGGCGCTGGCAGCGCAAGCAGCCGGAGCTCAACGTATAGAGCTGTGTGACAATCTGGTGGAAGGTGGCACCACACCCAGCCTTGGCATGATCCAACTCACCCGGCAGTCAGTTAGTATCGCTATCAACGTCATTATTCGCCCACGCGGTGGGGATTTCTGCTACAGTGATCTTGAGTTGGAAGTAATGCGCCTGGATATCCTGGCGGCCAAAGCTGCGGGCGCCAACGGGGTGGTGATCGGTCTCCTAAAGCCTGATGGCACCGTCGACGTAGAAAGAACCAGCATCCTCGTGACTGCGGCGCGCCCCATGAGCGTGACCTTCCACCGCGCTTTTGACCTATCACGCGATCCGAATGAGGCGCTGGAAGCGATTTGTGGGCTGGAGATCGAACGGATCCTGACCTCTGGACAAATGCCATCAGCCCTGGAAGGTGTTGACTGCATTGCAGCCCTTGTGCAGCAGGCGGCCAGGCGTACGATCATCCTGGCGGGCGGCGGAATCAATGCCCGAAATATTGCCGCGGTGGTGGCACAGACCGGTGTGAAAGAGGTCCATTTTGCGGCGCGCAAAACGGTGGATAGTCCGATGATCTTCAAAAACCTGCACACTTTTATGGGGAAAGCCTACGAACCGGATGAGTACATCCGCAAGGAAACAGACCTGGAGCGCATCCAGAAAGTCTTAAAAGCAGGCGCTGGGCGGGATCAGGGCATCAACAACGCAGAAAACCCTTAGCCAACATAGAAAACAACAGTAATTTCTCGACTTTTACACCTTAAAAAACATACTGATTTTTACTGTGCGGCGAGCGCTAATCAATGGTTTGCCCTGCAAGTAGATGCTTGGAGATATAACCACGCTCCAAACATTCACAAAAAACTTCTTTTTGCCTGCACAAGGCACCATGTACGGGGGAGCCAACGCTCTCAGGCGTGGTGCGCCTCGTGAATAAATACACAGTCAGTGAGGCCGCCAATCGTTCAATTAAAAAACAATAAATTCCATCCTGAGACCTGCGATGAAGGCACTGGTTCAATTTACAAAGAAGTTATAATGAGCCCAGCAATCTCAATCGACAGGTTTTTAGCGGAGGAATACCGTGCTGATCATAGCCAGTGATATCCATCTCGGTGATGGGACTTGCGCAAAGTCCATTGCCCCGAATGCTTTCTTTTTGTTTGCGGAACGCCTGCGCGAACAGGCTTTTCATGCATCCTTCCAACGCGATGGCGCTTACAAACCAGTCGAAAAGATCGACCTGGTTTTAATGGGTGATATTCTCGACCCACTGCACTCCACCCACTGGCTTGATACTCCGGCGGCTTCAGAATCAGACAAAAACGCCACAGGTATCCGCCCCTGGTCAGATCCGAGCAATGCTCGTTACGCTAAAAAGCTACGCCAGATAACACAGGCCATCCTGAAAGAGAATCAGGCCGCCTCAGCGATCTTAAAAAGCCTATCTGCCGGCGAGATTGTACGGCTGCCCCCTGCCGTCGGAAACCGGCCCGACATCAACTCGTCAGAACACGCAATTCCGCGCGTCAATATCCATTATATGACCGGCAATCATGATTGGTTTTATCACCTGCCGGGCAAACGGTTTGACAACATTCGCCAGGAAGTAATTGATGGGCTGGGCTTATGCAACCCAAGCGATAATTTCCCTTGGGAATTATCCGAACACGAAGCTCTGCAGGATATTTTTGCACACTACAAAGTCTACGGGCAGCACGGTGATAAATATGACCAATTCAACTATGACCGCGAAAAAGGTCGTAATTTCAGCACGCTTGGCGATGTGTTCACCGTGGAAGTGATCAACCGCTATCCCATCGCAGTAATGCAGGAATTAGGTGATGAACTACCCGCCGCCATCGTCGAAAGCCTGCGGCAGTTGACCAACGTCCGCCCTGCACTGGCGACCCCGTTATGGATCACCAGCCGGATCCGGGAATATGCCGGCAGCGACGCCATGATGGGCAAACTAAAACAGATCTGGGACCGGGTTACCGACGAGTTTTTGGATGTGGACTTCGTCCGCCAGGCCGATAGAGCCTTCCGGTTCGATCTGGTGGATGCGCTGCAATTGATTGTCAAAATTTCCCAGAAAGCATCCTTCCAGACCATTAATGATGTGGTGATGTGGATGCGGGAAAAAATGTGGGAAGATGGGGTTTCCTTCACCAACCATGCCCTGCTTGAGCCGGCTTTTCTGGAAAAATCAGCCCGTTACATTGCTTATGGTCATACCCATCACCATGAGGTTGTGCCTCTGGACACAAACGGAGAGCCACCGGATGATGAGAACCAGTTTTATTTCAACTCGGGCACCTGGCACTCCTATTACGATTTGGCCGTTCGCAAGCCTGAAGCACAAAAATTCGTACATTACCAGTCCATGACTTACCTGACCTTCTACGCCAAAGATGAGTGCAGCGATCGCAATTTTGAAGCCTGGTCAGGAGCACTTGGTTAAAGGTTTATGCTTTGCAGAAAATATTGACCGGGAGCCAGTCTCCCGGTTTATTTTCGCCCGAACATCGAATTGCAGCTTTATAATGATTCCTGTTTTGACGCTGTCAAAGTAGAAATGGGAAAACATAAGAATTGAGAATATGATATGAACTCCATCGGTGAAATCGCAGCATTATTCACTTCCTTCTGTTGGTCACTCTCGGCGATAGGCTTCTCCCTGGCAGGGCGAAAGTTCAGCTCGCAGGTGACCAACCGGGTACGCGTTACGCTCGCATTCCTGGCGCTACTACTGATCAACGGGCTCCTTTATGGCCAGCCTATTCCACTCAATGCAGGCAGCATACGCTGGGGATGGTTGATGTTTTCCGGCATCGTAGGATTGGCGCTGGGGGATGCATTTTTGTTCCGTTCATATCAGCTGGTTGGCCCACGTATTGGTCTGCTGCTGCTCAGCCTGGCACCTGTCTTTGGCGCAGCCATTGCCTGGTTGTTTTTCGGAGAAAAGCTCAGCACTCTACAGTTCGTTGGTATGGTCATTACCCTGGCTGGCATTGGTTGGGTGGTGTTGACCCGCCCAGCCTTGCAAGCGGGAGAACAACAGACAAAACTCTCTCTACAAGGCGTGCTTTTTGGCATGATCGCAGCACTTGGGCAGGCAGGCGGGTTGGTGCTCTCGAAGCAGGGTATGTCCGGAAACTTTCCGCCTTTTGCCGGGACGATCATCCGCATGACAGCCGCGATTATTTTTTTGTGGGTCATGGCTATTTTTCAAAAACAGGTTGGCGATACAATCGATTCCATTCGAGCGCACCCGGCAGCCCTGGGCTGGACAGCCTTTGGAGCATTTTTTGGGCCAGTGATCGGTGTTTCTGCTTCCCTGCTGGCCATTCAGCACGCCGAAATTGGAGTTGCCTCCACTTTAATGGCACTACCACCTGTATTCATGCTGCCAATCAGTTATTTCATCTTTAAGGAGCGCTTCGGCTGGCAAGCGGTCGCTGGAACACTTCTGGCAATTTCGGGTGTGGCGCTCTTATTTCTTAAATGAGCCGGTCTGGTAATCGATAGGATGCTACCGCTCGTCCAAGCTACCAAGGCCGCAAGGCTAATTGAACCGATTACAGACCCCGTCTATTTTGGTTCTAAGGGCATTCATCTGACTATAAAAAACGCACCAACCAACAAAATCAGGAGACCCGCATGAACAATGTTCGCCCAAGCCTGACGCTGCTTAAAGAAGAACAAATCCAACAAGTACACCAGTACGCACTGCGTATCCTTTCTGAGACTGGGGTACGTGTTGATTCGCCTGCGATCATTGAGCTGCTCAGAAAAACCGGGCAGGTTCAAGTTGAAAATCGCAATGTAAAATTTTCCGCTGAGATCATCGAACAGGCTATTCAATCCGCGCCGGCGGTCATCCAGATATATGACCGCCGCGGAAACCCGGCCTTCAGGCTGGGCGATGACCGCCTGCGTTTTGGGGTAGGGGTCACCGCTCTGTATTACCAGGAACCCGTTGGAGATAACCTGGAAGAATTTACCCGCGAGCATATGCGCATACTGACAAGATTGGCAAGCAGTCTGAAGCATTATGATTGCATCTCAACCCTTGGGATTGTACGTGATGTTCCGGAAGCGCTTGGTGATCTCTATGGCAACCTGGAAATGTACGCCAATACCATCCATCCTTTGGTAGTGCTTACATCGGACGAAAATAATTTTGCCCCCCTGATAGGCTTGTTTGAACACCTGCACGGCGACCTGGGCACGAACCCATTCTTATTGCCCTATTTCAACCCTGTCTCTCCGTTGGTGATGGACGCCGGCACTCTGCTAAAAATGCAAGTATGTATAGAACGTGGCCTGCCCTTCATCTTCTCCAATTACAGCATGGTCGGTGCAACCACACCCTTCACGCCAGCCGGATCACTGGCACTGCTGCTGGCTGAACTACTGGCCGGTCTGACCATCAGCCAGGTGATAAAACCAGGCACACCGGTTTCGGTTGGTATGCTGCCAGCCTATTTTGATATGAAGACAATGATGAATTTCTACGATCCACAAAGTGTATTATTAAACGTAGCCTGCGCCGAAATGATGGCGCATTACAACCTGCCGCATTGCGGCTCGTCTTGTTCTGGAACCGGTTGGGGCATGGATCTGGTCGCCGCGGATTCTTACTGGATGAATACGCTCTCCTTCGCACTGACCAAGGGCGGGCTGGCGCCTTTTATTGGCGATAGCCTGGGTTCAAAAACCATTTCACCCTGTACCATCATCCATACCCACGAGATTATCGAACAAGCGCTGCGCTTTGCAGATGGGTTTCAACTGGATGATGCCCAGGCTGTATTGGCTGAAATCGCCAAAGTGGGGCCTGGGGGAAGCTTCCTTTCAGCCCCATCGACGATTAAAAATTTCAAAAAAGGGTACTACTCCAGCCCGGTCTACCCACGCTGGAGCATGGAAAAATGGCAGGCAGAAGGCCAGCCGGCTGCACGCCAGATTCTGCGCGAGAAAACCCAGGCCATGATCCAAACCTTATCAGCACCTGATGATTATGCGGAGCTAATTGGCAGGGGCAATGAACTCATTAAAGCCTTATAAGCCATGCAGCCTCGGCACATACCGGGCCGGAAGATGCATCACTACGGTAGCGCGCAGCCATTATCTCAACCAGGACAATATCATTTTTCAGGCTAAAAATAAACGTCAATTCTTTGCGCTGCCTTACTAGCCAGAGATAGCACTGGCTGCATCAGGAAAAACTTAGCTTCAAGAAATTGCTTCGCTCGTTGAGCAAAACTCACGCACACAAACCTCGGCAAGTGAGATGAATCTTCTTTTTGATGTGCTTACCCTTATCACGGGTGATAAGATAAAAACTCCCCTGATCAGATATGCAATTACATCAAACCAGGAACCAATTTTCGATTAAAATAACCATATTATGCCTACTTATGATTACACATGCAGCGATTGTCGCAAACGCTTCGATATTTTCTTGACCTACAAGGAATACGGTAGCAAGCCTGTTACCTGCCAACACTGTGGCAGCAGCAATATCAAACGGCGCGCACCACGCGTGCGCATCATGAAAAGCGATGAAGCGCGCTTATCCCAGATGGCAGACCCATCCATGTTGGCCAATATTGACGATGACCCCAAAGCCCTGGGCCAGATGATGAGAAAAATGGGCAGCGAAATGGGCGAAGAGCTTCCAGCTGAATTCGATGAGGTCGTAGACCGCCTGGAGGCGGGTCAGAGCCCGGATGAAATCAGCAGCGCGATCCCAGACCTGGGCGATGATGGTAGTGGCGGCGGTCCGATGGGTGGGCAGGATCTCTCTTTTGACGATTAGGACATAAACGGGCAGCTCAAACGAGCCGCCCGTTTTTTCTGCATCTTGTTTCAGGGTAAGCATGACATGCTTTCAAAAATGACCCCATCTCCCGACCTCTTCGTATTTCGGTATGGGAGAGAAAAGGCATGCCGGTGCCAAAACAAATTCTGTTGTATTGCCTTATTTCACAGAAACAAGATCCAGCAGCATGGTTGTCTGCGTTCTGGAAAGTTTGAATTTGATGTTTTTAACGCTAAACTCTTCCGAACCACCCACGGGAATTTTGGAGTAATTTTGAGTAACCCAGGGGATAAAAGAAATCAGCACATCTGAAGGCATGATACTCGCAAAAATAACTGTTACCAAGCTCAAGCCAGCCTCAACACTTGTCTGATCATCCGAAAACGGAATGGTGACCTTTATTTCGTTTAAATTTTTGGGGTCACCAATAAAGGCCGCCGAAAAGCCGTCCCCCAACACCGGCAAGCTGGCAGCAACATTGCTTGAAAGGCTCGCAATGGCAGCAGGTTGACCATCCACGCTGGCATCTGTAAAAGTAAACTGCTGGGTTGTTGCCAGGATCGTCTTGACATCATCCAAGGCAATCCCCAATCCACCGGCAGTACCCACGCCACTGTCACCAGAGGCCTGGGTAGAAATGGCGGGAGGCGTAAATTCAGCAGCTGCTGTTCCAAGCGGTCCCAGCACAGTGGGCGCTGCCGTCAGCATAGCCGGGAATTCAGTCTGGGCTACCCTGATGCCCGAAACAGCATTGCAAGCCAACATAGCCAGCACTAAAATGGATAAAGTTGAAACAATCCGGCCTTGACGCATTTTTGATCTCCTTTTATTTTAGATAATTATTGTCCACATTATAATACGCAAACACTATCCGGACTCTATAACTTGATCTCCTGCCCAAAAAGGAGCTTTTCCTTTTCCTGCCCTTTACGCAATACCCAGGCATCACCCCGTACGATGCTGATTTTCTTATTTTCAATGCGCAGATAAGCGTTATCCGCCATCAAAATGACCGGATTCGGCTGAAAAACGTGGAAATCGCTCAGCCACTCATCCGTCTCAATCTCATCGTCATAATGAACGTACAGGTTGAATGGCATCAGGTTCAAGCCGGCAAAATGCGGCGTCTCGACCATGTTCATATCCTGCGATGTCAAGATATTCGGACCGCACATGATTGAACCAGCACTGAAACCCACCAAAGGCAGACCTGCCAGAATTTTTTTCCGCAGATAAGGCATCCAGCGACTGACGTTCAGGCGATGAGCAAGTAAAAATGTATTTCCACCCGGAACGTACAACACATGCGCCCGGCGCACAATCTCCTCCATCTCGGAAAAGGTCATCGTTTCAGAGTTTAGAGTTCCAACACGCGCAAGACCCTTGAAAGCTTTTTCGGTAAAAGCCTGCCAGCCTTCCGAAAGACTGGCGAGTGGCAAATAAGCCACAAGTGGTTCATCGCGACTTTCAAGATAAACCCGGCTGGCATCGATGATATTACGAATATCCCTGTCTCCAGGGCTGGAGAATAAATGCAGGTTAATTGGCATAGATCGTTTTAAATCAGCTTCTCGAGGATTACCGCCCGTAATTCTTTTTGCACAAGCTCCCAGGCCTGGGCGGCATCCACAACCACCCAGCGCAGCGGTTCCTGCCTGATCAACTCATGATAGCCGGCACGCACACGCTGGTGAAAATCAACGGTAAAAGCATCCAGGCGGTTCCATTCATCTTGCTTGCCTTTGCGCCCCAGGCCAATCTCAACATCCAGATCGAGCAGGATGGTCAAATCAGGGCTCAGCCCGCCGGTGGCAAAGTGAATAACCTGGTGAAGTTCATCCAAGGGGATTGTCTGGTGCCCATAACCCTGATAGGCAAGAGTAGAATCAAAATATCGGTCGCACAATACAACCTCGCCCGCTGCCAACCGGGGGCGCAGCACCTCTTCCACAATCTGGGCACGAGCCGCCTGGTAGAGCAGGGCTTCTGTGCGTGGATGCATTTCTGTATTTTTTAAATCATGAATCACATGTCGGACTTGCTCACCGATTGAGGTGCCACCGGGCTCTCGCGTAGTATAGACAACACACCCCTGCGCGGCGAGCCACTCAGACAGGGGCTTGATGTGGCTGGTTTTACCCGAACCTTCGGGACCTTCAAGCGTGATGAACATTAACGATCCTGGAAATAATTAGATAAGAAGACAAAAGCAGGGCACCGGACACTAATCGCGGAAAATCCTGACATGCCGCCGTGGCTCTTTTCCATAAGAATGCGAAACTAAATCAACTTCACGTGCCATATCGTGCTGGATGCGCCGGACAACAGGGCTGGCAGGAGCCATATCCACAAAACGCTCGCCGTTCATCACCGCAGCGATGGCTTGCTGGGTTTCACTGCGTACATCATCACTCAGACTGGGAGGCAAAACCGCTTCGCCGCTGGGGATATTGAACAGGTCGGTCAGAAACTGCTCGATCTGGCTGACAGAATTCGCGCGCAACACGTAAATAGGCATACCACGCCGTTCAGCTTCGACGACTGTGGCCTGATGGTCACGATAATAAGAACGCAAGGTGATAAGCGCCTCGGCTTCGTCAATGGTACGCACCACCACAGCTGGCACCCCAATACGTTTGGCGGATTGCATCAAACGATTGCGCGCCACTCCATAAGGATAAATCTTGACCGCCCGCAGCGGCTGTCGGACCAGAGACTCAGATTCACTTTCAGAAATAACTGGAACTGGCATGGCAGGGATTGCCCCACTGCGCAACCTGGCAGGGGCGACGGCTGGCCCGGTTTCAAAACTGGTCGTGTTCTGTGGAACGCGGCCGTAATCTATGCGCTGCCCAAGGTGGGGCGGCGTGGCTGCAGGGGCCTTTTCCACGTGGATCTTGCCATTTTCATCCCGAACGCGCAGCTCAGCGGGCAGAGGAAAACCGCGCAGAAAAGTATCCACAGATTCGGTGATATCGACGTGAATGGCAAATTCATCCCGCGATTGGATCTCCACCAGCACATCGAATGTAGGAGGAGCACGACGCTCAAGCACGGTTTTCTGGGTACCGCGGCGACGAGCCTCTTCGTCAGAAAGAGTCACGGCTTCAATGCCACCGACCAGGTCGCTGAGGGTCGGGTTGAGCAGCAAGTTTTCAAGTGTTTTACCATGTGCTGTCCCAATCAATTGGACACCACGTTCAGCGATGGTGCGGGCGGCCTGGGCTTCCAGCTCACGCCCAATTTCATCGATGATGATCACTTCGGGGTTATGGTTTTCAACCGCCTCGATCATAACTTCGTGCTGGTGTGTGGGCACCTTAACCTGCATTCGACGGGCATTACCGACTGCAGGGTGGGGTACATCACCATCTCCGCCAATTTCATTGGAAGTATCAACAATGATCACGCGGCGTTTTTCTGCCAATATCCGAGCTGCTTCGCGCAGGAGAGTGGTTTTGCCGACACCAGGGCGACCCAGGATAAGAATGGATTTTCCAGATTCGACGATGTCTTGAATGATATCGATCGTTCCGTAGACAGCACGACCAACTCGTAAGGTCAATCCGACCACGCTGCCGCGCCGATTACGGATGGCTGAAATACGATGCAGCGTACGCTCGAGTCCAGCGCGATTGTCAGTATCAAAATTGCCAATTTTTTCCACCACATGGTCAAGCTCATCACGGGTGATCTCCTTCTCGCGCAGAACAATTTCTTCATCGACATAGCGCGCGGTAGGGATACGGCCCAGATCCAGAATGATCTCAATCAGCCGATCATAATTATTGAGTTTATGAACTGCTTTGACAATTGTTTCCGGCAAAATGCTCAGCAGGAGTTCAAGATCGTCCGTGATACGGCGTTGTTGGCTCATAAATTTTATACCTGTGAAATGGGGAGCTGGCTCCGCTTTTTGGATGGGTAAGGAAAACTAGGACAGCTTGAGCTGGCCAAGGAAAACAACTTGCTAACAGAAGATTGATTGAAGAATTTACGCATGTCAAAAAACTGCCAGCCTGTATATATTATACGAGAAATACCCCTTGGCCCCAGAGTTCAACCAGGCTGATCTGATGGAAAACTTATAAAGTCCAGCTGGTTTTTATGATCACCACCAGATCAGGGGTGCGTTAGATGCGAAGGCTGGACACTGACACCGGCTGGCTGAGCAGCGCGAACAGTCTGCTCTTCCTTTACCATGCGGGCAAGGTGCTTGACCATAACCGCCTGCCGGGGAGCCGCCTTGCCACCCAGATCTTCAATGACAGGCTCCAACCAGGCCTGGTATGAACGCACACACATATACACCGGACGTCCACGCCGATCAGGCAGTTCGCTGAGCAGACTACTGAGTTTTTGGGCCACATCCTTAGCTTCCGGGTGGATCAGGGGTGTCAGCACAATCCCGTAGACTCCAGATACGATGTTAACGTAACAGCGTGAACTTTCAGCGCAGACCATTCCAGATGCGCGCTTAGGAGCCGGTTCTATTGGTTGAAGCAAGGGTGGCACAATCTGGTGATAGAGCGACTGTACAGATGGCAGGTTCACAGATTGGGTAGGTGCCCAGTTTCCGGAACTTTCGGGGATGATGATGTTACTTACATCCCAAATACGCTGCCAGGCATAAACCGAAAACCCCGCCATTCGCAGCGCAGGAAAAACATCACTATTCTCTTCAGTTTCAGCCAGAACATGAAAAGCGCCCCACCGGCCGGCTTCTGCGCTGAGATGTTCGATCAGGGTGGGCAGCCCCGCATGAGTCATTTTTGAACTGGGGGCCAGATAAACCAGCCGGGCAAAAGCATCCCCGTTCGTCTGGATCACACCACCAAGCATTGTCGTCCCATTTTCCTGGCTGACCGCCGTATAGAGATGGCGAGCGGGATTGAAATACGACATGAACCCGGCTGCCCCAAGCGGATTACCACGCGTTAAAAAGCGCTCAGAATCGAGACTGACCGCTTCAGCGCGGTAATAATACAGTGTCGGAAGATCGAGCAAATCTAAAGGGCGGGGGGTCATCACTTTTTTCCGGTTAATGTTTGTCCCGTGCTCCCTTGTCAAACGGAACACGGGACAAAAAACTAACGGCACAAAGAAATAAAATACTCATGGAAACGGCTGTCACACGTCAGTTCAGGATGAAATGAAGTCGCCAGCAGTTTATTTTCCTGGGCGGCCACAATGCGCCCATCTGCTAAAGCCGAGAGCACACGTGCAGTACCGCTTACTGAATCAATGATAGGCGCGCGGATAAAAACAGCATGGTATGGCAAGGAACTATTTGTGGCCTGTTTGAGCGCTTCGATATCCAGATCTGCTTCGAAAGAATCAACCTGTGCGCCAAACGCATTTCTAAGAACGGTAATATCCATCATACCAAGCAAAGGCTGCTCACGCCTGGCGTCTTTTGAAAGAAAAATCGCACCCGCGCAGGTACCCCAAATAGCTTTGGACTTGCCAAATTCACGCAGTGGATCCATCAAACCATACGCCACTGCCAGCTTGCCAATCGTGGTGGATTCGCCGCCCGGCATGATCAAACCTTCCAACCCATCCAGGTGCGCCGGCAGGCGCACTTCGGCAGTCTCCACGCCCAGGCGGCGCAGCATCACAATGTGTTCGGCGAAATCGCCCTGGAGTGCAAGAACACCTATTTTCATATTTTAATTACCTGCTGGCTGGAAATCGCCAGCCTTTGCTTTTACCAGCCACGCCCGGCGATTTTATCACCTTCGGGCATCTGAGAAATGTTGCGACCCACCATTGGCTCGCCAAGGTTTTTGCTAACTTCAGCCAGGATACCAGCGTCGCGGAAATGTGTGGTGGCTTTGACAATCGCCGCGGCACGTTTGGCCGGATCCCCGCTTTTAAAAATACCAGAGCCCACAAAGACACCATCCACACCTAGTTGCATCATCAGCGCCGCATCCGCCGGGGTGGCAATACCGCCCGCAGCAAAATTAACTACGGGAAGACGGCCCAACTCGCGAGTCTCTTTGACTAGTTCGTAGGGCGCACCAATATTCTTGGCATAGGCCATCAGCTCTTCTTCGGGCATATTCTGGATACGACGAATTTCGCCCAAGACAGTCCGAGCATGGCGCACAGCTTCAACAACATCACCAGTGCCTGCCTCTCCCTTGGTGCGCATCATGGCAGCGCCTTCGCCAATACGGCGCAGCGCCTCGCCCAGGTTGCGGCAACCACATACAAAGGGCACAGTAAATTTATGCTTCAAAATATGGTGCTCTTCATCCGCCGGAGTTAATACTTCCGATTCGTCAATGTAATCCACTTTGAGCGATTCCAGTATCTGCGCTTCTACAAAGTGACCAATCCGGCATTTGGCCATAACCGGGATGGACACAGATTCTTTAATCTTGATGATCAGCTCAGGGTCGCTCATACGTGCCACACCACCCTGTGCGCGAATATCCGCGGGCACACGCTCCAACGCCATTACTGCGCACGCACCAGCATCTTCAGCGATCCTGGCCTGCTCTGGCGTCACGACATCCATAATCACGCCACCCTTGAGCATTTGCGCAAGTCCCTTCTTGACGGCAAACGTACCTGTAGTTGCTTCCATTGCACTTCTCCTTTAGTGAATAATTACGCCCGAATTCTACCACGCCCGCAGGCTTAGTCGCGTTAGAGTTATTCTGCCTAATCACGAGAAAAGCCCGAGGTCCAATTCATGCTTGACTCTTCTGTGAACACAAGTACAATTAGTACAAAGATACAATTATACAATAGTCTGATTTATCCAAGGCTTGCTTATGAATATAGCTATCGATCTGCGTTCAGCAAAACCAATCTATCTTCAACTTGTTGAAAAGATCAACCAACAAATTGCTAATGGAGACCTCAAAACAGGAGATCAGCTCCCGACGCTGCGCGCGCTGGCTTTGAAGCTGAGCATCAACTTTAATACCGTTTCACGCGCTTACCGCATGCTGGACGAAGCGGGAATCATTTCGACCCAACAGGGACGCGGAACATATATTCTAGAAATGCCTCTACCAGAAAGTGCCGAACGCATCCGGCTTGAATCGATGGATGCAATCACTAGAAATTATATCGACCAGGCACAAAGACTGGGATTCACTTTTGAACAGATCACCGAACGGATTCTTATTCAGTCCATGACTTTTGAATAAAATCCAAAAACAGGAATCACGCTGAAGTTTATAGCACCCTTGACTTTCGGACCAGCTCGCTTCGGAATCGGGTTGGCACAGAAAAGATAGGCTGAATGAAACGGCGAGAGATAAAATGGTCTCAAGAATGATTACTCTTTATTCAAAAACAGAAGAGTAAAATAGCCAATTAAATTATTGGAAAATAAAAGCCTGATTCATTTAGCAAAAAACAATCTGCAGATACTACCAGGCGCCTGGATAATTTTCGGTCTACTGATCGCCGCCGCAATTCTTGGCGCAGTTCTCGTGGATGAAAAAACCCGTCAAACCTGACATTGGGCAGCACCCGGTCTATTTTGGATCATACCTTTGTTCGATGCCATAAACACCCTGGTTGATCAGCGCGTGATGGTCACCCCTTTTGCAGGTAAAAAATCGCTGACCTGGGATGCAGCTCTTATAAACATGGATACCGTCCTTTTTTGGGATATATCGGATGCAGAGAAAGTCGTCCTGGAAGTTGAAGGTTATCGCACAGTGCAATTGTCTGGGCGGCCCAGACCGCACGATGCGATAGCATTGGGCGTATGATGATCGCAGACATTATTGCAGACTATAGATCTAATGACGGAAAGCTGCATCGCAGAATAGACAAACGCACCCTGCCCCAGATGTCACCGTTCAATCCGTCGAAATTCGCGCTCTTGCCATACCCCAGGATCTAAAAGATGGCAGGTCTCGCCAGGCCTGTGTCAACCCGAGCGAACCAGAAGAACAGGCGCAGCCTGCTTTGCAAAAGCATCCGAGTCTTTTATCTCAAAACCAACAACTTTTCACCTGCGTACTGTGAACATTCGCATTGAAGATTTAAAAAAAGGCGCCTTTTTGATTATGATTGGCGCTGCCCTTGACACCCTGACTTTGGGTCGGCTGAACAGCAAATCACACTGGCCCAAAACAACGCAAAACCAACAAATAAAAATGACCATTCAAGTTCTCAACTAAATGGCGACCGCATCGTAACCTGAAACAAAACATTGCTTACGTTTCACGTGAAACATAAAAGGAAAAAATAATGTCGACAAAAACAACACTCTCCATTTCAATCATACTGGTCCTGGTTGCGAGCCTGGCGGGAATACTACTATGGAATCAGCTACCAGACTCAATGGCATCCCACTGGAACGTGAATGACCAGGTAAATGGATACATGCCCAGATTTTGGGGCGTATTCCTGATGCCTCTAATCGCCACGGGCATGCTACTCCTATTCCTGGTGATACCATCGATGGACCCACTAAAAGCCAACATAGAGCAGTTTCGTGAATATTTCAACACTTTCATCACGCTAATAATCGCCTTCCTGGTCTACATACATTCGCTGACTCTGATCTGGAACCTGGGCTATACAGGTTTCCGCATGAGCACTGCCATGCTGCCAGCCCTGGGTTTATTGTTTGTATTCATGGGAGTATTGATATCCAAAGCCAGGCGTAACTACTTCATCGGCATACGCACCCCGTGGACTCTTTCCAGTGACAGGGTTTGGAATGAGACTCACCGTCTCGGAGGAAAGCTGTACATTGCCGCCGGTATATTCGCCTTCCTGGGCGCCTTCTTTCCAGACCAGGCGATCTGGTTCATCATGTTTCCCGTGATTGGAGCATCATTAATTTCGGTGATTTACTCTTACATCCTATATCGGGGTGAACCAAAAGCATGATTGATTAATAAAAATACTGGGTTTGAATTACAAGATAAACAGCAAGCATCTGTGCCAACCCCACAAATTGTTTCACGTGAAACACAAAAACTGCCACTGTAGTGACCCAGGTTAAAAATAGCAGGTACTTTTTGCGAACAAAATAGAGATGAAAATATTCCAACTGACGTCAAGGGTTGGCTCTTTTTGAAGAGCTAAACTGCGAAATGAAATAAAAGCTGGACGAATTTGGCTGACTGGCTGGGATGTGCAATCGATGTTGGTTTTGAAAACACCTACAATATAAACATCATTGCATCAATACTCTTCAGAGCTCGTATTTACCCACCATACAACATATTTTGAAAAATATATTAAATCAAAAATCGTTATACTGGTTTCTCGGCCTTACATTCGTAATTCCATAGATTTTATTTGCAAATCCACTGATTTTCAAATCTGATCAGATCAAAGTCACCAAATCCATGCGGATTTTTTGCACTGGTTCCGTGGGATCCCGGGCTTGCAGATATGATCACCACGCGGTTTGTTGAGAAGAAAGCTTTCAATACCCTGTGCATGAATAACCTCAATTCCAAACGGTTTACCATTCGGACCCGGCTACTACCTCCTGTTTTGACCATCCTTACTCTGCAGCAACCAGCTAACTGCTTGGAGCGGGTAAATTAGATACCGATTTTGGCATGCTGATCAAAGCACTGGCGAAGACGTCTGCCAGAACAAAACACCGGACCTTCCTGTGCTTGGCTTTTATCCAGCTGGCATCCACTGTTTGCTTGGCACCTGTATATGAAAATCGTTTTTGCGGTGAGCGAAGAACTTGGCGGGCGAGGTTTTCTGTTGCCGCAGCTGTTCCCGCTTTGGCAGTGGCGTGTGAATCTGATCAGCTGCGCAACCTGGAGTTTCTGGCATGCGCCCACCACGCTTCTCCATGAATTGAATTTTCTGCAGCACCCATGTCTAGGCAGACTTGTCGTGCTGGTGGGCTGCACCCTGTTCGGCATGCTGCGATCCTGGCTGTACCAGAACACCCAGCAACACTGGCGCACGCTGCAGTTAACGCGTCCCCCGGACTGCGATCTTCTTTTTAAAACCAGGCTTTGATACAGCAATTGGAGGATTGATCATGGAAATGGCAGGCTGGATCCCCGTTAGCCTTTTTGTTGTGTAACTGGCCTTGACTAGACGATTACTGCTACAATTTTGAAGTTAGATTAAATGCTAACCGCGGATTGATGGATTATGCGATGAAAACACAACATAGAACATATATTCTACGCCTTGCCTTTTTTACACCAACCTTGTACAATAAAAATATGGAACACCTGCTCCTGCGCGCTCTATTTACCTTGTATCTGGTCGGAAGCTTCTCTCTATCCATTGTCTACTTGCAATACCGGCGCTGCTCTTCGCTAGAATTTACTTTATGGGCTACGCTGGCTTTTATCTTGCCCGTCCTGGGACCTTTCTTCGTAATTGCAGCCCGCCCCGGCCCAAAAAAACGCATCAAAAGACCTGGTCTAAACAACCAGGTAATTACAGCTCCGAAAGGATAAAAAAATATGAAACAAGACCGCTTTCTGATCGGAATCCTGATTGGGATCGTAATTCTGGTTGTGGCTGCTCTAACCGTTTTTTTTACCAGAAAAGACAACTTAATCTATGTCACAGAAGAAACGCCCGAAGGTGTTGTTCAAAACTATGTTGTGGCTCTGCACAAACGTGACTTCGACCGGGCCTACACCTACCTGGCTGACCTGCCAAACAAACCGACTTCAGAGCAATTCCACACTTCCTTCATAAACCACAGCGTTGATCCCACAAATGCCGGAGTTGAGATTGGCAAGGCAGATGTGAGCGCGCAAACAGCATCTGTCAGCCTGGGACTAATTTACAGCCCGAGTGACCCTTTTTCGAGCGGCTATCGTAATGCAGAATACGCCGAACTGGTGCGCCAGAATGGCAGCTGGAAGATTAAGCAGCTTCCTTTCAACTTCTGGTCTTATGAGTGGTACCAACCGACCTCCATCCCAGCAGCTCCGGTGAAATAAAATGAAAACTATTCGCCGACTCTATTTTTACCTGGTGGCATTGATCAGCCTTGAAGTTGTTATATGGGGCCTGATCAATCTGCTGCGCACGATGTTCTCATCAGGACTAACTTTCCCTGGAGCAGATACTCTGGCCCAGGCGCTGGCCCTGATCTGCGTAGGTGTACCAATCTTTGCGGCCCATTGGCTCTGGGCGCAGAGGGTCTCTGAAAAGGACCCCGAGGAACATTCTGCTACACTACGCGCCTTATTCTTATACGCCGCCCTGTTGGCGACTCTCATTCCAGTCGTGCAAAACCTGCTGGCTCTGATCAACCGTACTCTGATCACGAGCGCAGGCATCGATTCCTACCGGACCTTCGTCGGCGGTACCCAAACCTGGGTAGACAACATCATCGCCATCCTGCTGAATCTGCTTGCCGCCGGTTATTTTTTCAACATTCAGCGCACCAATTGGGCCGCACTGACAGAGAAGGAGAACTTTGCGGATATCCGCAGGTTGTATCGCTATATCTGGGTCTTGTACGCGCTTTTAATGACTGTCTTCGGTACTCAGCAAGATATTCGATTCCTTTTCTACCTACCCAGCGCGGTGCTTGGCGCCCAGGGGCGCGAACTCTACATCAACGGCCTGGCATTGATCTTGGTCGGTACACCCGTCTGGGTTTATTGCTGGAATCTATGTCAGAAGGCCCTGGATGAAACCACAGAACTTGGCTCGACCTTGCGCATGGCCGTACTCTATATATTGGCACTCGCGGGTGTTATGGTAGTGCTGACCACGGCAGGCATGATAATGAATACGCTTTTACTACGCCTGCTTGGCGCAGACTTGAACTGGCGTGAGTTGGTTTCACAGATTGGCAGCCCCTTCTCTGTCGGCCTGCCCCTGGCGGTCGTTTGGGCTTATTACGGAAGCTGGCTGACCCGGGAAATTGCATCGGTCGGCGACTCAACCCGCCAATCGGCTTTGAAGCGTTTTTACTTTTACATACTCTCTCTCGTTGGTCTGGTGGCCACCTTCGTCGGGTTGGCGCTGCTGCTCTCGTTTATCGTCACGGTTTTAACCGGGGATGCGCTCTGGGGTGAAGTGCTCCGACCGCGTCTGACCGGCGCAATTGCCACGCTGCTTTCCGGTCTACCTCTCTGGCTCTCCGCCTGGCGTCCGATGCAAGCTGAAGCCCTGGCATCTGGGGATATGGGCGATCATGCCCGGCGCTCTATCGTTCGCCGCTCTTACCTGTACTTGGCGATCTTTGCCACAGTCATCGGTGGCATGGCCTCGGCCATTTACCTGGTCTATACCATCTTGTTTGGATTTCTGGACCACCGCAGTGATAGCTTTATTACAGATGTATTTAATGGCGTCCAACTATTGAGTCTTTTCGTGGCTTTCCTGGTCTACCACTGGAACGTCCTACGTCAGGATGGTGGGCGGGCAGCAGATGCACTGGCCTCGCGGCAGGCGCTCTTCGCCGTGTTGATCTTTGAATCTCAGGGATCGGGCTTCGCGGCGCCACTGGTAGGCGCGATCAAACGCGCTTCAGGTGCCATTCCGGTGGCAGTTCAAACCGTTGAACAGGGTATTCCGGATGGGGTCAGCGTTGTACAAGCCGTGGTACTACCATCAAGCCTGGCTCTGAACCCCCCGGAAGCGCTCAGGTTATGGCTTAAGGATTTTCCCGGCTCCAAACTTGTTGTACCGGTAGATCTGCCCGGTTGGTACTGGCCGGGCGGCGCCCTGAAAAACGGCCCAGTGGTGACGGCCCAAATTTTGCGGCAATTGGCGGAAGGGCAGGAAGTGCGCAGTTCAAACGGCGCCCCCGCCTGGCAAACGGCCGCTTATGTTTTTGCTGCGCTCTTTGGTCTGCAGATCTTATTCCTTTTGTTCGGGCTGGGGATATCGTTGATTGCAGGAAATTGAATAATAAAATAAATTGGTCCGTTCCGCCCAGTTTATAAAAATATATCAAAATGGAACCGTCAAGGTAGGGACGATGGTGCATCCCTACCTTGATTTTCGTTATTTTCTGGATAAACTTCGTACACTTTATTCCTTTTTCAATTCAAATATACATCATCGAAAACACCGCGACCCCATACAATTCCTGCCGATATTTTCAAGGAATGAAACATCACACGCGACCATTCCGACGTAATTTCACCAGAA
The DNA here is from genome assembly GCA_026390035.1 of Chloroflexota bacterium. Classification (GTDB taxonomy): domain Bacteria; phylum Chloroflexota; class Anaerolineae; order Anaerolineales; family Villigracilaceae; genus UBA5195. The sequence continues at coordinate 20,003 of JAPLGT010000072.1, forward strand.
GGCGTCAACTTGAAGTAAAAAAGCATTTGCGTCCGCCGCTGAGTCTGCCGGGGTCTTTTTTCTGGTTTACTGTTTCGCCATGTGCAAAAAAGCAAGCTACTTTCCCGTGAATCCGGCGGCGTTTCCTGCGTACATTTTTTCCCGCACTAATGTTGGTATCATCAACCAGATCAAACCCAAGCTTCTTGTTAAAAAAGGTGATCGCTTCGTCATAAACTCGAACAAACTGGGAAATGTACGCTAACTTTTGGGTCATACTTTTCAACCTTGATTTCTAATTTTGTCGTTCTGCCTCATTTTTTTATCTTTGCAGAAAGTGATTCAATGACTGCAATTTTGCATCCTTCTGGTAATGAGCGTATTAAGCCAAATTTCATAGATTATCAGAGTGATGGAAATAATAAATGATTTTTTAAAATGCAGTACCTGCACCCAAGCATTTAATGAAGTAAAATAGATGAAAATTCACAGGAAATTATCTTATTTTTTTATTGAAAGCAGGAGCGCAAACGATGAAGGTCACCGTACTGCAAGAAAATCTTAGCCGCGGTCTGAGCACCGTCTCACGCGCCGTTTCGTCGCGCAGCACCCTGCCCGTCTTGGCGAACATTCTAATCGCAACTGA
>JAPLGT010000110.1:0-26344 GCA_026390035.1 Chloroflexota bacterium
ATGTCTGTTTTTGGCCTTGCGCGCTCCAAAGCAATGCTCTTCCTGGCTGACGTACTGGATACCTTAAACACTCTGGCTCGCCTGGTGCGCGAAGCTACTTTGGCCAGCCTGACGACCTGATCGCCATGCCCGATCTTCGCATTGCAGGATGTCCGACGGAGAATCTCTTCTTCGGCCTATTCAACGCGACTATTTCAGGTTTTTCTCCCTGAATTTCCATCCAACTCAGCCACTCTCCAAGGCTTTTTGTGCTTCAGAAGACCGAAAGACTTTGCCTCTCGCCTTGTGCGCCCGTACTGCTTCGTTCTGGATGCCCTGCCCAGGTAGTTCTACGCTCGTCAACCCCCGTTTGAGCTGGGCTTTTCCCCTTTTATCCGCCTACTGCTTCGAAGTCCCGCGGAGAATCGGTGGGAAAGGTTGAACTGACAAGTACAGAAAAAGCAAAATAGGGACATCGGAAATTTTCAAGTGGCTTGCAACGAACTTGTGTGTAGTGGCGACAGCGACACCCAACATCAAGTTTTTATGTAGAAGCATAGATGCACATCATATCCAGCCCGACCAATTCCTGGCCGGGCTTTTTTGTTTTAAGCCTTGAAACGAGGTGAAAACCATGCTAATGCTTATCGCAATCTTCGTGAGCTTGTGGCTGTTTGCCACCCAGCGCCACTACTAACCGTTTGATGCGCGCACCTGAAATACCTTTTCCGTAGAAAAAAATCCACTGTGTACCATTTGGGGATTAAACATGAAACTCTCATCATCTTAAGAAGATTGATTCTTGAGATGATGAGAGTTTCACTTGAAAATATTTAGTGGGGCGAGTGGGGGTCGAACCCACACAGTCTCTCAACCGGCGGATTTTAAGTCCGCTGCGTCTGCCTATTCCGCCATCGCCCCAGTGATGGTTGATTACCACAAAAATAACGGTCAAAAATCTGCTGCGGGTGAATTCTACCCGCCCATCTCCTAACCGTAAAGGGTAACCGTTAATGCTGTTAATGCCATACCCAAAATTCAATCCATAACCAATAAATTTACAAGTGACTGTTCTTATAATACAATTGTTACTGGCCTGCATTCAAGGTTATATTTGTCAGGTATATTCTGGAAATAAGGAGCAATATGGATCTCAGCCAATATTTCATCAAAGACTATACCGGTGCGGGTTTTGTTTTGTTCGGGCCCGCGCACCTTGCAACAATTCTGGTCATTATTGTGTTTATCTTGTTTCTTACGCGCTTCAAAGGCGCAAGTGATGCCACGCGTAAAAAGCTGCGCTGGACACTGGCAATCTTGATCTGGACCGCCGAAACATCCTGGCATGTCTGGAATCTTGCGATTGGAACCTGGAATATCCAGACCATGCTGCCCCTGCATATGTGCAGTGTCTTGATCTGGTTGACTGGTTTTATGTTGATCAATAAAAATTATTCCATTTATGAGTTTGTCTATTTCCTGGGAATTGGCGGGGCGCTGCAAGCCCTCTTGACGCCCGATGTGGGAATTTATGGGTTTCCGCATTTTCGATACTTCCAGACCTTTATGTCGCACGGTTTGCTGGTCGGCGCGGGTGTTTATATGACTGTGGTGGAAGGTTTTCGCCCAACCTGGAAATCCATCCTGCGGATTTTTGTGATCGCCAATATTTACATGCTGATTATTTTCTTTGTCAATTCGGCCATTGGCAGCAACTACCTGATGATCAACGGCAAACCACCCATGGCGAGTATCATGGATTTGCTGCCCGCATGGCCTTATTACATTCCCTGGTTGGAAGTGATTGCTCTGATAACCTGCTTGCTGCTCTATCTGCCTTTCATGATTAAAGACTGGTTTGCCAAACCGGCAACTGCCTGATCTGTTTTTAGCCCAAAAATGCAGATACCCCAGGAATGGGGTATCTGCATTTAACACTAGCCCGTCTCCGGTTGAGTGCGCACAACCAGAACTGAACAAGGCGCCTGGCGCACAAGTTCTCGTGAGATACTGCCCAAGAGCCAGCCGGTTAGATTGCCAGCTCCGCGCGACCCACACACAAGCAGGTCAATATTTTCGGATTTGAGGTAATTCAAAATTTGCTCAAGCGGATCGCCTATCCGCAAGACCAATTTCGTATTGGCCGGCTTTCCAAGTTCGCTTTGGGCTTTCTCGAGGAAAGTCTGTCCGCGTAATAAATTCTCCTGGTTCAGGCTGGCTTCATCTTCGGGTGTCAGGATTGGTAAAGCCAGGCCAGCCGGTTCCACCGGATAGGTGGCTCTGACCGGAATGACGACATGCATGATCTCCAGGTCAGCTTCCATGGGCAATGGAAAAGTGCTCAAATATTTACAGGTATACTGGCTGGCAGGCGAACCATCTGTGACCAGTAATACTCGCCTGAGACCGTTATAGGGCCCCCGCACGATTAGCACTGGCCAACGCCCGGCATGGACGATATTTGTAGCTACGTTGCCCATCAATCCGCCCAGTATCCCGGTTGCCTTGCTGCCAATCACGATCAGGTCGGGATGATTCTCCTCGGCATATTTGGCGATCATGTCGGATGGGTATCCCTGTATCAGCCTGGACTGGAAGTGCAGGTGTCGACTTTTTAGCAAGTTTTTTGTTTTTTCTGCTTCAAATTCTACCCTGCTAAATTCTGATCCTTCGATGGGCGTGAAGACCCTCAAGGCTGTAATACTGCAATCGTGGTCGTGTGGTAAATCGGCGAGCAGTTGAACTGCGGGGCGGATATTGATAGAACCGTCGTCGGCCAACAGGATATTGAGCAGGCGATTTTTATCAAGTGCAATCATTCGAGCCTCCTTTCAAATTAGACAGGAAGTTTCCCCAACTCACTCATCTATACTTTAGCACAAATTCCTGGTTATGTTTCTACCCAATATTATTTTTATGACATCAGTAATGAATCCGCAAGAAACTGCACCTGCCTGGCTGTTCCATCGAATTGGCGCGTATTGCCCATGCTGGTTCCTTTTCCGATCACGCCTGGTAGGTTTTGTCATGCTCAACGTAATAGAAATATATGAGAAGTGGAAAATGATATTTTCTGGCTTTTCTTGCGGGTATAATGCCATTACCATGATTAAAGCATGGAGCAAAGCAGTATAATTGTGAACGGAGAAAGTAAATAAAATGGAAATTGTCTGGTATGGTCATTCTTGTTTCCGGTTTATCGAACGCGGCATGGCTGCGGTTGTGACGGATCCTTTTGATAGCGATGTTGTTGGCTACGAACCGCTAAAGCTGCGGGCAGATATTGTGACGGTCAGCCATGATGCGCCGGGGCACAACTTTGTCAGTGTTGTCAAAGGTGCCATGCATAAACTAAGCGGACCTGGCGAGTTTGAAATTGGCGGTGTTTTTATTACTGGTGTCCAAACGGACGTCAATCATAAGAAGAGCGCGGATCAGCTGCGCAACACCCTTTTTCTCTTTGATTTTGATGGTCTGACGATTGCACACCTGGGTGATTTAAGCCAGGTGCCTTCCCAGTCGGAAGTCGAAGCGCTGGGTACTGTCAATGTTGCGCTTGTACCTGTCGGAAGTGGAAATGGTCTGAATGCTGCCAAAGCTGCAGAAGTAATTTCACTTTTGGAACCCAATATTGTCATTCCCATGCACTATGCCAACCCGGGCGGCAAACTTGAGCTTGATCCGCTCTCCAAATTTCTTAAGGAGATGGGAATTGCTTCGCATGAAACAGTTCCATCCCTGAAAGTCACTCGATCTGGTTTGCCCGACGAAACCAAAGTGATTGTATTGGATGTTGTCAATAGTTAGGAGACTGTATGCCAGTTAAATTGCTAATGACCTGGGATATTTCCCCAGAACGCGAGCAGGAATATTTTGAGTTTATGATCGGAGAATTTATTCCCGGGATGCAGCGCCTTGGGTTGGAGCCTACCGAAGCCTGGGCGACCATCTATGGGCACTATCCTCAAATCATGGTTGCTTTGCTAGCTCCAGATTTACCCGATGCACAGCGTATACTGAATTCGGTGGAGTGGGGGCACCTGCGCGAGCAGTTGTTCAGTTTCGTTAAGAATTTCTCGCAAAAAGTTACGCCTGCAAAAGGCGGTTTTCAGTTTTGAACTTAATTTGGGGCGGCCAACTGGTCGCCCCAATCTCTTAAAATGTCCGAATTTGCCGATTCGATTTTTTCCTGGTATCGTCAACATGCCCGCGTCCTTCCCTGGCGCGGGCATGTTGATCCGTATGCAGTCTGGGTTTCCGAGATCATGCTCCAGCAGACCCGGGTGGAAACCGTGATCCCATATTTTGAACGTTGGATGGTTCAGTTTCCATCTGTGGCTGCACTTGCAGAATCTTCAGAACAAATGGTGCTTTCTGCTTGGGAGGGCCTGGGATATTACAGCCGGGGGCGTAACCTGTACAGGGCTGCCAAAATAATTATGGCTCAATTTGACGGCCAAATTCCTCGCGAAATTACCCAGCTGCGCAAACTTCCTGGAATTGGACGGTATACCGCGGCTGCGATTGCTTCGATTGCCTTTAACCAGGATGTGGCTTCGTTGGATGCAAACCTGCGGCGCGTTTTTGCAAGAGTGTTTGATGTAGCGACGCCAGCTGATTCAACGCTTGGTGAGGAAACTCTCTGGTCCTTGGCCCAGGTGCATCTACCCCCAGGCCGCGCGGGCGATTACAGCCAGGCGCTGATGGATCTGGGATCTGCCATTTGTCTTCCCAAAAAGCCGCTTTGCCTTGTTTGCCCGCTCTGTAATATGTGCAAATCGCGCCATGATCCCGAAAGCCGCCCGGTTTTGAAGCCCAAGCAGGTAGTGCCGCACAGACTTAAGCTGGCTGCGATCATATGTGATGACCAGCATGTGCTCTTGTCTCTACGCCCGTCAAAGGGTTTGCTCGGTGGCTTATGGGAATTTCCGTCTGGGGTCGTGGCGACGGATTCGACGCAGGCGCTGGTTGGGGTGATGGCGGCTGAGTACGCGCTTACGATCAAGCCGGTCAGTTTTTTCGCCGAAATCCAACACGCTTATACTCACTTCACTTTGACGGAATTTGCCTGGCGCAGTGAATTATTGGAACGGCCCACAAACCCGGCGCTTACCTGGATTCATCTGTCTGAGTTGGGAAAGTACCCGATGGGCAAGGTGGACCGGGCCATTGCCCAGAAACTTGCAGCTGATCAGGCTTAAAAATCAAACTCCCCGCCGGTTTCAATGGCGGGGAGTTTGATTTTTGGGTTATACCTTGGTCATGGTTACAAATACCATTGGGCGGCGTTTGGTTTCGTTAAAGATAAAGGTGCGGACAACATCCACAATATCTCTTTCCACGCTCATCCCACCGGAGTGGATCACGTCTACAACTCGTTTCCGAACCGCTGGTACCAATACCCCGGCATCTTCGGCGGACACAAACCCGCGCGTGATGATTTCTGGATCATCTAGTAAGCGGTTTGAATATTTATCAATGCTCAGGTTGACTACGAAAATACCGGAACGTGCCAATTGTTCGCGTTCGCGCATCACATCCGGGTCGGCATCGCCGATGCTGGCGCCTTCCACGATGACGTAGCCACCAGGGATGCGCTCGCCAAGATTAAGCTCGCCATTTTCCAGTTCAACAATCTGGCCATTTTCGGCCACAATGATCCGGTCCCTGGAAATACCGATCTCTTCTGCCAGAGAAGCGTGTCTGCGCAGCTGGCGTAGTTCGCCATGCATGGGCATAAAATATTTGGGCCGCACCAGGTTGATCATCAATTTCTGTTCTTCCTGGCTGGCGTGCCCAGAGACGTGAACGGGCGCAGTATTATCGTAGATGACATTCGCGCCCACCCGCAGCATGCGGTTGATGGTCTTGCTGACAGCTTCTTCATTCCCGGGAATGGGGTGCGAAGATAAAATTACAGTGTCATTCGGAAGCAAGTCAAACTGCCGATTTGTACCGGCCGAGAGCCTGCCAATAATTGAGGATGGCTCGCCCTGTGAACCGGTACACATCAGTACCACCTGTTCGGGTGGAAGATTTAATGCGATGTCGATCGGGATCAGGGTTTCATCGGGTACCACCAGGTAACCCAGTTTTCGGGCCATCTTGGCGTTATCCACCATACTCATACCCACAAAGGCCAGTTTGCGGTGGTGTTTAATCGCGGCGTCTGCCACTTGTTGCATTCTCGATATGAGCGAAGCAAAGGTGGCGATAATCACGCGACCGGGGGCGTTTTTTATGGCTTCTGCAAAAGCTGGGCCGATCACGCGCTCGGAGGGCGTCCAGCCAGGTCGTTCTGCATTGGTCGAATCGCTGAGCAGCAGGTCTACGCCGCGGGTTGAAAACTCAGCCAGCTTGGCATAATCTGTTGGCCAATTATCAACCGGTGTATGATCAAATTTGAAATCGCCGGTATGCACGATCAGACCAGCTTTTGTGGTGATTCCAAGTCCGACAGCATCTGGGATGCTGTGGCAGACATGAAAGAATTCCACGGTGAATGGACCGATTCGGACGGTTTCGCCAGCTTGCACCGGGCGCAGGTCAGCCTTGGAGGCCATACCATTGCGGGCAAGTTTGACCTCAACCAGGCCAAGTGTCAGATTTGTTCCAAATACGGGAGCAGGAATGCGGGAAAGAACGTGGTGAATGGCACCAATATGGTCTTCATGCCCATGAGTAATGATAATGCCATCGACCTTGTGACTCTTGTCATACAAGTATTCGAAATCGGGGATAATATAATCCACCCCAATCATATCGTTCTCAGGGAACATTAAACCGGCATCGACGATTAAAATATGGTTGTCGAATTCATAGGCCATCATGTTCTTGCCCACTTCCCCGAGGCCCCCCAGGGGAATGATTTTTAGTTTATTGCTCATGAAAGTACAGTACCTCTTTTTGGTTGGATTTTATTATTTTTTATCCGCTCTCGGCGGTTGGCATTAAGAGAATATACAAAAAAACACCCCTGCAAAAAGCCGGGGTCGAAAAGACAGCTATAAACTGATCTATTATTTTTTAACTGCCGTTTAGGCAGGATAAATCTTCTCAAACCGATTTCAGTATAGCACATAAAAATGTTTTGTCAAACGAGTCACTTTTTGGGCAGCAATTCTCAGTATGGTTTTGGGGCACAAAAGATCTATGCAAATTGATGAGACAATGCTAAAGTGGTGAGAAAATCTTATCTTGCCTGTCAAAAGACGAGGCCAGGCGGTGTAAATATGTACGAAGAATTGAGTCCGGAACGCAACATGTCGGGCAAGCCGATTGGGGGCGTGGATTTTCAGCCTGGAAGAGATGGACTCAGGAGTGCAAAAAACGAACAGCAGGCGTGAGAGAACAAGCCTTCAGGCCTGCTGAAAGCTGGAACATGAGTTTTGAGAGGAGCGGAGATCGTTTGTTTGCTGGGTGGCAATGCCAGCGGGAAAAGTACCACAATGAAGGTGGTGTTATGGCTGGTCAAACCGCGCGCCGGACAGGCGTTTTTTGATGGTCGCGAAATTAGCGGCCTGGCAATTCCCAAAATCATACGACTTGGCATCGGTTCTATGCCTGAGGCGCGACGCATTTTTGCCAATATGACTGTGCGCTTATCAGCGCAATGACCAGGTTGCGAGTGCTGAAGATTACGAACGTTCCCTGGAGTTTTTTCCGCGCTTGAAAGAGCGTCTGACCCAGCGCGGCGGGGTACCGAGCGGTGGTGAGCAGCAGATGCTCGCTTTTGGGCGCGCGCTGATGAGCCGTCCGCGCCTGATCTGCATGGATGAGCCGACGATGGGTTTATCCCCGGCTTTTGTGGATCGTGTACTGGATATGATCCAACTCATCAACCAGCAGGGTATCACGATTTTCATGGTTGAGCAAAATGCCAACCTGGCATTGCAAATTGCGCATCGCGGCTATGTGCTGCAGAACGGTCACGTGGTTCTTGATGGACCAGCCCACCATCTTCTGGATAGCCCGGAAGTGCAGGATGCCTATTTGGGCGGGCAGGCCGAGAAAAATATTTAAAGATAGTGATAAAACACAATTCCGGGGAATAATTCAGAATTCAGCTCTTGAATATTGACAAATATTATATAACTGAATATACTTTGAATATAAGTCCTATTGAATTAGTAGGTATTAAAAAACATGCATCTTACAAAACACCATGAATACGGTCTTTGGTCGATGATTTTGCTGGCAAGCCGGTCCAAACCGGAAGCGCCTCAAGTGGTTGTGCAGTCCAGAGAGATTTCGCAAGTTGAGGATATCTCCCCCAAGTTTCTTGAGCATATTTTACTGATGCTCAAGAAAGCGGGATTGCTGTGCAGCAAGACAGGCGCTGGGGGAGGTTATTCCCTCTCTCGCCCCGCAAACCAGATTACCCTGGGACAGATCATCCGTGCGCTGGATGGCAGGCTGGAGCCGATTAAATGCGTGAGTAAGTCTTCTCGCAAACTTTGTCCCTGTCCGCGTGAAGACACCTGTCGTGTGCGCATGGTCATGAGCGATGTTTATGACTCAATTTCCAATATCCTCGATCATACATCGCTGGAAGACGTCTCCAATCGCGTGACCAGGAAAAAAGAAATGTTGAACAAAAACCCGATTCATGAAAATGCCGCTATGCTGCTTTCTCAAAAAGTGGACTTTACAATCTAAAAATGTATAGGAGAAGAAAATGAAAACCAGAACTATGAATATCCTGATTGTTTTGATAACAGTAGCCTCGCTGACCCTGGCTGCTTGTGGAAGCGCCGCTGCTCCCGTTCCAACCGAAGTTTCTGCGGCTCAAGCCGCAGTCGCAACAGAAGCGCCGGCAGCAACAGAAGCCCCGGCTGCCACTGCAGTTCCAACGGTAGAACCCCTGAAAGGTACCATTGCCGTTTCCGGAGCTTTCGCACTTTACCCGATGATGACCGTTTGGGCTGAAGAATTCAAGAAACTTCACCCGGATGTGGAGTTTGATGTTCAAGGTGGTGGCGCAGGCAAGGGCATGACCGACACGATTGCCGGCGCGGTCGATCTTGGCATGATTTCGCGCAGTATCAAACCGGAAGAAGAATCCAAGGGCATTTTCTGGCTGGCTGTTACCAAGGATGCAGTTTTCCCGGTAATCAGTGATAAAAATCCTGTTGCCGCCGATCTCATCGCCAAAGGCATTAGCCCTGAAACCTTTAAAAAGATTTTCATCACTGGTGAGATCAAGACCTGGGGTGAAGTGGTTGGGAAACCTGAAGTTACTGACGAAATCCATGTCTACACTCGCTCGGATGCCTGCGGAGCCGGAGAGATGTGGGCCAAGTTCTCGGGTGGCAAAGTGCAGGACGACATTCAGGGCATCGGTATCAATGGCGAGCCTGGGCTGGTCGACACTGTCATCAAGGATCCTTTGGGAATTGGTTACAGCAATTTGAACAGCGTTTTTGATCTCTCCAACGGTGGTCTTGTCCAGGGAACGATTGTCACGCCGGTGGATGTCAATAAAAACGGTCAAGCTGATGCTGATGAATACTACAAGACCACAAACGAAGCGGTTGCGGCTGTGGCTTCCGGAAAATATCCTTCACCTCCTTCGCGCTTTGAGAACCTTGCTACCAAAGGCAAACCCAGTGGATTGGTTCTGGCCTTCATTCAATGGATTTTGACCGACGGGCAACAATATCTTGGCAAGGCTGGATATGTGCCGCTTACCCCGGAACAACAGGCAGAATCACTCGCAAAACTTAGATAACGTCAGCAATGGCTAAGTTGCCATCCGAATAGAGAAGGTTTTTTGGTGATTTTGCTGCTAAAGGCGGCAAAATCACCACTTGCAAGAAAAACCAACGAGTATTTCGCGCGCCAAGCAAGTCGAGCCAACTAAAATCAAAGGCTGCTTTCCTTTGATTTTATATTTCGGCTGAAATACTACAAAAACGATATTATAAATAATAAAAGGAGATTGACTTATGCAAACTACCCTTTCAACATTACAGGTGGATATGACCCCGGAAAAACCATTGAAAGGTCTGTACGTAAAGCAATTTGTGGATGAGAACCTGGGAAATTCCTCTTACCTGATCGCATCGGAAGAAACCGGTGACGCCGCGGTGATTGACCCGCAGCGCGATGTAGAGAAGTACTTGCAAACGGCGGATGGATTGGGTTTCAGGGTGGGTTACGCGTTGGATTCGCACCTGCACGCGGATTTTGTCTCCGGGGCGCATGAACTGGCTCACCGACTCGGGATTGCGCACCAGAACCAAAAATTCCAGATCGGCGCGAGTGCGGCTGCTGCGGCAGAGTTCAAGCATATCGCGCTCAAGGATGGCGACCAGCTCACCCTTGGGCATCTCTCGATTGGCATCCTATCCACCCCTGGGCACACCCCAGAACATATCAGTTTCGCGGCCTATGCCGCTAAAAGTGAGACACCTGGCGCGCTGTTCAGCGGCGGCTCTTTGATCGTCGGTGGAACCGGACGCCCGGACCTGCTCGGTCACGAACATACCGTGCCACTGGCCCATGATCTTTATCACACGCTGCATAAAAAGATTTCGCTCCTGCCCGATGATGTCATCGTCTATCCGACACATGGCGCCGGATCCTTCTGTAATACGACTTCCAGCGGGGCGCGCGTCACCACCATTGGGCAGGAACGCCAGACCAACCCGTTTTTCCAATTGACAGCTGAAGAAGCCTTTGTCATGCGTGCCACCAACGGACTTTCCAATTACCCCACCTATTACCGCCATTCGAGGGCTGTAAACCGTAAAGGTGCGCGCATTTTGGGCGGGGTGCCGATTCTGGCAGCTCTCCGGCCGAGCGAAGTCCAGAGAGAAATCCATTCAGGCGCTGTGGTGATAGACGTTCGCACCAGCCGCATGTTCATCGCCGGGCACATCCCCAATGCTTATGGCATTCCGCTTGTCACGCCGCTGACTACCTGGGCTGGCTGGGTCGTGCCGTTCGGTTCGCCGATCGTGCTGGTGGCGGATACTCCTGAGCAACGATCTGAGGCGGTGCTGCAATTGATTCGCATCGGCTATGATGATTTGCGTGGCTACCTGGCTGGTGGGCTGGGTGCCTGGCAAGGGGCGGGCTTCTCTGTGGCTCGCTGGAAATCTGTTTCTGCCCGCGATTTGCATACCTGGTTGGCTGAGCCGGAAAAACCGTTTGTGCTGGATGTGCGCTACAACAGAGAATGGGCGCAGGGCCATATCGCTGGCGCGCGGCATGTGGAAGCAGGCTCGTTGCCAGAAGTCGCCCGGGCGGTGCTGCCGGATGACCGCCCGCTGGTGGTGCACTGCGCGCGCGGCAACCGTTCAACTGTGGCACTCTCAATTTTGGAGCAAATGGGTTTCAAAAATCTGGTTGCACTCGAAGATGGAATTGCCAGTTGGGTTGATGCCGGCTTTGAAACCTTGCAGGGAGGCGAATAACATGAGTCTCGAACTGCCTTTTGATGTGGCAGTAATTGGCGCCGGTGCGAGCGGGGCATTGTTGGCAGCGCAGTTCAGCCGCTTGGCCCCTGCTGGTGCGCGATTGGCCCTGATTGGCGTCGGCGAACGCCCGGCGCGCGGCGTGGCCTATGAGGCGCCTTATCGCGCCAACCTGCTCAATGTCCCAGCGGGCAACATGAGCGCATTCCCGGATGATCGCGAACACTTTCTGAGCTGGCTTGCGGAGCGTATGCCTGCCGCAGATGACACAACCTTTGCCCAACGCCGCTTGTATGGCGACTATCTCGCCAGTGTTCTTGGGCACGCCCTGCGCAGCGAAGCAATTGTGCCGGTAAAAGGAAACGCCATCCAATTGACCCAGCAAGCCGGCCTATGGCGTGTCCTCCTGGATAATGGCCTGGCAATTGAGACTCACGCAGTTGTATTGGCCACCGGCAATCTGCTAATGCCCGGCGACCCTTTGGATGTGAGCCGAATCGCCCATTTCTATCGGCGCAACCCGTGGGCTGCGGGCGTGCTGGATGGGTTGGATGCGGACGCGCCTGTGCTGTTGATCGGCACTGGCCTGACCATGGTGGATGTGGTGCTTTCCCTGCGAGAGAGCGGTCACCGTGGCCCAATCCATGCTGTTTCACGGCACGGACGGCTTTATCAACGCCATCAAACCCACCCGGCCCGCCCAATGGCCCAGGTTCCCCATGACTTTCGATCCCCGCTTGGGGCGCTACGATGGCTGCGCAGCGAGATTGAACGAGACCTGCAAAATGGCGGTGATTGGCGCACAGTGATTGACAGTCTGCGTCCGCACACCGCTGCCATCTGGCAGGGTTGGAGCATGGCACAGCGCGCATCCTTCCTGCGCCATACCCGCAACCTGTGGGATATTCACCGCCATCGTATGGCTCCAGAAATCGCTGCTCAATTGGACGAATTGATGGTCCTGGGTGTGCTTCGCATCCATGCCGGGCGGATTGTGCAGGCCAGCTCAGATGGTACGGCTGCGACGATCAGATTGCGCACTGCGCATACGCAGGTGACTTTTACTTTACAAGTGGCGCGGGTAATCAACTGCAGCGGTCCGGGACGTGATTACGCCAAAGCCGAACTGCCCCTGGTGGCTCAGATGCGCCAGCAAGGCTGGTTAACCCCCGACCCGCTGCGGTTGGGGGTTGAGACCGGTCCCGATGGACAGCTGGTTGATGCGTCTGGCTGCCCGGTCGCGGGTCTTTTCACACTCGGTCCACTGCGGATCCCCGGCCTGTGGGAATCCATCGCTATTCCGGAAATCCGCAGCCAGGCGCTGGATCTGGCAAAGTTACTTGTTCGTGAATTTGTTGAAACCCCGGCACTTTCCGACGGAAATTGATCATCAGGATGCTGAACTTGACGTCCAAGGGCGCGCAGCCCAGCATGGGTAGACTTTATCTCACAAATATGAAAAGGAATCGGAAAATGACAGCTGTAAACCTTCAGAAAGTGGACCACTCGGCCCTCAAAGCCAATCAATTAACCATCATTCTTCTCAATATTCTTGCTTTTATTTTCAACCTGCCCATCCTGGCCGCTTTTGTTGCGGTTGTCATGGGAGTGGGTTCGCTGCTAAAATTCCCTGGCTTTGTCCTACTCTACCGGCATGTGTATAAACCGCTGGGTTTGCTCAAACCGAATGTGCTCGACGATAATCCAGAGCCGCACCGCTTCGCCCAATTTCTGGGCTTTGCGTTTATGGCAGTTGGCTCTGCAGCGCTGTTCCTGGGTGCCGGCATTTTGGGCTGGATGCTAGTCTGGCTGGTTGTGGCCCTGGCCGCGCTCAATGCCTTTGGCGTTTTTTGCGTGGGCTGCGCCGTGTATTACTGGCTGGGCATTATAAAAATACCCGGCTTTACCAAAACTCCGCCAGCTGGAATTTTCCCGGGTATGAAACCCAAAGTAAGATAACGATATGGATATCTTGACCCGCGCCGTGATTGCGCTGCTGCTCATATTGGGCAGTCTGAGCCTGGTCCGGTTTTATCAACGCTGGCTGCGGCAACGCGCCTTCGGACTGCTAACGGAACTGGGATCGCTGCGCCCTGGGGCCTTTGTGCTGGTCTATTTCACCACGCCAAACTGCGTTCCCTGTAAGACAGTGCAACGTCCGGCGATTAACAGATTAAGCCAGATCCTGGGAGAGAGATTGCAAGTGCTGGAAATCGATGCCAGTCAGCAGTCGGAGGTTGCCAGTCGTTGGGGCGTGTTGAGTGTGCCAACCACCTTTGTGATTGGCACTAGGGGTGATGTGCGGCATGTAAATCATGGTGTGACCAGGGCAGAACAATTACTCACTCAGTTCCATGATTGACGTTTAGGATACTGTCGATTAAGGGCTGGAGATTAGGATCTTCAATATTCATCACCACCCTTACCCCGCCAACCAGCCTCCATGTAGGTTAGGGGTGGAACATTCGTGACAGGCAGGTATCAATTGCCCGAACAGACATTTTCAGGCAATTGATACCTGCCTGCAAGACAGATCCTACCCTGACAGAAGCGATTACATAATCTGATGTGAACGGGGATCGAAGTGGACGGAAGCTGTTATCAAATCTTTCAAATCATCCCAGGGGGCAAGAGCGAAGGAGGTAATCCGCACAATTTTTTTGTAACGGCGTTCGCCTGTGAAAAGGCCTTTGGGGTCCGGCAGAAAAGCCCCGTGAATGAAAGCCAGTTCGATGTGTTCTTGAATAATCAAAATCTGGCAAATACCTGCACTCACGGGTCCTCCGCGCCGGGCATCGTAAATGATAAAGCCTTTATTACGGAATTCTTCAGCTGCATCGGGTGCAAGCGTTGCAACGATATTTCTTAACTCCAGGATAATATCCTGTAATTCAGGAGAGATGTGTTCAAGGATTTTTTCGACTGTAAGGGTTGAGAGCATCGCGATCACCTAAAAATAGTATAGCACTGGCAAGCAGGCCGAATATTAAAATGGTTGTTGCTTTTTTTTACTGCCTGAAACTGAGAGTGTGATGATTTGATACGTTAATCTCCGGAAAATATTCTTGACAGTATACCGTCTGGACGGTATACTGTTTTTGTGAAACAAAAAGACATAACGAACACAACCAGAATAGCTATATTGGATGCCGCAAACGCGGTTATTGTCTCCAAAGGTGTCAATGCTCTTACACTTGAAGCTGTTGCCCGGCAGGCAGGTGTAAGCAAAGGCGGTCTGCTCTATCACTTTCCTTCCAAAAACGTCCTGATCGAAGGCATGATTGAATATCTGGTCAGAGAGTTTGATGCGATGTTGGAAGGTGAGCTTATAAAAAATAACGGTGATTGGCTTTCAGCGTATATTCGGGCCTCATTTCAGGAAAATACCAAACTGGACCGTGTTGGTTCCGCTTTGTTTGCGGCTATTGCCAGCGACCCTGACCTTTTGAAACCTTTGCGAAATCATTATGAACGCTGGCAGGAGCAGGCAGCAGCCAGCGCAGGATCGCCAGAATTGGGCACGATCATCCGCATGGCGGTGGACGGCCTGTGGCTGGCGGATCTTTTGAATTTCGCGTCGCCAACGCCTGATATGCGCCAGAAAATGTTAACCGCTTTGTTAAAACTTTCTGACAGGGAGTCTCAATGAAAATCGCATTGATCTTTTTTATGGCAGTCATTTGCGAGGTGGCTGCCACCACAGCCCTGAAATTTTCGGAGGGTTTTACAAAGATTATTCCGAGCCTGGTGGTCGTGGCTGGCTATGGACTGTCGTTCTACCTGCTCTCGCTTAGCCTGAAAGTCATCCCTATGGGAACAGCATATGCTTTGTGGTCGGGGATAGGCATTGTGCTGACGGCGATTGTCGGGATGCTGCTCTGGCATGAAGGAATGGATTGGGCGCGCGGGTTTGGTATTGCTCTCATCCTGGCTGGCATCCTGGTGATTAACCTGTTTTCTAAAATTGTAGTTCACTAAAAGAAAGGTAAACAATGAATTCAAATCGAATCGTTATTAGCCTGGCAACGTTCACCGCTGTGGCGGGAATTATTTACTGGATAGCGGTCTTTACAGGTATCTTCCAGGTGACTGATCTTGTGCCCGGTTATAAAACCTGGTTCATGTCCTTTCCCATCGCGGATAGCTGGCTGTTTATCTGCGCAATCCTGGCCGTAGTTTACACGGTGAGAAACCATGCCCTTGCCGGTCTCTTCGCCCCGCTCACTGGGGCCAGCTTAATTTTTCTGGGATTGTATGCATTTACCTACGGTGTCAATACTGGTCTAATTTTTATCCTGACCCCAGATGAGGTGATTGAGATCTTAATCAAGGTGTATTGTCTAAGCGCAGGTTCCGCGCTCATATATCACGGGTGGAAATTGAACAAAAGTTATTCGCCTGGGATGATTGATACGGCTGGCGCTTGAACCTGCTGGACTTCTGACGGCGAAATTAAAATTTTGACGGCGCGCAAAATTCTGCGCGCCGTCTTTTGTCTCTTCTCACCCAGAGAGGAATTAGCCGATCCACAGCCCTTCGACGCGCACCTGATAGCCTGTGGAAGTGCGATTCAGGAAGTTCACCAGCCCACTGTGCCGCCACTGCAGCATGCACATCTGCGGTTGGAAATAGTAGCGCATACCGATTTTGATATCTGTGCGCGCTTCGTTGATCAGACCTTCGTACCCTTCGGCGATGTAATAACCGAGATCCTTGAAACCCTTTGAACGTGGGTTGAGCGGACCGGTCACACACCACACGATCACGCCGGTGCGCTTGTCAACGTTCATGGCCACACCGCAGTGTGTGATCGGGCAGCCGCAGGACATGCCCAGCGGGCGACCGATCAGAATGTCTCCGACCTGGATATCCATTTCGCGCGTGATCATCGGGTTGTGCGGGATGATGATTTCGCGCGGGCCGGGCTCTTCAGGGAAATGCTCCAGGTAAAAGTCGAATTCGCGGCCCAGGCTGTCGCGCCATTGGTTGCTCATGCCGGGGACGAAGGGCGCAACTGCTGCGGCAGCGGGGCCGCAACCAGCGCACGTTGAAACCTGGGGAGCGGCGGAATAAGCAGGGGCCACTGTGATTACCGCTGCAGCCGGAGCCACAGGCGCATTGAGTGGGTTGTTGCGGTTCTCGGTGGCGATTTCGCGGGCTTCGTAACGGTTGTCCGAGAGATAGATACAGCGCTTGATGCTTTCAGGGTTGGTCTGCAAGCGCAACGCCATTTCTTCGCAGCTGCGCATGCCGCATACGCCGCAGTTCAGGCCGGGTAGGTCGTTCACGGTGTAGGTTTGGTTGAGTGCCATTGGATGGGCTCCTTATAATTTCAAGTTGATTGAACGGTGGCAAAACTGCGGGATGTGACAGGGCGCATCTCACCCACTATGCGCGGCAGGATTTCCAGGAAGCGATCCACTTCCGCATCGGTATTAAAGCGGCCAAGCGTGATGCGCAGCGAGCCGCGCGCCCGGATTGGGTCCAGCCCCATCGCCATCAGGATATAGGAAGGCTGCCCGGCGCTGTGAGAACTGCAGGCGCTGCCGGTTGAAATGGCAATGCCCTCTTCGTCCAGCGAAAGCATCAGGTGGATGGCTTCGCCCTCCTGCCCGGCAAAGCCCAGGCAGATATGCCCCGGCAGGCGTTTGTAACGATGGCCGACCAGGTAAGCATTCGAGATTTCAGTCTGGATGGTCTCGATGATCCGGTCGCGCAAGCGCACCAGCCGGCTGGCCTCAGCAGACATTTCCGCTGCCGCAATTTCGGCAGCCTTGCCCAGACCGGCAATCGCTGCCACGTTTTCGGTAGCCGAACGCAAGCCGCGCTCCTGTCCGCCGCCGTGCACCAGTGGTTCGATTTTGAGGCCCTTGCGGATGTAGAGCGCGCCGATCCCTTTTGGCCCGTACAGTTTGTGCGCCGAGAGCGACAGAAAATCGACTGGCAACACATCCATATGCAGGGGAATCTTGCCGACGGCCTGGACGGCATCCGTGTGGAACAGCGCACCGCCCGCCCTGGCAACCTGGGCAAGTTCTGCGATCGGCTGCAGTGTGCCAACGACATTATTGGCAGCCATGATCGAAACCAGCCGCGTGTTGGGGCGCAGCGCCGCTTGCAGCACTGCTGGTTCAACGATGCCTTCGGTGGTCACAGGCAGATACGAGATGGCATAGCCGAGTCTTTCCAGGTATTTGCAGGTTTCCAGGATGGCCGGATGCTCGAAAGACGAGGTGATGATGTGGCAGTCCTGCGGCCTGTACTGGTTGGCAACACCCACGAGAACCATATTATCGGATTCAGTGCCGCTGGCCGTGAAAATGATCTCGTCCGGGCTGGCGTGGAACAGATCGGCAACTTGGCGGCGGCCTGTTTCGATTGCCTGTTTGGCCTGCTGCCCGGCCCAATGCAGGCTGGATGGGTTGCCGAAGTTGGCCCCGTAGAAGGGCAGCATGGTTTCGACAACACGCGGGTCAAGCGGGGTTGTGGCCGAATGGTCAAAGTAAATCTGTTCCATCCTTATTCACCTCGGTAGAAGTTCTGGTTCTCCAGGGAACGTACCACGCCAAAATGGGCCTGCCAGCCGATTTCCTTTTTGCCAACGCAGATGGTGCAGGTGCCCACCGGTGGGTTGCCGCGCAGCAGCATCCTATCCCAGGTATCTGGCTGGTTGTGCAGAATGTCCACCAACGGGTCGATGCCGATGCCATACAGCGCATTCACTTCGCGCACGCGCACATTGGGGGCCACATCCTGGATGCGCGCCCGGAAGACCTCGCGCTCGGCCTGCGAGACGCGGTCGATCTTGGTGACCACGCATACATCGGCCAGTGAGAGCATCGGACCAATCTTGAGCGGCAGGTTGGTGCCGCTGGTGGCTTCGATCACGATCATGCCCAGCCCGCCATCCACGTAAGGTGAGCAGCGCAGGCACAGCCCGGCGGTTTCCACCAGTAAAATGTTCGCGCCCTGCTCGCCGGCCCATTTGAGCGCATCGCCCAAAACCATTACGTTGCAGTGATCCGGGCACAGTTCGCCGGAATAGACTTTTTTGGTGGGAATGCCGAACTCTTTGGCGAAGATTTCATCTTCCTCGGCATACTGCACATCGACTTTCAGGAAAGCCACGCGGTCACCCGCGTCTTGCAGCTTGCGGATCATGTGGCGCAGGACTGAGCTTTTGCCGGTGGTCGCCGGCCCGGCACAGATGGCGAGTTTCATGCTAATCCCTCCAGTTCGTGGGTGTTCAGGCGTTCGCCAAAGCGGATTTTGTCGCGCATGGCGGAAAGTAAGTCATCGAGTTTGCTGACCTTGTGTGAGAAAGTGCGCTCTTCTTCGTTGGTATACAGGACCTTGGTGATCGAGCCGCCTTGCATCACGATGCGATAATCCGAAAGCAGGGTAATGCGCGGATCGTGGGTGACAAAGATGAAAATCTTGCGATACTGGCGCAGCAGCTCCATCGCGCGTGTGCGGTTGATACCGGCGTTCTCAACTTCGTCGAGCAGCACGATGGGCGTGTTACAGATGATGGTAGCATCCGCGATCAGCAGGGCGCGGGTCTGTCCGCCTGAAAGCTCGGTCATGCGGCTGGTAAGCACAATTGGTTCGCCGGTCAGCTCATTTGCAAAAGACAGCGTCTTCTGGATCATCTCATCCACCTGGCTCTTTTTCACTGCGCGAATGCCGGCGTGCATGGTCAGGAACTCCAGCACCGGCAGGTCAGACAGGAAGGTGGTGTGTTGGGTGATCAACGCGATCGGGTTCATGGCCGGGTTGTCACGGTATTCCAGGGGCGGCCGCTGGCCATTGATCAGCATGCGCCGACCAGTCTGCGTGTTGGCGTCCGCAAACAGTTCCAGATCGTTGATCAGGGTGGTTTTGCCAGAGCCGGTTGGCCCCACAATGCTGATTACATCGCCCATTTTCATTTCAATGCGCTCAACAGCTTCTGGAACACCCGCGCGGTTGTGTCCACCTAAGATCGTGATGCTTTCAATCATATTTTCTCCTTGTGCCCGGCCTGTCCTGGAAGATTGGAAGGCGGGGGCGCTTGATTATTTGGATGGATAATATCTAACTACAATATATCCTATTGACTTAGTAGGATAATAGGACAAAAAAAATTATGCCATTTCGGCAATTGTAGTGTTTTCCAGGCGTTCAATAATCTGTTCCTGGATCTGCTCAAACAGCCCGCTGAGTTTCTCTTCCCGGTCCATTGGCGCAGGGGCGTAGCCTTTGGAGCTGACTGGTTCAAGTGGAGCCAGCGCTCCGTCAAACAAACGGATGATCTCACCGACCGAAATCTCTGCTGCGCCCTTGGCAAGCTGCACCTGGCCGCCCGTGGAATCCTGGACAATGTATCCGGAACTTCTCAGTGCCGACAAAATTTCTGCCAGCGATTCTGCTGGAATTTGTTGGAGCGCGGCAATTTCGGTCGCGGAGACCGCCTGATTAATGCGCGCCAGGTGGATCAGGGTGAGCAGCGCGTACTCGCTGTGCAGGGAAAGTTTCACATCGCTCCTTATATGACTAACTCAATGGGAATTATATCCAAAACCTTATACTTGTCAATATTCAGCGACTGAATTATGACATTTGCAATGGGATAAAGTGACATTTATCCCAAAAAAAAGCCCATCTCCGGTCAGAGATGGGCCAAGGGAAGCCAAAATGTTCAATCCATCACATCTGCGATGGTGGTTTTCTCTAATTTATTGGAAACATAATCCCGAATATCCTTGAATATCGCAGTCAGACTTTTTTCCTTCTCAATCGGCGTAGACTCGTAGAAATTTTCGCTGACTGATTCAGTCGGAGCCAGCGCCCCATCGAAGAGGCGGACAACCTCAGCCAGCGTGATCTGTTCCGGAGATTTGGCAAGTGAGTAGCCGCCATGCTGCCCCTTGGTGCTGCGCAATAAATGTGCCCGTTTTAATGCCAGCATCAACTGTTCAAGAAATTTCGGCGGCATGCCCTGGGCTTTGGCGATGGTATCAATCGAAATATACTCGCCGTATGGGTGACGAGCGAGGTAGACCAGTGCTAAAAGTGCGTATTCACTACGGGTTGTTAGTTTCATAATTGCCTATTGTCCTAATTTATCCTATCGGGAGTATAGTATAAAAAGCCGGGTTGTCAAGTTCGGGTTGGCAGTTTGCAATGACGCAGAGCGTATGCATAAAAACTTACTGGTACTCTTGCTTGTGTGTTTCTTACTGGAATGTCAAATGAGAAAGAGGAATACAGTAGAGAAGGCTCACCAGCAGAGATGGAAAATGGTCTTTTTGAGCCCGACTCCTCGTGTGCACGGGATCATGGAATTGACGGGTATTTCGGTAATTATTCCAATCTTTTTAATTTCGCGGATGGAACATTTATATTCAAGCCTGCCGGTTGATGGCTTGTGTAGCATTTAATAGATTTTTGGGAAAACACAAAACGCGCGAAATTTACAAGCCTTTTCTATCATCCCCAAAATGATGATTAGAAATGGCTTGTAAATTTATTTTTTATATTTATCCCCTTCCAACACCATTTCAAGAGCCATTCTGTGTGCGAACAACTCATTCACGCATAAAATGGCTTTTGGTTTTATTCTGTTGCCTCGGCCGCCGCACCTAACTTGACAATCGATACGATATTCATCTCTCCCTTATGAGAACGCTCAATTTGTGAAACGGTTTTACAAGCGGGAAGTACAAAATAGCCACCTGTGGAATTACCAGGTGGCTATTTCTTTTTTAAATACTGAGTGGAATGGATGTTAAACCCAATTTAATCGGTTGTCTTTTCACCACTTGACAAATTTTCACCTACACAGATTTCGAAAATAATTGCTGATTTTGGCAAATCGCCTCCCCAAAAATGCTCCACAGATGCTCCACGCACAAAACTCAGAACCAAAGTATCCTTTCCCTATCAATGCGCATTGATGAGGTTACTTTAAAATGAGAAGACTGAGTGTGAGATATCAAACCCAATTAAATCGAGACATTTTCACCATCTGGGCACAGTTTCGCCGGCTCAGATTGCGAAAATATTCATCGAATTTCGCAAATTTCTTGCTGCTAAAACTCTCCGTAAACTCTCCGCGCAGGAAACTCAGAACAAAGTATCCTTTCTTTCTCAATGCATTGAGTTTACTTTCAAATGAGAAGACAGAATGAGAGATAACGAACCCAATTAAATCGAAACATTTTCAACATCTGGGCACAGTTTCACCGGCTCAGATTGCGAATTATTGGCCGAATTTGGTTTCTCCAAAAGACTCCACAAACTCTCCACGCAGGAAACTCACAACAAAGTATCCTTCTTACGTCACTGTACCCTGATGTTCCAATGTTTTCGAAAACCGCAATTCTTTCTGGCAGCCAAATCCCACCCGACTGCCAGAAGCAATCAACGTTGTATACCTTGTTTTTCAATGTTTCAAGTCGACTTGGAACTCCACCTGGAGTTCTGCATGGCAAACCAAAATGGTTCTCAAGTTCCACCTTCACCAAGAATTGATAGGCTGATGGAAATCATCATCCAAATATTAATGAGAGGAGCACTAACCAGAAAGTAGCTTTTCTATGCTGCGTCTGCAAAACAGGCACTGAGTATGTTATGCCGGATGTGGCCAGGATCAGATCAATAATGAAAACCGCCCCTGGTGTAAAAACCAGGGGCGGCACTTCCATCACTTTTCAGTCGAGCCATCCATCAGCCTGAACAACACCTCATATTCTGCCTTTGGCGAAACACGCGCAACCTTCCCAGTGCCAAAATCATACTCCACCTGCTTTAAAATAATCTGGCAGAGCTCCTGCTTCTCATCCATCGTTGCCGCGCGCCAGGCCTGTTGCAGATTGGCCAGCACCATCCCAGCCTGGCGGACTTCATGCGGGGTGAGCTGCTCAAGCGCTTCCAACTGCACCTGCAGGCCCTCGATTTCCCGCCAAAAGTTATGTTCGTCATTTTCATACAGGCCTCGTTTGAAGGCTTCACGCATCCGGCGCATTTCGTTCTTTATACGCGCCTTCTCTTTCTGTGGGTCGATCTCATCCTTTTTGGTACGCAGGATTTCCTGTAACGCCGCCTGCCAGTTCTCAGGCAACACCAGGCTTTCCATTAACTTGGACACCTGTTCTTCCACAGCTTCTGCCCGTACGCTCTTTCCACTATATTGGCACACCGTCCCGACAAAACGGGATGATTCGCGGTAGTAGCGTCCACTATTAGCGCTCTGCGCGCGCATCCGGCGCCCGCATTCTTTGCAAGTGAGCAGACCCGCCAGAAGATACACCTTGCGCGTGGTCTGGTTGGAATTTATCTGGCGCCTTCTTTCCGCGCGGATTTTTTGGCACTTATCAAAGAGTTCTTCACTGATGATGGGCGCATGGAGACCCTTGATCGTCTCCCCATCCTTCTTGCGGCGGGTCTTTCCATTGCGGGCGTAGGTTCCACAGTAGGTGATATACCCTTTGTAAAACCTGTTTTTGAGCATATCGCGTACGGCATCCTTGGTGAATAACTTGCCAAACATCGTATGAAAACCTTGCTCGTTGAGCCAATCCGCCACGTCCTGGTCGTAATACAGCCCGCTGGCGTAGCGTTCGAACATCTGCTGAACTGCTGGAACCAGCTCCTCTTTCTGGATTGCTAATTTGTGCTCACCAACTTTCTCACTCCTATAGCCCCACGGCACCCAGCCATTATGATAACCTTGCCGGGCGCGTTCCAGCTTACCCTTGTGCGTTTCTTTGCTCAAATTATCGGAATAGAACTCGCCCAGTGAACCCAGCAGATGAAACATCAGTTTGCCTTCGGGAGTGGATAGGTCAAAATTTTGTTCCACAGCCTTAAGCGTCACATCATCTTTCTGAAGCTGTTTTACAATCTCAATCGACCACTCGAGCCGCCGCGCCAACCGGTCGACCTTGTGAACATAGACTGTGTCAAATTGACCCTTGTGAGAGTCTTCCAACATTTGGGCGATGCCCGGACGATATTTGTTCTTGTAAGCCGAAGTCGCAGGGTCGGAATAGACTTTGACGATCTCAACACCTTCCGAAGCGGCGCGCGCATTGATCTGGCGTAACTGCGCTTCCAGGCTGAAGGAATCATCCTGCATGCTGGACGAATAACGGATGTACGCGGCGCCGAGCAGCCTGGAAGGATTTAAGTTTGATTTGGTCATGACAATTCTCGCATTTGATAAAAGCTGGCAATTCGAACCGGACCACCTGCTTGCAAATGGCTAATTTCTTTCAGGTCTTTGCTGATTTGAATAGCAAAATATTCTTAACTGCTCGCTCACAGACATGAAAGAGAAGAACCTTAACCTTGTGTCTACGTTGCGCATGTCGAAACCTTCGCCGATGGATACCAGGCTGACATTGGCTTCATGTAATCGTTTTGCCAGGTTTGTTACCCGTTCCAACCGTCGGTCAATGCGCCTGAGCGTGTCAACATACAGGATCGCAAAGTTTCCTTTTTGGGCATCAGCCATCAGTTGGTCAATCGCTGGTCGCTGTAAGTTGTTTGGGCCAGATTCGGAATAAAATTTGACCAAAGTCAGGCCATCCTGGTTGGCGCGTGTTTCGATCTGATGCCGCTGCACATCCAGAGTATAAAAATCTGACTCATGGCAAGATCTGCAGCGCAGATAAGCTGCAGCAAAGAGCGGGTTCGGTTGCAGGTTTTTTATTTGCATGTTATTCATCCAAGGAACGAGGTTGAGTTGGATCAGATTGAGCATATAGCCTGGCCATGATTTTGGTCAGCCAATCTGCCAAGGGTACTGGCAGATTTGTACAAGTTGATCGCGGCTCCGTGATTGTACGAGCCCGCTGCTGATTTTCCGAAAAGTCGAGACTTGCATCGGGCTGAGTCATAAGTTGCCTTCAGACTCTGTCTTTTCCGCTGCGCGCTGCGATTGACATGAGTTTATTCAGGTTGTAAAGGCGGCTTCTTTTCGTTACAATACCCGCCGTCCTTTATGTCTCTTATTTTCACAGATGCGACGCGGGGCAAGTTTCAAAAAATGTCCCGCCGAAGGTAAATAATGTCCCGTCTTTTTCCTCGTATTCCCAAAGAAATCAGTCACGATCTCCCCTGGCCAGCTTTGCTCGGCCTTTTCGACGTTCAAACGATCACCGGACTGGAAGAAGCCTTAAAGCTGAAAGATGGCACGCTCTCAAAAGCCAGCCGTGGATTCTATGCCAGCCCGGGTGGTGAATTGACCCGCGGCCTGTCTGCCAACGTGCATCAGACTCTATTGGATGGTATGGCCAAAAGATTTTCCAGCGCAGATCAGATGCGCGCATGGATGAGCGAAAACTGGCCAGGCAGCCTGCTCAACCTGACGGCGCAGGCGTTGGAAGCGCTGTATGAAAATGTTGATCTTGTCCATCAGATCCCCCAGGTGGGCACTTTCCCAATCGATTACATCGAACGGAACGAAAAAGAAGAAATTTTGAAACTGCTCCTGAACAACAAGCAGGTGCAAGTGCTCTGGCTTACCGGCCCAGGGGGCAGCGGCAAGAGCACGCTGGCGCTGAGCCTGGTGCGTCTTGATTGGCACCGGCTCAAAAAACATTACGAGAAAATTTTCTGGGTAAACGTGGAGCAGGCGAACTACGCGGACGGCTTGCGTCAGATTGCCGAGAGCATCGATATGGCAGGAGAGTCGGTAGGTGCGATTGAACAAAAGCTGCGCAGCCTGACACGCAAGAGTAGGGTTTTGTTCATTCTGGATAATTTGCAGGATGTGGCGGGGCTGTTGGAATGGCAGCGGTTGGCCGGTTCCCTTGGAAAGCTGATCATCACCAGTCGCACTCGCCTGGCGGAAAATGAGCTCCGTGCAAACGGGTTGTTGCAACAAATCCAACTTGGCGGGTTCTCGCTGGAACAAGGGAGCAAGTTTTTCGCAGACACCAGCCCGGCGATGGAAGCTCTGGTTGAGAAAACTGGCGGACTTCCGCTTGCCTTGCGGATTTTATCTGGTCTAAAGCTCGAATTGGGCTACTCAGCGCAGGAAATTCAGACAAAACTGGAACAGTTTGCGCTGGATGCCCTGGAATATCCGGCCAGCCAGGACTCGCGGGAAACCAGTCTGCGATTCTGTTTCGATATCACCTACCAGGTATTGGCAAAAACCAATCCGCAAGCCGCCAATTATTTTGATTACGCGGGGGCCTTCCAAACGCGCACGATTTTAAAAACCTTGCTGGACGATATTGCTAATGTCGCTAACACACTGGCAGGCGACAAATTGACAGCCATCTTGTTGCGCTACAACCTGGTCGATGTCCTGAATATCAAGGGGGAACGTTTCATCCAACTGCACCCGCTGCTGTACGAGTTTGCGCGGGAGAAGTTGGCGCTCTTAACCGGGGAGAATGCTTTCGATCAGCGTTATAACGATGCCATTTATGCCTGGGTTTATCGCACTCATGATGAAGTTTTAAATGGCGTTCATCGGTTATCACATCAAATTCATGTACAGGATATTTTGCATGTTCTTGATGGTTTGATGGGCAACCAACAATGGCAAAAGGTGATTTGGATTTTCAAACTCACATTCGAACTCTTTGTGATCGACAACCCATCTGAAGGGAAACCTTACGAGCTCATTTCGTTCATTGAGGCGCATCTCGCTGAAGAAGATCTTCCAGAAATCATATTGCTCCGCATGATGCTTTCCCACCGGAAATCTGTTCTGGGCATTCTAAAACCCGATCAGATACAGAGAGGGCCATTGCTTGAATTAGCGTACCACCTGGGGAAAAGTATCGAGCCGATCGAAGAGCTGAACAATCTTTATTGGCAGGAACGAAGCCAGGTGCTACGGGAAATGATTCAGTGGTTAAAGGGAGAAGGTCGGGATGCCGAGGCTTTGGCACTTCTGAATTCCGAAGAAGCGGCGCTGGTTTTTTCCAACATTAGCCCAGATC
>JAPLGT010000044.1:0-11210 GCA_026390035.1 Chloroflexota bacterium
TCGCTAATTTTTCGAAAAAAGGTATCATATAGGTGGTTGATCGGCATGACTTCTCCTGGCAAAATGTTTTCTCGCAAAAACTACTTTACCAGATTTGTCTGCCGATCAACCTTCGCCTTTATCAAACTGTACGGTGGCTAGTTAAAGATCAGTATGTGAGAATAACCCTGATCTTTCCATGCATGCATGACTGCCGGGCTATCAAAATATTTACTAGAATCTGAAGACCATCTATCCAATACTTCATCCGAGTCACAGAGCGGCTGGCAGTAGTAGCCCTTTGGTTCCCATAGCATCAGCACCTGGCTATGATCGGGAAGGGTTTTTACGCTTTGCATTGCCAGCATGTACCCGCCCAGTCTGCGTAATAAGTAACTGTTACGATCTTCCCCCTGTAATAGGTATGAGAAGGGATTGATTGATGTAACCATCCCGGAACAGAAGCCAAATACGTTCAGCCCAAACATGAACATTGCCAGCATCCATGTTAACCTACCGAAACGAACGCCCAAGGACGATAAATTCCAAATTGCATGTATGCCTGCACCTGCCAAAATTGTGAGTGCAGGAAAAATTGCAAAATAGAGCCGGGTTTGAATGAGTAAACCCGAGAATCGGCTTCCAATTCCCCATAGTAACAATCCAGTGATCGCCACAATACTGGCGATGCCGATTGTCGTTTTCTGGTGCGGTTCTTTTAATTTGCTATTGATCACTGCTAATGGTCCCAATCCTACCAGCAGCGGGCCGACTGTGGCTGCAAATCCTTCTTTTCCATCAAAGCCCATAAAGGTTGCTTGCCAGGGCAGGAAAATGACCGCTCGCCAATCTTTCCAGGCAGGCAGGCTCTGGTATAGTCTGAGCCTGGTTTGATCCATGGCTCCTGATGGGATGAAAAACGGGTAAAACGGATTTCCTGTCCCCATGAAATTTTTTATCCACCATGGAGCGCTGGCGAGTGTGGCAGCCAATCCCAATAAAACAACGCTGGAAAAAATGGTTTTCCAGGATCGAGGTTTTTGCATCAATATCAAGACAAAAATGGAACAAATTAAAATCACCCCGGCGGTGTACTTTGTTCCCAAGGCTCCGCCACAAAAAACACCTGCCAAAAGAAGCAGACGCTGGTCTTGTTTTTCAAGCCATTCATTTAACGCCACCAGGGTTGCCCATCCAAAAAGAATGCTGACCCAATCCACGTAACCCGTGGAGATAGTATAAGTAAGGCTTGCGCCCGATAGCAGCGCTGCAATTGAGGTCCACGCCGCGATATTATCAAATTTTGATTTGACGTAACCAAGGATCCCGATCATTGCCAGTGCTGCAACCAAAACCCCGAACACGGCGGCGGATTCGGGGCCAGCCAGGCTAACCTGAGGCAGATAGAGCATTTCAGTCAATTGGGGCATTCCCCAGAACATGGTGTCAGGCAGGTAAGCAATCCGGCCGAGATTGATATTGGTGCTTGGGATTGCGTAATGATATACGAGCGAATCCCACTCGACAGGCGGCGCCAGTGCCACCAAAAATTGCCACCCAGAATTAAAATTACACTAGCGGCAATAATTTTTGCAGGCTTCCCGCTGATTGTGGCGGATAATTGACCAAAGTTTTTGAACCAGGCCAGTATGTTCTTATAAAATATGGCATTGATAGCCACGATGAAAATACCGAAAAATAGCGAATTGGTTCCCACGAGGCTGCCCCACGCGAGTATTGTGACAGCCAATACAATTAATCCTGCAGCCGCTGTTAACCCAGCCCGGATCAACTCATCAATATCTAAAAACTTTAACAAACTTTCGCCAATTCCCCCGGCGGCGGCGATGACCAGCACGGCCACCAATACCTGCCAGAGGCTGGCGCTCATCCCGAGGATTTGGGCAGCTGAAAAATACTTATGCCCGGCCACATAGCCCAGGCTGCTGAACAACATGCAGGCAAGACCTGCCAGGCCGTAAATAAATGGTTTTAAAGTTGATTTATTCATTTATGGTCCAATCAACAAATAGGTGTTGGCGGGGAAGATTTGGAATTTATATGCAGGCGCGTATTTCCGCAAGCCATTCAAGTCCTCGTTGTACGCCAGAAAACGGGCTGCAATCTTCTTTTTGAGACAATCAAAAATCTGGGGTTCATCAAATAGTCTGAACCCCGCTATTTTCAAGTTCCAGGTCGATTTCCTTGGTACTGCCTCAAGGTTTCGGCAATTGGACCGGATTCCCACTGTTACTGGTTCTTTAATGAACCCGGCCAGGTTTTTACTGAATAATCATCCAGCCTGTGGGGCAGTTAAACTAGCCAGGCTGATTTGCTGAGGAAGATTGCGCGGCCATCTGGGAAACCAGATCTGCTTCGCTTTCATGGGCTGGTTGGTGCAGAAACTATGGCTATCTCGATTCTTGTTCCTGTGTTCTTCAGGGATCCAGGAATCAGGATAAATGTCCGGCGGCACTAATTCTCGTTATTTCAAAAAGATCAACTTTTCTTGTGGCGGGCCAAGATATTCCGCCCCATTTTGAGTGACGAGCACATCTTCTTCCAGCCCGATATAACCATAACCGGGCACAGCCAGACCGGGTTCAATCGTGTAAACGTTGCCTGCTTCGACGCGTTGATTGGGTTGTTGGCCGTATTTTTCCCAGAGTGGGCCTAATAGTGCGCCGCCATCGTGTGCCACCCGTCCGAGTTGATGCCCGGTGCCATACATATACTCAGGGTAACCTGCATCCAGAATGGTCTGGCGGGCGATGGCATCCATTTCGACGCCTTTTACGCCGGGTTTCAGTGCAGCCCGCAGGTTTTCAATCGCCAGGCGCACTGTTGCAAATCCATGGCTGACTTGTTCAGGTGCGTCTGTTTCGCCTGGTCGCAGTACGTAAGCCATGCGTTGAATATCTGAACAGTATTCTTCAAATTTTACGCCGAAATCAAAGTGCAGCAAATGCCCGGGCTGGATTTTTATTCCGGTTGGCCCGGAATGCCCGACTGGCGAGTCTGGTCCGCTGTTGACCGCCGGGTTGCTTTCCAGGGGCCAGGCGGGACCAACACCCCGTTCGGTTAGGGCTTGCTGCATGTGCTGACCGATTTCTTTTTCGGTCATGCCTACCTGGATCCATGCAAAAGTCTGTTCAAAGATTTCAGCGGTGATTTGGACTGCGCGTCTGATTTTTTCGACCTCGGACGGGGTCTTTCGGCCGCGCAATGCTGAGATGATCCCTTCGGCGCTGACCAGGCGGTTGGCAAAGGGTGTGTCTTTCAGGTATTCTTCCAGTTTTAAAAACATAGCGTGGGTCAGCCCGTCGGCGTGGACGTTGTTTGGGCTGAAGTTGATCGCGATTGTTTGGGGATTGAGGCGTGTGAGAGTTTCGCGCAAGGGTTGGCTGATGCCTTTGTCGTAAGCGCTGATGCTTCCATATACATCCAGGCGTTCAAGAGCTTCGGCCTCCAACCGTCCGATGATGGCGATCCGTTCGCCAGACCGCGTAAACATTAGCGCGGTTTCCCACGTCAGGTCACCTGGGCCGATGATGAAATTCAGGATTGGATCACGTACCCCAGAAGTCTCGCGAACAAACGTTAACCACAGGTCGGTTTCTTTCTCGCGCAGAATTTCAACAGCCTGGCTGACTTTTTCTTGAATAAGTGGCATCTGGGCTCCTTAATTGGCCGCAATAGGTGTTTTGGTGATAATGGGGTTTTTAACCAGGAATATCAATACCAGGGTGGTGAGCAACCCGCCGATGGCAGAGAGCATAAAAGTGGTTTTGTATCCAGCGACATCCGCAATCCAGCCGCCCAGGATGGGGGCGATGATGGTGGCTGGGGCGATCAGGGTATTCGCCAATCCGATATAAACCGGGCGTTCTATCTCGGTACCGAATTGGGTGGTCATGGCCATTCCAATGGTCCAAAATGAAACGTTTGCCAGGCCACTGAGTACGAATACCAGGTAAAGCCAGCCGATTGATGGGGCGGCCCAGGCCGCAAAAGAACTGAGCACAACGGCTACCGCTCCAGCGATCAGCATGGAACGATGCCCGAAACGATCTCCCAACCAGCCCATACCGACATTTGCGACGGTTTGCGAGATGGTCAGCGCGGCGGTCAGGTACCCGGCGGTAACGGCATCCATATTGAAAGCGCGCAAGCCATAAACGATATAAAAGGCAAACCCCATTGTGGCGAACTGGTAGACGACCCGAAAGACCAGAAACCAGACGAAATTGGTATCCTTGCGTAAGATATCGCGCGCGCCTTCCCAGAATTGATGGTTCTCGGGTGGTATTTCTTTTTCGGTATCTTCTGGTTCGCGTGTCATGGCTAAAGCAAAATAGGATAGACCCATGGCGATGCTGGTAATCAGGAAGCACAGCATAAAATCCAATGGGCTGTGGATGATATCCAACAGATAACCTGCGCCAATCGCCGAGAAGCTGATGAGTATGTTGGCTACTGCGGCCTGGGCGCCGTAAAAGGTGCCGCGCGATTCTGCCGGAACAATTTTGGCGATCATGCTTTGCCAGGGGTTGGCAGTTAATCCGGAGCCGAGTCCCTGCCAGATGAGCATGCAAAAGGCCAGCGGTAGTACAATTTTGACTCCAAAAACGGGCAGCATCCAGGCGGCCAGCATCAGGCCAAGATAGGGGAGACGTTCATGAATTGTCATCATTAATACAGCAGGTTTGTACTTGCGCATGCGCGAGACCCATCCGGCTGTAAATAGTTGGGGAATTTGCCAGCCGACTGCATGGATGGCTGGGATCAAGCCGATCAGAATGGCGGAGTTCGTCATCTGTGCGAAAAAGAGTGGGATGACCGTTCCAAAGGAACCGAAACCCCATCCGATTCCAAAAAGGGCTGCATCAGCCATACTGACGGCGATATTGAATTTAAGATGTTTGCGGAGTTGTTGACTCATTGAAAGCATAGTGTGATTGTACCAAAGGTTCACCCTGGCTAGTTTTTTGTAAGTTTGTTGGGCGCTTATCCATAAACATGCTGAATTGATGGCGGAAGTTATTTTTATGAACTTTCCAAAGCGGTAAAAGAAATTTATACATTTTCGGAGTGGGCTGCGAAGCCGTGTTTCTGGTTTTGGCAGTCTTGAGTCAGGCAGCGGGTAAAAAAGAGCCCTGAGTAAGACAAAAGGCTTATTGCCTCGTTGAAGGACGATGGTGCTGGGAGTAGGTGTTAGGAGTGAGCGCTGCGCTGGGGAATGGATAATAATGTAACTTGACATTAGAGAGAATTCGATTAAAATATAAACGAACGTTCGTTCACTTACCTATATGGCCGATATTACCTTGCCTTCCAAATCTGATCGTACTTCCCGCGCCATCCTGGATTCGGCTTATGGCCTGTTTGCTTCGCAGGGCTATGCCGCCACTTCCATGCGCCAGATTGCCGAAAGTGCCGGGTTGGCACTTGGAGGTATTTACAATCATTTTTCATCGAAGGAAGATATTTTTGAAGCGATCGTGTTGAAACGCCATCCGGTTTACACGGTTTTGCCTTTGCTCGAGAATGCTCAGGGCGAGACGCTTGATGAATATATTCGGAATGCGGCGCACATCATGATTGCTGAGCTTAGCAAGCACCCGGAATTTCTGAATTTGATGCTAATTGAAATGGTGGAGTTCAAAGGGCAGCATGCTCCGCTTTTATTCGAGAAGATTTTCCCGGATGTTATGGCGATTGCCAGGAGAATGGCGTTTTTTCAGCCCGAAATGCGTTCCATACCACAGCCACTGCTACTGCGCGCCTTTATCGGTATGTTTTTTTCTTATTTTGTTACCGATATGATGCTCAATAACATCCTGTTACCAGAAATGCAGGAAACTGCGCTGGATAGGTTTGTTGACATTTTCTTAAATGGTATCAAGCAACCCGCGAATGGAGATTCCGTTCGCGCAGTCCGTAATCTGAGCACCCCGGAGACTTTATGAATTCTCGCCTCGTCTCAATCATCCGTAAAGAGTTTATCCAGATCTTTCGCGATAAGCGCACCCTGGTGCTGATCCTGGTTATTCCCATTGTGCAGTTGTTCCTCCTGGGATACGCAGCCACCAATGATGTGCGCAACGTCCCGATGGCTGTTTTTGATCAGAGCCGTGGGCCTGAAGCACGTGCCCTGTTGGATGCTTACCGCGCCGCCGATTATTTCAAGATTGCTTATTCGGTTGGTTCCGAAAGCGAATTACAAGCGCTGATTGATCGGGGTGAAGCCCGGGCCGGCTTGATTATCCCGCCGGATTACGCGGAGCGCCTGAAACAGGGTACTGCACAGGTGGCTTTTGTGTTGGATGGCTCAGACCCCACGGTTGCATCCACGGCTCTCTCTGCAGCCCAGTTGATCGGTCAAAATCATGCCACGCGTATTCTGGCTGAAAAAATTTCGCGCAGTGGTCAAAATTTCAAGGTACAACCTCCGGTGGAAGTGCGCACGACGGTCTGGTACAACCCTGACCTGGTCTCGGCTTACTTCATGATCCCAGGCGTGATCGGTATGATTTTATTTGCCATCACTGCAATACTGACAGCCACGGCCGTGGTACGTGAACGCGAGCGCGGCACAATTGAGCAGCTGATCGTCACGCCCATCCGTTCGTGGGAGTTGGTACTGGGTAAGATCCTGCCTTATACCTTGTTGGCTCTTTTCGATACGCTCGAGGTTTTGCTGGTGGGGCATTGGTGGTTCGGTGTTCCCATTCGCGGTTCTTTGCTTTTGATTGTCCTGGTATCCGCGCTTTTCCTGCTTTCGGGTCTTGGCATTGGGTTATTTGCATCAACCATCGCCAATACACAACAGGAGGCTATGCTTTCGGTTTGGATGACCCTGCTGCCGAGCATATTTCTTTCCGGATTTTTCTTTCCCCTGGATGCGATGCCGGCGCTTTTACAAATCGTTTCTTATGCCATGCCTTTGCGCTATTATCTGAGCATCATTCGTGTGCTGCTGCTTAAGGGTGTAGGGATTGAGATGATCACGAATGATGTCATTGCCTTAGCGTTGTTTGGCGTATTGATCATGGGCGCCGCCGCACTCCGCTTTAGAAAACGACTTGACTGACCTATTCATGACGTACCCAATACGTGTACGGTAAATGTAAAACTAAACCTAAGGAGAAAACCATGCAGCGCAGACCCCCTCTTCCAGCGATTATCGTGCTTATACTGCTGATCATCTCGGCAGCTGTCTATTACTTTTATTTTGCCAACCGTCCGGTTGTCAGCACAGATCTAACTGCCTCCGGCAGTGTCGAGGCAACTAATGTATCGATTGCCCCCGAATTATCGGGGAAGGTTGCTCTTGTTAATGTGAACACCGGGCAGGCTGTCAAAGCCGGAGATGTTTTGTTCCAATTGGACGACTCCTTGCTCAAGGCTCAGCGCGAGGCAGCCTCGGCTAGCCTGGAAACTGCCCGGGCGGCGGCCAGTACGGCAGATGCCTCGGTTGCAGTGGCGCAAGCCCAGGTTGATTCGACCCTGGCTGCTGCTTTGAGCGAAGATCAGACCAATCGCATCGCCAATTGGGACCAATCCAAGCCATCTGATTTCAACCAGAGCAGCTGGTATTTTACACGCGCTGAGCAGTATGCAGCGCTTGAGTCTGAAACCAGTGTTGCCCAGGCTGGTCTGACCAGTGCCGAAGACAACCTGAAATTCGTACAGGACAAATCCACCAGCGGCGATTTTCTGAATGCCGAAAAACGTTTATCACTGGCGCGTGTTTCCTATGAGATAGCCCAGACTTTGCTCGATCGCACCAATGGCGCCAGCGATGGGCAGGATCTGAAAGATGAAGCTCAGAATATTTTCGATGATGCCAAATCTGAACTGGATGATGCCCAGAAAGCTTACGATGACTCGTTGACAACCGAGGGCGCAATCGATGTGCTCCAGGCGCGTGCCAAGCTTCAAGTGGCCCAGGAACGTAGTGATACCATCGCAGATCGTATGCGCGCCATGCAGACCGGGGTGCTTTCGCCCAAGGTTACCTCAGCCCAAAAAAGCTTGGACCAGGTTACAGCTGCTGCGGCGCAGGCTAAAATTGCCATCAACCAGGCTGAAGCCAATCTCAAACTGATCGACGCTCAAATGGCGAAACTGATTGTCGCGGCTCCTGCGGATGGGGTCATCCTCTCCAGAAATGTTGAGCCGGGCGAAGTGGTCAATCCTGGGTCGATTGTTTTCACTCTTGGCCGGCTCACAGATTTGACCCTGACTGTTTACGTTGCTGAGGACCGCTATGGCGAGATCAGCCTTGGTCAATCGGTGGATGTAACTGTCGACTCTTTCTCTGGCGAAATATTCAAAGCCAGTGTCATCGAAATTTCTGACAAAGCTGAATTTACCCCGCGGAATGTGCAGACGGCTGAAGGACGCAAGAGTACAGTGTTTGCCATCAAGCTGGGAGTTGAAGACCCGAAAGGCCAGCTTAAGCCTGGCATGCCGGCAGATGTGACTTTTAAATAATTTGTCCGTACAGTTAGAATATTTCACCGGTCTTGTTCCGCGTTTTTTAACGGCAGTGAGTTTGCGGAAATGGACCTGAGTATCAAAGATGGTGTCAACAAATTACGTACCGGCGTTTCCGGGTCTGCCTGTCAGGACAATAAATAATGATACTAGCGAATGACCTTCATAAATCATTTGGTTCTGTAGCGGCTGTCAGAGGGCTAAACCTCAATATTCCAGCCGGAGAGATTTACGGCCTGGTTGGGGCGGATGGAGCCGGAAAAACCACCACTTTGCGGCTGCTGGTTGGCGCGCTCAGCCTCGATTCTGGGGAAGCCTCGATCTGTGGTTACGATGTTAAAAAACAGATCGAGCAGGTTCGCATGAACATCGGTTACCTCTCGCAGCGTTTTTCGCTGTACGAGGATCTGACCGTGCTGGAAAACATCCGCTTTTTTGCCGAGGTGCGTGGTCTTAAGTCACAAGAATGGCAGCCACGCTGTATGGAAATTCTTGATTTCGTCGGTCTGGCGGCGTTCAAGGATCGTTACGCCGGGCAGCTTTCGGGCGGTATGAAGCAGAAGCTGGGGCTGGCCTCGGCCCTGGTGACCCGCCCGCGAGTGCTGCTGCTCGATGAGCCGACCACGGGGGTTGATCCGGTGACACGCCAGGATTTCTGGCAGTTATTGATCAAGCTGGTTGTGGCAGATGGATCTGACGGTTTTGCAGTCATCATTTCCACCCCCTATATGGATGAAGCTGCTCGTTGTCATCGTGTGGGTTTTTTGAAACATGGTCAGCTTATTGCCGAGGGTACGCCTGGACAGCTGCGCAGCATGTTGGATGAACGTATCGTTGAATTGCGCGGCGCGCCGCTGCCGCTGCTCAAACAGATCACGGCTCGTGAAGCCGGAGTGGAGGATGTGCGCGCATTTGGAGATCGCCTCCATATTCGGGTCAAGCCTCTTCAGGCTAGCGCAGTGATCCAGGGTTTGAAGAAATC
The DNA here is from genome assembly GCA_026390035.1 of Chloroflexota bacterium. Classification (GTDB taxonomy): domain Bacteria; phylum Chloroflexota; class Anaerolineae; order Anaerolineales; family Villigracilaceae; genus UBA5195. The sequence goes on from JAPLGT010000044.1 coordinate 9,464, forward strand.
CATTCCGGCTGGTGGTGGCAAGTTTTTGGACGCGCGACCGGTGCCAGCTGTGCTGGAAGATGTATTCATTGCTTTATCCGAGCAGGATGATTGACGCTGATAAGGAGCCTGATATGATCGATTTTGAGATCGGCACATTAATTGACCGGCCTGTTGAGGCAGCCTTTGCGTTTCTTTCCAATCCTTTGAACCTGCCGCGCTGGCAATCCATGTTGGCTGAGATCAAACCTGTTGCGACCGGTCCGGTTGGGGTAGGTTCAAAATTCAGCACAAAAGGTGAGAGGCTTGGGCGCAAGATAGATGGTCTGTTGGAAATTACAGAGTTCGAGCCCCCGGTGAAATTTGGTTATAAGGGCAGTGCTGGCCCCATGCAGGTGCATGGTTTGATCACGCTGAAACCTGCGGGCACGGGTGCCCGGGTGCTTCTGAAGGCTCATGCTGAACCGGGTGGTATGTTCAAACTGGCCGAAGGCTTGCTTGCAAACCAGGTTAAGAGCCAGATGGAAGCCAACCTTGACCGTTTGAAAGCTGTTTTGGAAGCCGGAGCCTGAAACAGGCTTTGAGCAAGTTCTGGAGAATGAAATGACTCTGCCAGTTGTGCTTGTGGAAAACCTTACCCGCCGTTTTGGCGATTTTGTAGCTGTGGACCATGTCTCATTTGAGATTAATCCCGGTGAGATTGTGGGCTACCTGGGTCCGAATGGATCGGGAAAAACGACTACCATCCGAATGTTGCTCGGGTTGCTATCGCCCAACGAGGGCAGCGCGACTGTCTTGGGCTATGATGCTTACCGCCAAACTGAACAGGTGCGGGCGCGGGTGGGCTACATGTCGCAAAAGTTTGCCATTTATGATGATCTTACCGTCTGGGAGAATCTCCAGTTTTATGGTGGTGTGTATGGCATCACTAAAAAAGCCAGTATTAATGCAACCCTGGCTCATGTGGGTTTGGACGGGCACGCAACCAAGCTGACCCGGGAGCTTTCTGCCGGTTGGCGCCAGCGACTGGCGTTAGGGATAGCTCTTGTGCACAGCCCGAGGCTCTTGTTTTTGGATGAGCCCACCAGTGGGGTTGATCCCACTGCCCGGCGTCTGTTTTGGGATTTGATCTATGACCTGGCAGCCGAAGGTGTAACCATCCTGGTCACCACGCATTATATGGATGAGGCTGAATACTGCGGCCGGGTGGGGGTCATGCGTGATGGGAAATTATTGGCCATGGATACGCCTATGGCCTTGAAGCAAAAGCTTGTTCAGGGAGATGTCTGGGAGATCTATACGAGTGCCCTGCTGGATGGGTTGAATGCGCTTGCTGGAGCCAAGGGTGTCCAGCGATATGGGCTGACAGGTGATCATTTACGTGTGATCGTTGAGCCTCAGGTGGGTGAGCGCGAAATCAAAAAGATGCTTGAGCTGGGCAATGTCAAAATCAGCTCTTTACAAAAGGGTGAGCCGACGTTGGAAGACGTTTTTCTCAACCTGGCTAAGGGATAACCCAGGTTTTCCAAGATGATTTGAACGAATAACCCTGTTGCGGTTATTCGTTTTTTGTGCGCCCAGCATGGGCATTGACTAGAAAGTGAAAGACTTTTGTGGAGGCTGATTGCGCCAACCACTAGCGGAAGGCAAGGGCGTTGCCGCGAGGCAGGGTCTGGAGGAAGCCGGAAGCAAACCTGCGGCTTGAGGAACACGAACCACATCTGAGGCTGTATCAGCCGGGCGAGTTGGCAAATGACAACAAAGCCCA